>DATCFU010000189.1:0-20440 GCA_036509315.1 Acidothermaceae bacterium
CTTCTGCATCATCGCCCACATCGATCACGGCAAGTCGACGCTGGCCGACCGCATGCTGCAACTCACGGGCGTGGTCGACGAGCGCTCGATGCGCGCCCAATACCTCGACCGGATGGACATCGAGCGCGAGCGCGGCATCACCATCAAAAGCCAGGCCGTCCGGCTGCCGTGGAAGGTCAACGGCGCCGGTTACGTGCTGAACATGATCGACACGCCTGGCCACGTCGACTTCACTTACGAGGTATCCCGGTCGCTGGCAGCGTGCGAGGGCGCGGTGCTGCTGGTCGATGCGGCGCAGGGGATCGAGGCGCAGACGCTGGCCAACCTCTACCTGGCGATCCAGAGCGATCTGCACATCATTCCGGTGCTGAACAAGATCGACCTGCCGGCTGCACAGCCCGAGCGGTACGCGGAGGAGCTCGCGCACGTCATCGGGTGTGAGCCCGGCGACGTCTTGCGAGTCAGTGCGAAGACCGGCTCTGGCGTCCGCGAACTTCTCGACCACGTCGTGCACCAGGTTCCGCCGCCGGTGGGCGACTTCGAGGCGCCGCCGCGTGCGCTGATTTTCGACTCCGTCTACGACGTCTATCGCGGCGTCGTCACGTACGTGCGGGTCGTCGATGGTTACCTATCGAGTCGCGAGCGCATCAAGATGCTCTCGACCGGCACCACCCACGAGCTGCTCGAGGTCGGGGTGATTTCACCCGAGCCGATCCCGACCGAGGGTCTTGGCGTCGGCGAAGTCGGCTACCTCATCACCGGGGTGAAGGACGTTCGCCAGTCGCGAGTGGGCGACACCGTGACCGTGGTGAGCAGGGCAGCGACCGACCCGCTCGCCGAGTACACGCTGCCCAAGCCGATGGTCTACTCCGGGCTCTATCCGATCGACGGCAGCGACTACCCGCTGCTGCGCGACGCGCTCGACCGCCTGCAACTCAACGACGCGGCTCTTGCCTACGAACCGGAGACCAGCGCAGCGCTCGGGTTCGGATTCCGCTGTGGCTTCCTCGGCTTGCTGCACTTGGAGATCGTGCGCGAGCGTCTCGAGCGCGAGTTCAACCTCGACCTGATCTCGACCGCGCCCAACGTCGTCTACCGCGTCATTCGCGAGGACGGCAAGGAGATCACCGTCACGAACCCGAGTGAGTATCCCGAGGGGAAGATCGCCGAGGTCTACGAGCCGGTTGTGCGGGCGACCGTGCTCTCGCCCAGCGACTACGTCGGCACGATCATGGAGCTCTGCCAAAGCCGGCGCGGCACGTTGCTTGGCATGGACTACCTGTCGGCCGACCGCGTCGAGCTGCGTTACACGATGCCGATGGCCGAGATCGCGTTTGATTTTTTTGATCAGCTGAAGTCGCGGACCCGCGGCTATGCCAGCCTCGACTACGAGCCGACCGGCGAGCAGGTGGGCGATCTCGTCAAGGTCGACATCTTGCTGCAGGGTGAGGCTGTCGACGCGTTCAGCGCGATCGTGCACAAGGACAAGGCCTACGCCTACGGCGTCGAGATGACGAAGAAGCTGCGCGAACTGATCCCGCGTCAACAGTTCGAGGTCCCGATCCAGGCGGCGATCGGGTCGCGCATTATCGCCCGAGAGAGCATTCGGGCGATCCGCAAGGACGTGCTCGCGAAGTGCTACGGCGGTGACATCAGCCGTAAGCGCAAGCTGCTGGAGAAGCAGAAGGAAGGCAAGAAGCGGATGAAGATGGTCGGCCGCGTCGAGGTTCCGCAGGAGGCGTTTATCGCCGCGCTCTCGACCGCTCCGACGGCCAAGGACTGACCCATGACGCCCGCGACTGTGGTGGCCGTCAACGTCGGCCGCGGCAAGCCGATGCCGGGCAAGTCTGGCGTGAGCTCGATCGACAAGCGCGCGGTGCAGGGCCGGGTGGCAGCGCGTCGGCTCGGGCTCGACGGTGACTCGCAGAGCGACACCGCGAACCACGGCGGCCCGGAACAGGCGGTGTATGCCTACGCGATGGAGGACCTTGACGATTGGGCGCGGCTGCTTGATCGCGAGCTACGGCCAGGTCAGTTCGGTGAGAACTTGTCGACCCGCGGCCTCGACATCACGGGCGCGCTGATCGGTGAGACGTGGCGCATCGGCAGCGCCTTGCTCCAGGTCTCGCGTCCGCGCTTTCCTTGCGTCGTTTTCCAGAACTGGCTCGGGGAGCCACATTGGGTTAAGCGGTTCACCGACGATGGCCGGCCGGGCGCCTACTTGCGGGTTCTCGAGGAGGGCGAGCTAGGCGAGGGTGACGAGGTCGTCATCGAGGACAGACCCGATCATGACGTCACCATCGGGCTGGTCTTTCGGGCCCGGACGGCGGACCGCAGCCTGATCCCACGGATGCTCGATGCGCCCCAACTGCCCGAGGCCGACTACCAGTTCGCTCTGCGGTACACCGAGGAGAACTCTTAGTCGGATTCAGCGCTCGGCTTGGCGACGCGCGCTCAGCACGAGGCCGGCGTCGACGAGCGCCGACTGCATACGCAGCCGTTCCGCCTCGCGGTCGAGCCCGTCGGTGCCGTCGAGCCCCTCGGGCACCTGGAGCGCCCGACAGGCCTCGACCAGCACGCGGTCGTAGGCGTTGGTTGTGGCGATCACCTTGGTGGCCTTGCCAGGGATCGGCCGAGACTCTGCGTAGCTGTCCAGCCATTGCTGGAGTCGGCGCAAGCTCTTGGCGAGGTCCTCGATCGGCGGACCGACAGGTTCGGCCGGTGCCGGCACGAATCGGTGCCAACGCCGGCTCACGGCGTCCACCACCTTCACGTGCAGGGCGACGCGGTTCGCCGGTAGCAGTGCAAGTACGCAGATTGCGACCGTCGCCGTAAGCCATAGCGCGAGCCAGAACACCAGCTTGCCGCCTCCTCGGGCACTCCTGATTCTGCTCCCATAACGGGTCAACTGCACTAGTGGTTTTGGACCTGTGCGCAGAATGTGACCGTGCCATCGACGTTGCCGGACGGCGACCCGCAGCCGTCCGACGGAGCCCTGCCCCCCGACGTCCTCGCTGGTGTGGGTTCGCGGCCGTTCAGCGTCTACATCCACGTGCCGTATTGCGCGACCCGCTGCGGCTATTGCGACTTCAACACCTACACGGCCTCTGAGCTGGGCGGGGGGGCGAGCCAGGCGTCCTACGCGCACGATGCGATCGCCGAACTGAAGTTTGCGCGCGGCGTGCTCGGCGACGTCGAGATGCCCGTGCAGACGGTGTTCTTCGGCGGTGGCACTCCGACCCTGCTGCCGGTGGCTGATCTCGCGGCGATGCTCTCCGCCGTCCGCGACCTTTTTGGTCTTGCGTCTGATGCCGAGGTGACGACCGAGGCCAACCCGGAATCGGTTGATGCCCGTTCGTTGGTGGCGCTTCGCGACGCTGGCTTCACCCGCGTGAGCCTCGGCATGCAGTCGGCGCGTCCGCACGTGCTTGCGGTTCTTGATCGCATGCACACGCCAGGCACACCGACTTTGAGAGTCGCCGAGGCTCGAGCGGCAGGGTTCGAGCACGTCAGTCTCGACCTCATCTACGGCACCCCTGGTGAATCGGACGACGATTGGCGGGCGTCGCTCGATGCGGCGATCGAAGCCGAGCCCGACCACATCAGTGCCTATTCGCTCATCGTTGAGGACGGCACGCGGCTCGCTGGCCGGGTCGCCCGGGGTGAACTTCCAAGGCCGGACGACGATGTGCTGGCCGATCGATATTTGATCGCCGACGAGATGCTGAGAGCTGCAGGGTTTTGCTGGTACGAGGTGTCGAACTGGGCGAAGCCGAGTGGGCAATGCCGGCACAACTTGGCGTACTGGCGCAGTTTCGATTGGTGGGGTGTTGGGCCCGGTGCCCACAGTCATGTCGGGGGAGTGCGCTGGTGGAACGTGAAGCACCCGACGGCGTACGCGGCGCGGGTTTCGGCCGGTCTCAGCCCCGGCCATGCGCGCGAGTGTCTCGACGCCTCAGCACGGCGCGACGAGCTGGTGCTGTTGCAGCTGCGCCTCGTCGAGGGTCTCGACCTGCTCGAACTCGACGACACGGGTCGCGCTGCCGCGGTCGCCGAGGTCGCTGCCGGCTTGCTCGAACCGCTGGCCTTCGAGCAGCGCCGCGCAGTTCTCACTCGCGAGGGCCGCTTACTTGCGGACGGCGTGGTGCGACGCCTGCTCGGCTAGCGGTTGGATCGACCGGCTCAGGCGGCGTTCGCGGGCTGGGCCTTGGACGGCATTGGTTGAGCGTCGGGTACGCCGCCGGGATGCCTGCGGGCGATGATGAACGCGACCGCATGCACGATCGCCATCCCGTACAAGACGGCGCCGGTCGCAACCGCGAAGTCGTGAGCGACAGCCGCCGAGATCTGTGGCCGCAAGGAAGCTGGCGCGGAACTCAAGGCACTCGGACCACTACCCGCCTGAGTCGACCCGTGCGCGATAGAGACCGCGACGTTCCTGGGCACTCCGAGCTTCGCGAATGAGGTCGTGAGGTGGTTGGTGAACACCGTGGTTAACACGGTGCCGAGTACGGCAATCCCCAAGGTCGAGCCGTAGTTTCTGACCGTCTGCGTGATGCCAGTGACCTCGCCGTATGACGCGCCGATCGCGCGGTTCACCGCGTCGGTGCTCGCGGGGCCGAGTAACAGACCTATGCCGGCGCCGGACATCACGATGTAGGGCCACTGCGCGCCGAGGCTCAGGTGGGTCAGTGAGTGCGCCCACAACGCGAAGCCGACCGTCGCGAGAGCGCAGCCGAGAGCCATTGGGCGTCTCGCGCCGCCGCGGTCGAGCATCCGGCCACCGATCTGTGCTGCTGGCGCAAAGCCGGCGAAGAAAAGGAGCAAGTAAAGACCGGCCTTGCTCGCGTTGTAGCCAAGCGACACCTGCGAGTAGACGCTGGCGAAGAAGAAGACGGGCACGAACGCAATCATCGAGAAGAACAGCACGAGGTTGTCGACAACGAACGCCCGGCTGCGGAAAATCGCCACCCGAATGAGCGGGTACGTCGCGGCGGCCTCGAAGCGCACGAAGATGACGATGCCGATCAAGCCGGCGACGATGCATGCGATCGTCAGCGGAGACCGCCACCCCCATACCGGGGCTTGCTCGAATCCGAGGACCGATAGGCCCATCGCGATTGCGGCGAGTGCGCCGCCGGCCCAGTCGATGGGCTCGCGCCGCCGTGATGGCGTGATGCCCGCCATCACGGTGAGGACGAGGGCGATGATGGCCACCGGAATGTTGATCCAGAAGATCGCCCGCCACGTCCACTGCGTGAGGTAACCCCCCGCGATCGGGCCGATCGACGTGAGGCCGCCGCTGACGCCAAAGAAGATCGCCAGTGCGCGCCCGCGTTCGCGCACCGGGAAGATCGCGACCACGATCGCCAGTGCGGCGGGAATCATGATGGCGCCCGAGATCCCCTGCGTGACGCGGAAAAGAACGATCCAGGCCTGCGCGAGGCTGCCCTTCGGGGTGGCGCCGCACAGGGCGGAGGAGATCGCGAATCCGAAGATTCCGATGAGCACCATGCGCTTATGGCCAAGCACGTCGGCGAGCCTGCCGCCAAGCGCGAAGGTTGCGGCTAGCGCGAGCAGATAGGCGTTGACCACCCACTGGGTGCCGGCCCGGCTGAGTGACAAGTTCGACTGAATGCTCTGCGACGCGATGGCGACGATCGTTTGATCGATAAACGTCATGGCGACCGCGAACAGCATCGCTGCCAGGGCGAGCCACTTCGAGTTCGCACTTTCGCCGGTGCCCGCTACCGTCTGATCTGCCATCGGCAAGGTGTCCTTTCGTGCGGCGCCGTAGGTACGCTCCGCTGTTGAGAGCGGGTTCGTCAAGGGGCGATATGGGCGGCGTAACGAGCGACCAAGCTGGCGTTGCAGAGCGATCGGGGACCGGACAGTCGAGCCCCCCGATGCCGCGGTTCACGCTGCCGGCTCTGGCAGTTGGTTTCGTCCTGATCGTCGCCGCGGGTTACGCCTTCAAGTGGCGCTGGACGGGCTTCAACAAGGACGACCAGCTGTGGGACCTGATGCACGTGGTGCTGCTGCCGGTCGTGCTCGCCACGTTGCCGCTTTGGTACCGCACGCGCGAGCGCTGGATGATCGGTTGGCGGTGGGTCTTGGGCGGCGTCGTCGCGGCGTTTGTCGTCCTGATCATCGGCGGCTACAACCTCGGGTGGACGTGGACCGGCTTTCCAGGCAACACCTTCTGGGACTGGCTCGAACTTCTTGCGCTGCCGGTCGTAGTTGCGTTTTTGCCGTTGTGGTTCGAGACGCACGCCACCATGGCCCGCGAGTGGCGGCTCGTCCTCGGCGCCCTGCTGGTCGGCTTCGTCGTTGTGGTGATCGGCGGCTACCGGCTGCACTGGGCCTGGACAGGCTTCGAGGGCAACACGTTTCGCGATTGGCTGTCGTTGCTGATCGTGCCGTTTCTGTTACCGGCGAGCCTCGCTTGGTTCGCCGCGCGAGACCGAGCCAGGCACGAGGCGGAGGGACCTGGCACGCCGGAAACTAAGGCAACGGCGTCACCCGAAGGAGCTGAGTGAAGCCGGTGTAGCCGCCGACGGACGGTGGCTGCAGCAGGAAGTAGTCGTTGGCGAAGACGGCCGCTTGGCCTTGCCCGGCCTGCGATCCGGCGTCGATCGTGTCGAGTGGCGGTAGTTGGGCCTCCACAGTGGGCTTGCCTGTGTCGGCATCGAGCTTGATGACGTCGAGGTGTTGGCTTTCTGTTGCCGTCGGATAGGCGCCCAGCGGCGGATCTGACGTGGTCAGCCACAGGCCGTCCTGCTCGTTGCCGACGACGAAGTTGGGACCTGCCTGAAGTGTGGGCTCGGGCGTATGGAATGCGACAGTGCCCTTCGGACCGTCGAAGCGCCAAAGACTGAGGATTCCGGTCGCCGTTGCCGGACGAATGCCTGCCCAGACGTGGCCGCTATCTGCGACGAGCCAGTCGACTGCGTTGCTCGAACTCGCGACCACGGTGCTTACGGCATGAGATCCAGGCGCCACGTGAAATACGCCGCCTGCCGTCGGATCGCCGCCCTCGATCGAGTTGCCAAACCAGAGCCCGTCGCCGTTAGCGGCCATGATCGGTCGGTACAGCTGAGGGGTCCGGACGACGTCCTGAACTTGGCCCGTGGTTGCGGAGATTTGGATCGCCTCGGGTCCGTTGTTCGTGTCGACGTCGTAGATCCAGAGCGAGCCGCCGCCATACGCAGTCACCGGTGCTGTGTCTGACACGGGCGTGTATTTCATGATGACGGGCCCGACGGTGAAGCCTTGCGTCTTGGTGTTGCGGTGAGAGATCGCGATCGTCCCGCTAAGACCGCTGGCGCTCTTGGTGTCGGTCTTTTCGGTGACCACCATGGTCACCTGCTTTCCTGCCGTCACGGGATCATCGCAATTGCTCGTGGCGATGCCATCGACTGCGGGTGGATCGCCGCCGATTGAGGCCACCGCGCACATGGGGGTTATGTCGTTCGATGGCAGCGGAATAGTGGCCGTGACAAGAAGCGGACCGGAGCCTGTGGTCAACGCCCCGAACCGGTAGCCGCCTGGCAGCGTGAGCGACGAGACGTTGGGTGGCAATGTCGTCGTGGCCACGGGTGTGGCCGGTGTGGCGGGCAGTGAAACAACCGGGGCGGTTGCTTCGGCCGAGGTGACAGGACCACCGGGCGACGGTGCCAGCGATGGTGATGACTGCACAGATGGGCTAATTGAGCTGACGGCAGGGCCGATCGGCCTTGACGACGTGTCGTTGCCGGCGAGTGCGGTCGCCGCGATTGCGATTCCCGCCACACACAATGCAGCGGTCGACCCGACCGCGATCCCACGGCGGCGACTGCGCCGGCGCATCCGATCCTGCACGGCAACCACCGGGTCACCAGCCGCAACCGGGACGCCAGCGTGATCACGAAGAGCCGCGCGCAATCGCTCCTCCATGTCGTCGGTCATCGCTGGTCCTCCGTCCTGACCGTCGTCGGAACGAGTGACCGCAGGCGCGCGAGTCCTTTCGCGGTCTGACTGCGCACCGTGCCGACCGTGATATCGAGACAGGCAGCGATTTCGCTCTCGGTCATGCCTTCGTAGAACCGCAACACCAGCACGGCTCGCTGCCGTGGCGCGGTTTCCTGCAGCGCCCGCCACACGGCGTCCCGATCTGCGTGTTGGCTTGTGAGGTCTGAAGCTCCGGCTTCAGGGACGGTCGCGGTCATCTCTTCACGGAAGCGTCGTAATCGCGAGCGACTGATCAAGACGTTGACCATCACCCGCTGCACGTAAGCGTCCGGTTCGGTGACCGGGTGTCGCCGCCACGCTGCGCAACAACGCGCCAACGCCTCCTGCACCAGGTCCTCGGCTGCCAGCTGGCTGCCCGTCAGCAGATACCCCCGGCGGAGCAGCTGTGGGTAGCGGGCTCGCACGAAGTCGGCGAGCTCGTCGTCCACCGCACCCCCTTTACGCACTTAGACGCACAGGCACGTCATTTCTATGCCTGAGTGTCGCGCGCCGTACACTGGCACTCGGGCCGAAGGAGTGCCAGGCGGCCCTCAGGCGGTCGATGGAGGTGGAACGCATGCTCGACGATCGCAAGCTCGACGTGCTGCGCGCCATCGTCCAGGACTTTGTGTCGACCAACGAGCCGGTCGGCTCCAAGGCCCTGGTCGAGCGGCACCATCTCGGAGTCTCGCCCGCGACTGTGCGCAACGACATGGCCGCGCTCGAAGAAGAGGGCTACATCGCCCAGCCCCACACCAGCGCCGGCCGGGTGCCGACCGACAAGGGCTACCGGCTCTTCGTCGACCGGCTGTCGACCGTCAAGCCACTGAGCAGCGCCGAGCGCCGGGCGATCGAACAGTTCCTCGACGGTGCCCTCGACCTCGACGACGTGGTGTCGAGGACCGTCCGATTGCTGGCCCAACTGACGAGGCACGTTGCCGTCGTCCAGTACCCGATTCTTGACCGATCGTCTGTGCGGCACCTCGAGCTGATCAAGCTGAGCGACACCCGGCTGATGCTCGTCCTGATCACTGACACGGGTCGGGTCGAGCAGCGGCAGGTCGACCTCCCCGGCTTGATCGACGAGCGGACTGTCAGCGATCTGCGTGCCCGCCTGAACCAGCGCATCGCCGGCCGACCGATTCACGACGTCCCCAACGACTTGGCCGATCTGGCAGAAGCCGAGCCGCCGGCTACCCGGGGCAACGCGTCCGCCGTCGTCGCGGTGCTTCTTGCGTCATTGGTCGAGCGGAGAGAAGAGCGCGTCGTCGTTGGCGGCGCGTCGAACCTCACGCGCTTGGCGCTCGACTTCCCCGACTCGGTGCATCCGGTGCTGGAAGCACTCGAGGAGCAGGTCGTTCTCATCCGGCTGTTGGGTGAGGCAAGTAGGCCGACCGAGGTGACGGTACGAATCGGTGACGAGAACCCGTACGAGGGCCTGCGGTCGACCTCGATGGTGAGCGCGACGTACGGCTCGGGCAGCCGGGCACTCGCCAGTCTCGGTGTGCTTGGTCCGATGCGGATGGACTATCCGGGCACGATGGCGGCTGTCGGCGCGGTCGCACGTTACGTCGGACGAATTCTCGCCGAGTCCTGAAATACCGAAGTACTAACGAAGCAGCAGTTCTAGCCGAGCAGCGGGGAGTCACCTGGTGGCGCGCGACCATTACGCGACCCTCGGGGTGCGTAAGGACGCACCGCCCGAGGAGATCAAGCGCGCGTACCGGCGGCTGGCCAGACAGCTGCACCCTGACGTCAATCCCGATGCGGAGACCCAGGAGCGCTTCAAGGAGATCACCTCGGCGTACGAGGTTTTGTCCGACCCCAGCAAGAGGCAGCTCTACGACATGGGCGGCGACCCGCTGTCGGCGTCCGGCAATAACCCTTTCAGCGCAGGCTTCGGCGGCCTCGGCGACATCATGGACGCGTTCTTCGGCGGCGGTGCGGCCCGCGGTCCGCGAACCCGTACCCGCAAAGGCAACGACGCGCTGATCCACGTCGAGATCGATCTTGTCGAAGCAGTGTTCGGCGCCACTCGCGAACTCAACATCGAGACGGCGATCGTGTGCGCGACCTGCGACGGAGCAGGCACCGCGTCGGGCACGCATCCCGAAACGTGCCAGGTGTGCAAGGGTCGCGGCGAGGTTAGCCAGGTGACGCGGTCGTTCCTCGGTCAGGTCATGACGTCGCGGCCGTGCCCGCAGTGCGCCGGCGTCGGCACCGTCATCAGGCACCCATGTCCGGAGTGTTCGGGTGACGGCCGGGTGCGGGCGCGGCGCACCGTCGAGGTCGGGATCCCGGCCGGTGTCGAGCACGGCATGCGGCTGCGGCTGACCGGCGAGGGCGAGGTTGGTCCGGGCGGCGGCCCACCCGGTGATCTCTACGTTGAGATCGAAGAGCGCAAGCACCCGACGTTCGAGCGCCACGGCATCGATCTGCATGCGGCGGTGCCAGTGCCCATGACGGCGGCCGCTTTGGGCACTTCGCTCAAGGTCGAGACCCTCGACGGCCCGGTCGACATCGACGTGAAGCCCGGCACGCAGTCCGGCACCGTGATCCCGTTGCGCGGCCGCGGCGTGCCCCGGCTGCGCTCGAATAGCCGCGGTGACCTGCATGTTCACCTCGAGGTCACGACGCCGACCAAACTCGATGCGGAGCAGGAAGAGTTGGTGCGCAAGCTGGCGAGCCTGCGCGGCGAGGAGTCACCTGATGGCGCCTTCAAAGCCGCTGCGCCCGGTCTTTTCGGCCGCATTCGCGACGCGTTCAACGGCCGCTGAGCCAACTTGACCGCACCGCTCTTCTTCGCGGACGTCGACCGGCTCGCGTCTGCAGAAGTCGGCGACGTCGTTGAACTCGGCGGCGCCGAAGGCAGACACGCCGCGACAGTGCGCCGGCTGGTCGCGGGCGAACGACTCGATCTATCGGACGGCGCGGGGTTGCTGTGCGTCGCGGAAGTGACCGCCGTTGTAGGCCAGGTCTTGCACGCCCGGGTGATCGAGCGAGTCGCGGTGCCGCGGCCGGTGCCTCGCATCACTGTCGTGCAGGCCTTGGCAAAGGGCGACCGCGACGAGCGGGCCGTCGAGACGATGACCGAGGTCGGCGTCGATGTCATCGTGCCGTGGCAGGCGTCCCGCTCGATCGTTCGCTGGGACTCGCCGCGGGCACAGAAGGCCGTCACGCGATGGCGCACAACTGCGCGTGAGGCCGCGAAGCAGGCGCGACGACCCTGGCTGGTCGACGTCCCATTGCTCGAGGCGACATCCGCGGTCGTTGCTCGGCTCAAGTCTGTCGTGCAGGCCGGCGGGCTTGCCGTCGTCCTGCACGAGGTGTCACATCAGCCGCTGCGGGCGCTCACGCTTCCCACCGACGGCGAGGTCGTGCTGGTCGTGGGCCCTGAAGGTGGCATCGCCGACGACGAGATAGCCGCGTTCGAGGCAGCGGGTGCCGTCGTCCGCCGCCTTGGCCCGACCGTGTTGCGCACCTCGACCGCAGGCACCGTCGCCGCCGCCATTGTGATGGCAAACTCCGGCCGCTGGGGCTAAGCGCACCCGTCTGGCCGCTGCAGGTTGATCTGTGAGGGGGGCTACCGGTCACTTCAGCAGGTGGGCGCACCTGTGGAAGTGAGGGTTCGCCTAGCGTGACCAGGGCGGGACGCCGGGGGGTGGCCGCCTGAGAAGACGGCGACGTCAGCTGACGGTGAAGGTCTTGTCGTCGAGGAAGGTGACCGAGCCGTCTTTCGCCGATGTCTCGTACGCCCGGATCGCGTATTGCCCTGGCGCGAGGCCGTCGAGCGTGAAGCTCCACAGGCCACGGTCGGGGGCACCGACATCGGCGTTGACGCTTCCGGTCTTAAGGACACCGCCGTTGCTGCGCAGCTGCCACGTGACGGTCCCCTCGAACACGCTCGCCTCACCGGCAATCACCACCGACGACGCCACTGTTGCATTCTCGGTGGGCTGGGTGATCCAGACGTGACCCCACACCTGCCACGCGGGCAGCGCTGTCACGGTCCCCGGCGCGGTTGCGGATGCGGATGCGGGCGCGCCTGAGCTTGCAGTTTCGCCCAGTGGGGTGCCCCACAAGGAGGTGACCGGTACGCCGGCGATCTGTAGCTGGAGGGCGTCGATCTTTGGCGCGGCGGCGATGATCGTGTAGAGCAACTGTTGCGCGCTGATGGCCGCCTCGTTCGCGGGCCCGTGGCTCGCCTCGCTCGACAGGTTCACGACCGCCGTCGTGCCGTTCACGATGTTTGCCGACAGCAACGTGGTGCCGGCCGGCCAGTAGCTGGTGTAGTCAGGATCCTGCGCCGGAGTCGCGAGCATCGCGTCGACCGCGTCCTTGACGAAGGTGTGCTGCGGCGACGACGGCCAGATCGCACGCTCGCGGAACAGCAGCTGCTGCGGGTCTTTGCGCTTGTCGACGTAGTAGACCCACACCGGGTAGCTGCTGGGCCCCGATGAGACCGGCGCGGGCGAGACGGCAGGAGTAGCAGGCGGCACGACAGGCGCCGATGCGGCGGTGGTCGGCGACGACGCGGCGGCTGCGGTGGCGGCTGGGTGGTTGGGGGTCCCTGACTTGTTCTGCGCAATCGCGACGCCGATAATCGCGACCGCTGCTGTTGCGAGACCGGCGCCGCCGATCTGGAATGCGCGCACCCAATTGCGCCGCCTCGGACGCTGGGCGCGGATCTTCTCGCGGATCATCGCGAGCCCATCAGCGGACGGCGTGATGGCTCGGGCTTCGCGCGCGAGCACTTCGCGCAGGTGCCGCGCAGCGTCGTCGTCGGCAGACGCGCCGTCGGGTTCGAAGGGACCCGTGCGGTCGCTCATGGCGTGATCTCCAAAACGGTGCGAAGGGCGGCCAGACCACGGGATGCGTGGCTCTTGACGGCGCCCTGACTGATGCCGAGGGTGTCGGCTATTTGGGCCTCCGAAAGATCGGAGTAATACCGCAGCAGGAGGGTTTCCCGCTGCCGGCGAGGTAGCGCGTGGATCGCCCGCATGATCTGGTCACGTTCGGTTGCGGCTACAGCAAAATGCTCTGCACTTGGGACGTCGGGTGGTGGCGCCGGCGGATATTTGGCCACCACGGCGCGGTGCCGTAACGCCGATCGGGAGCGGTTGACGATCGCCTGCCGCAGGTAAGCCAGTGCCTTTTCTGGATCTCGCAGGCGGCCCCAGCTGCCGTGCATGGCGACGAAGGCGTCCTGGACGAGTTCCTCTGCGGTTCCGACGTCGCCGACCAACATGGCGGAAAGGCGCACTAGCCCCGCGTAGTGGGCTCGATATAGCTCGACGACCGCTTCGTCTGCGGTAGCCGTCTCGAATTGGCCCAGCAAGGTTCGGCTCCCCGGGCGGCTCAAGAGTGCGGCGGTCATACGGATACGACGCGCATCCGGATGGGTCGGTTTACCGCAGAGGTTTACCGCATGGCGGCCCTCCGGCGCGCGGGTACCATGGAGGGGCCACGTCACCGAGGACCGAAAGCAGGCGCGAGCAGGCCGCACCGGCCGATCTATGCGAGCCGAACCGAGCCAGGCCCATCCCACGGCCGGCTCCTCCCCGATGCAGACCCGCATCGTCGTGCCAGGTGCACACTCGATGGTCAGCCTGCTCGGATCCCGCGATGAACTCCTGCGCATCATCGAGCGCGCGTTCGACAGCGACATCCACGTCCGCGGCAACGAGATCACGATTACCGGCGCCGGCCCCGAGAACGCCGTGGTCGCCCAGCTGTTCGAAGAGCTCGTCGCGCTGCTCGAGAGCGGCACGACTCTGACAGCGGACGCCGTCGAACGCAGCGTGACGATGCTTCGCAGCAAGGACGCCGAGCGGCCGGTCGAGGTGCTCACCCTCGACATCGTGTCGTCGCGCGGCAAGACGATCCGGCCGAAGTCGGTCAACCAGAAGCGCTACGTCGAAGCGATCGACCGGCACACCATCGTGTTCTCGATCGGCCCGGCTGGCACTGGCAAGACGTACCTCGCCGTCGCCAAGGCCGTGCAGGCGCTGCAAGCCAAGCAGGTCAACCGCATCATCTTGACCCGCCCGGCGGTCGAGGCCGGCGAGCGGCTCGGCTTCTTGCCCGGGACGCTGTACGAGAAGATCGATCCCTACCTGCGGCCGCTCTACGACGCCTTGCACGACATGCTCGAACCCGATTCGATCCCGCGGCTCATGCAAAGCGGCACGATCGAAGTCGCACCGCTGGCCTACATGCGGGGGCGCACGCTCAACGACGCCTTCATCATTCTCGACGAGGCGCAGAACACGACGCCCGAGCAGATGAAGATGTTTCTGACCAGGTTGGGCTTCGGCTCGAAGATGGTCGTGACGGGCGATGTGACACAGATCGACCTGCCCGGCAACACCCAAAGTGGTCTTCGGGTCGTGCGCGACATCCTCGACGGAATTCCCGACGTGCACTTCTCCATGACCGGCAGCGGCGACGTCGTGCGCCACAAGCTGGTCAGCGAGATCGTCGATGCGTACGAACGTGCCGACGCGGCGAGCGACTCAGCCGCGCCACGGCCGGTGTCTGCCCGCCGTCGCGGTGGCCGCTGAGTGAGCGTCGAGGTCGCCAACGAATCCGGCGTTGCCATCGATGAACTGCGCCTTGTCGCGGTCGCCCGCCATGTGCTCGACGCGATGCGCATTCATCCGCTCGCCGAGCTGTCGATCTTGCTCGTCGACGAGGGCGAGATGACCGTGCTCCACGAGCGCTGGATGGACGAACCGGGCCCGACCGACGTCCTGTCCTTCCCGATGGATGAGCTGCGTCCAGGCCGCGACGACCGTGACATCGATGAGTCCGACGACGCGGGAATGCTCGGCGATGTCGTGTTGTGCCCTGCCGTCGCGGCGAAACAGGGGAAGGTCGCCGGCCACTCGGTGCAAGACGAGCTCGAACTGCTCTGCACGCACGGAATCTTGCACCTGCTCGGATTCGACCACGCCGAGCCCGACGACGAGAAAGAGATGTTCGGTCTCCAACGCGACTTGCTGACGGCGTGGCAATCCGCACGGACCGCCCAGACGACAGCCGAAAGTGCCGGCGCATGACTCCCGGCGACGTCTTGTGGCCGATCTGTGTCGTGGTGCTGATCTTTGTGGCCGGCTTGTGCGCGGCCGCCGACGCTGCGTTGTCGCGGGTCTCGAGGGTGCACGTCGATGACTATTTGCGCGACGACCGCCGTGGCGCGGTTGCATTACGCCGAGTGATCGCCGAGCCGCCTCGCTACCTCAATGTGGTGTTGCTGCTGCGCGTTGCCGCCGAGATGACCGCCGCCGTGATGGTCGCCGTGTGGGCGATCGGCCGGTTCGGCAACAACTGGGGCACGGTGCTTGCGACCGCAGCGGCGATGGTCGTGGTCAGCTACGTGGTTGTCGGTGTCGCGCCTCGCACGCTTGGCCGCCAGCACGCTGACGGTGTGGCGCTCTTTGCAGCGCCGTGGGTCGTACGCCTCGCCGGGATTCTTGGGCCACTACCCAAGTTCCTGATCGCGGTCGGAAATGCGCTTACCCCGGGTCAAGGATTTCGCGACGGTCCGTTCACCAGCGAGGCAGAGCTGCGCGACATGGTCGACCTCGCTGAGGCCAGCAAGGTGATCGAGAGCGACGAGCGCCAGATGATCCATTCGGTGTTCGAACTCGGCAACACGATCGTGCGCGAGGTCATGGTGCCGCGCACCGACATGGTGTTCATCGAACAGACCAAGACGCTGCGACAGGCAATGTCACTGGCACTGCGCAGCGGATTCTCCCGATTGCCGGTGGTCGGCGAAAACGAAGACGACGTCGTTGGCACCGTCTACTTACGTGACATCACCCGACGTGTCTTTGAGTACCGTGACTCCGAGTCGACCGAACGCGTCGAGTCGCTCATGCGGCCAGCGACGTTCGTGCCCGACAGCAAGCCCGCCGATGTGTTGTTGCGCGAAATGCAGGCCGAGCGTATTCACCTCGTCATCGTCGTCGACGAGTACGGCGGCACTGCGGGCCTCGCGACGATCGAGGACATCCTCGAAGAGATCGTCGGCGAGATCACCGACGAGCACGATCGTGAAGGCCCGCGCATCGAGCGACTCGCTGACGGTGGTGTGCGGGTCACTGCCCGACTGCCGGTAGACGAACTCGCGGAGTTGTTCGACGTCGAGATCGAGGACGACGACGCCGTCGAGACCGTGGGCGGCCTGCTCGCGCAGGCACTTGGCCGGGTACCAATTCCCGGCGCGACCGCGACGGTCGCCGGCCTCGAGCTGGTCGCCGAGGGGGCACGCGGTCGCAGAAACACGATCGCCAGCGTCGTCGTCCGGCTCACCGATGAAGAACGTGCGAAGTCGCGCCGACGGCGCGAGGCCATCGACGGGATCCCTGGTGCAGAGGAGCCGGCGCCGGTGGTTGAAGCCGAGGCGCCCCCGATGGCCAGCAGCGCAGCCGAAGCGGCAGGTGTCGCACCGTCGTCCAACGGATCGGGGCGCACTGCTGCCGCAGCACCGGCGTCCGATGGATCGCGGGCGGGCTGATGCCTGACCCGATCGAGCTCAAGCCGGACGACGAGAAGCTGGTCACGCTGGCCAGGTCGGCGCGGGCGCGCAACAACACTGCCGAAGGTGCCGCCGTGCGCGACGACACCGGCCGCACCTACGTGGCAACCACGGTCGAGTTGTCGTCGCTCACGCTGTCGGCGCTGCAAGCGGCCGTCGTCATCGCGGTCGCGAGCGGCGCCGACGGGCTCGAGGCCGCCGCAATAGTCGGTGCGGCCGCCACGGCTCGCACCGAGGACCTTGCCGTCGTTGCCGACCTGTCGCCAGATGTGCCCATCATGCTCGCGGCTGTCGACGGCACAGTCCACCGCGTCATCGGGTCGTACTGAGCGAACCGTCGTACGAAGCGAACGTGCCCGTGTGCGGTGGCCGGGGAATCGCCGAGGCCAGAGCATCCGATAACTCGCTTGGTTGAGCATCGCCCTGCGAGCACAATGCGTCATGACTCTTTGGCGAGTTCGCGAATTTCAGCAAGACGACCTCGATGCGGTTATCCACATCTGGGATGATCCGAAGACGGGTGGGCTCGAGCCCGTTTTCGGGCTCTCTGAGTTGCTGACGGCCGTGCGTGCGGGCCAACCGACCGTCGTCGCGACCGTGGGCGACGAGATTGTCGGCACCGCGGTTGGTGCGCTGCACGGCGATCAGGCGTGGATCTTGCGGGTGGGCTTGGCCACCGCTTGGCGGCAGCGTGGCATCGGAAGTGCGCTGCTCGCCGAACTCGAGCGCCGGCTGTTTGCGGCCGGTGCGCACTGGATCAGGTGCGCCCTGCCCGAGGCGTCACATGTCGGTGATGCGGCGCTGGAGCATCGCGGCTTCACCGTGCGACCCGACGTCGTGCTCTACGAGAAGCATGGCGGTACGTCCGGCGCCGACCGGGGCATTCTCGACCAGCTGGGCGCTCGGCTCATTCCGGCCGGCCGCTGGGACGAGGTCGGTGGCATGGCGAGAGAGAAAGGTCTGATCGAGCGCCAAGTGATCCTGCCGCTCGCCCGCCCTGAGCTAGCGGTGCTGTCGGGATTGGTGCCGCCGCGCGCGATCGTTCTGTTCGGCCCTCCTGGCACCGGGAAAACGACATTCGCGAAAGGGGTCGCGGCCCGGTTGGGCTGGCCCTTCGTCGAGCTGTTCCCATCACGTCTCACGACAACCACCGCCGCGCCGGCGGCCGCACTCCGGGAGACGTTCGCGCTGGTCGACGAGCTTGCCGAGTTGGTGTTGTTCATCGATGAGGTCGAAGAGATCGCGGGCAAGCGCGATGCCGATGCAGTATCGCCTTCGCAGGGTCTGACTAACGAGCTCCTCAAACTCATTCCGGCGTTCAGGGAGCGTGACAATCGGCTGCTCGTCTGCGCGACGAACTCGGTGCGAGCTCTCGATGCAGCGCTGCTGCGACATGGCCGGTTCGACTACGTGATTCCGGTCGGGCCACCCGACGCCGAAGCCCGACGAGCCATCTGGGAGCGCTACTTGGGTTCGATTCCGCATGACGAGGTCGACATGGACGCCCTCGTCGAGCAGTCGGAGATCTTCACACCCGCGGACATCGAGTTCGCCGCGCGCCGCACCGCGCAGGCCGTCTTCGAGCGGGCCGTTCTCGAGCACCACGAGCCGGCCGCCAGCACCGATGACCTGCTCCGGGCGGTCGCCGAGACGCGTCCCACGCTGACTCGCCAGATGGTCGAAGACTTCGAACAAGACATCGTCGACTACGCCCGGCTCTGACCGGCCCCGCAAGACGATCTAAGAGGACGCTCGCGGTTGCCACGCGCCCATAGGCAAGACTGCAGGGATGGCCCCTGCTCATCGGTCCGGCTTCGCCTGCGTCGTCGGTCGTCCGAACGCTGGCAAATCGACGCTGCTCAACGCGCTCGTGGGCCAGAAGGTGGCGATCACGAGCGACCGACCCCAGACCACCCGCCACGCCATTCGCGGCATCGTGCACCGAACCGACGCGCAACTCATCATCGTTGACACGCCTGGCCTGCATAAGCCGCGCACGCTGCTAGGCGAGCGACTGAACGACGTCGTGCGCACGACTCTTGCCGAGGTTGATGTCATCGTCTTCTGCGTGCCGGCGAACGAGAAGGTGGGGCCGGGCGACAAGTTCATCGCGGCCGAACTGAACCGGATCGAGAAGACGCCGGTCATCGCCGTCATTACGAAGACCGACACCGCAGATCGCAGCGAGGTCGCCGCGCAGCTGCTCGCGCTATCCCGCCTGGGTGAGTGGGCAGAGATCGTTCCGGTGTCGGCAGTTGCCGGGGAGCAGGTTGAGTTGCTTGCGGATCTGTTGATTGCTCGGCTGCCTGAAGGCCCGCCGCTGTACCTCGACGGCGAACTGACCGACGAGCCCGAGGTGGTGATGATCGCCGAACTGATTCGCGAAGCCGCGCTTGACGGCGTCCGGGAAGAATTGCCGCACAGCCTCGCGGTGGTGGTCGAGGAGATGAAGCCCCGGGAGGGCAAGGACCTGATCGACGTCTTCGCCGTCATGTACGTCGAGCGGCCCAGCCAGAAAGCAATCGTCATCGGCAGCGGCGGATCTCGCTTGCGCGAGGTCGGTACCCAGGCTCGCATGCAGGCTGAGGCGCTGCTCGGCACCCGGGTCTACCTCGACCTGCGGGTGAAAGTGGCGAAAGACTGGCAGCGCGATCCCAAACAGTTGCGCAAGCTGGGTTTCTGAGGTGACGCAGGACGCCGGTTACTCCGGCACTCCGCTGGCGAAGAAGCTCGGGATTCGGGACGGCGGCGTGCTGACGCTGCTCGATGCCCCTCCGCTTTGGTCGATTCCAGACCTACCGAGCGATGTGACCGTCGCGCGCAACCCACCGAGATCGCGCCGCGCGGCGCTGACTCACGTCGACGTCGCGCTGGTGTTCTGCCGCACTGCTGCCGACGTTGCCGCCGTCACCCCGTTGGTGGGAAATCTGCCGAAACGCAGTGCGCTGTGGGTGGCCTGGCCGCGCAAGGCCGGCGGTCACGTGAGCGACGTCGACGACAATCTGCTGCGCGAGGTGTTGCTGCCGACCGGCGTCGTCGACGTGAAAGTCGCCGCGCTCGATCTCGACTGGTCAGGTCTGAAGTTTGTGTGGCGCAAGGAGAATCGATGACCTCGACTCCTGCGCTGATCTTCGACTTCGATGGGCTTCTCGTCGACACCGAATCGAGTGCGCTGCTGGCATGGCGCGAGCAATTCGCCGTCCACGAACTTGTTTTTCCGCTCGAGGTTTGGCACAGCTACATCGGGTCGCAGGGCAGCCAGGACGCGATGCTCGCCGCCGTTCGCGCCGGCGGGATCGACTTCGAGGACGCCGAGCTGCGCGGCGAGTGGCGAGAGCGACACAACCGCATCGTGAGCACAGAACCGTTGCGGCCCGGCGTCGAGTCCTTTCTCGACGAAGCGGCTGCAGCCGGCTCGAGGTTCGCCGTGGCGTCGAGTGCCACGCGCGACTGGCTCGACCAACAGCTCGGCCGGCTCGGCATTCATGACCGCTTCGAAGTCATCTGCGCGAGAGACAACGGCCGGGTCAAGCCGGCGCCGGACATCTACCTGGCGGCCCTCGCATCCCTGCGTGTCGACGCGGCCGATGCGATCGCCTTTGAGGACTCGCCCAACGGGATCACGGCGGCCAAGGCGGCCGGTCTTTACTGCGTCGCGGTGCCCAACCCGGTGACCGCGGAGCTGCCTCTCGGGCAGGCCGACCTGCGGGTCGAGTCGTTCACCGACATTTCCTACTCGGAATTGGTCGATCGCTTGGAACGCCGGGCGGGGTATGATCCTCCCAATGTCGAAGCTCCTGCTCCTTAGCTGCCGCGGCGAGACCCTCTAAGAGGCCGGTCTCCTCGTCGCGGGATTGCTGCGTGCCGGCCGTATTCCGCCACCCGCCATACGAGGAGCAGCAATGA
>DATCFU010000190.1:0-4225 GCA_036509315.1 Acidothermaceae bacterium
GGTCAATGCAGCTCGCCGCGGCGTCCACGTCGTGGTTGTCATGACCGACCAGACCGATTGGCACTCGGCGTTCGCCTCGCTCGTCGCCGCACACGCCGTCGTCCGCATCTATGCCTCTAGCGCGTCGCTCTACATTCACGCGAAGGTCGTCATAGCGGACGCCGGAACCCCTCACCAGCGCGCGTTCGTCGGATCCGAGAACTTCTCCAACGCATCGCTGAACTCCAACCGCGAACTCGGCGTCGAAACCGCCGACCCAGGCATCGTCGGCGGCCTGACTGCCACCCTCAACTCCGACGCGGCCGGAGCACAAAGCTGGCACCCGTAGCTTGCGACCCTGAACGCCACCCTGAAACGCCACCCTGAACGGCGCCTGGTCGCTGTTCGCCAAGGGCGTGCGCGCCGAACCGCGGGGCACCCGACATCGCCGTCCCGCGTTCGGTACTTTTGAGGCCTAACGAACAGCGGGAGTTTCAAGGCATGGACGAGAACCGGGCACAACGAGTCGTCGACGCCCTACGGGCACGTGGCATCGACGCACGCACGTCGAAAGAGGGCGTTTACCAATTCGGCGTGCGGATCGCGCTCTCCGATGCGCGCGAAGCAGTCTGGGATTCCGACGACACCGCTGAGCTAGAGGCTCAGGTTATGCGCGACGGCATGCTGGTCGGCTTCGTCCCGGTCATCGAGGGGTCGGCCGACTTCGACGAAGCTCAGATCATCGATGCCATCGCCAACACTGACTACGACCAGCCGGTCGCCCACCGCGCGGCAAAGCCACCGCTGGCCGCCCCAGCGCTGGCACCCGAAGGCGGCGTGTTTCGCCGCTTCCTCGGCGGTTTCCGCACAGGCTGAGCTGCTCGAGCGGCTAAAGGCCGCCCGCGAACGTCCGATACGAACGTGACGAATCGTCGATTCGGGTCGCGTGTCTGGCGATCCGTGCCCAGATTGGCCACGTGCAGCGATGGAGAAAGAACAACGTCAGTTCGAGGACACCCCCGTCGCTGACGGCGTGCGGTGGGCTCACTACTTTGCCACGTTCCTTGTTGCGGCCTACTTCGTATCCGTCGCACTCCGGCACGTCGGCTCTTACAACGCCCCTATCGACGGCTGGGGTGTTGACCTCTTCGAGGTCTCAGTCGGCGTTCTGTGCATGTCTCGCTACTGGCACGGGTCGTGGCGCACTGTGCGGTCGGTAGTTACGCCCTTCCCGTTGATGCTGGGTGCCGCTTGCGTCATGTGGGGCTTCGGCGATACCGCGCTGACAATCGAGTCGATTGGTGGAGCGACCCCGCCAACACCGTCAGCCGCCGACGCCTTCGGCCTGACGTTCTTCCCGCTGTGCTACCTGGCCTTCGTGCTGCTGCTGCGCGGTGAGTCCAAACGAGCCGAGATCACTCCTTGGCTTGACCGGGCAATCGCCGCGCTTGGCTTCGCCTCTGTCGCGGCCGCATTCGCTCTGCAGCCGGTCCTAAGGGCGGCCGGCGGCTGGTCGTTGGCGTCCGCAACGGGCATCGCGTACCCGGTCGGCGACCTGCTACTTCTGGGCGTTGTCGCCGGCGGGTTCACCACAGCTTCCAGAGCTCGCAAGGGCGTTCTCGTCGTCTTTGGCCTCGCACAGGTCGTCAACTTCGTCGGTGACCTGTACGCACTCGTGCAGCCAGACAGCACGATCGGCAACCTGGCGAACTCGCTGGCGTGGCCGGTCTCGATCTTGATGTTCTCGGCAGCTGCCTGGATGCAGCCTGCCAACGCCACGAGCACGAGCAAGGTTCGAGCCGGCGGCTTCGTGCTGCCCAGCCTCGGCGCGGTCGCGAGCCTCGCGATCTTGGCCTGCGCCAGTTTGGGCAGCGTCGGTCGGGACGCCGTCGGTCTTGCGACAGCGACGCTTGTAGTCGCCGGTATCCGGCTCACTCTGACCGTACGGAAGGCACAGGCTGTCAACGACGAGCGCCAGCAAGCGATGACCGACCGCCAGGCAGTGCTGCTGAAGGTGCTCAACGAGGTCGCTCGCAATGCGGAAATGCTAACCGCGGCCTCTGAACGGCTCACGACGACGGCCACCCGGCTGAGCAGCGGAGCAGACCAGGCGTCGTCACAGGCAGACGTTGTCGCCAACGCGAGCCGGCTCATCGGAGCGAGTACCCAGTCAGTCGCGGCCGGCGCCGAGCAGATGACGGCATCCATCGCAGAGATCTCCCGCAACGCGGCAGACGCGGCGATGGCCGGCGAAGAGGCGATGCGTGAGACCGCGCAGACGAACTCGACGATCAGCAGGTTGGCCGAATCATCGGTAGCCATCGGGAACGTGGTCAACGTCATCACCACAATCGCCCAGCAGACCAACCTCCTTGCGCTGAACGCGACCATCGAAGCTGCACGCGCGGGTGAGGCCGGTCGCGGCTTCGCTGTGGTCGCCGGCGAGGTGAAAGAACTCGCGGCCGAGACTGCAAAAGCGACCGAAGAGATCAGCTCGATGATTCGCGGAATTCAAGGCGAGACCGCGCACTCGGTGGACGCCATCGGCCGAATCAGCCGGACGATCGCGCGGATCAACGAGATTCAGAACTCCATCGCATCCGCCGTCGAGGAGCAGAGCGCGACAACCATCCAGGTCACGCAGACAGTGAACGAAGTCTCCGAGGGCGCCGACCAGATCAGCCGTCACATCTCGGTCGCGGCCGAGACGGCACGGGGCACGGCGGGTGGCGCTAACGACACCCTCGCGGCAGCCTCGGAGTTGGCCACGATGGCGGCCACCCTGCGAAACATCGTCGCGGAGTTCGGGTCGGTCTCACGAGCCTGACGTCAGCACTGGTGAGCGTCAGTACTGATGAGCGTCTGCGCCAACCGCTTCCACTGCTATTGCTTCCACTGCTACTGCTTCCACGGGAGGCACCCGCAGCTCGCCGCGTGCGGCCCGTTCGTTGGCGTCCGCGAGCATGGCGACTGTTGCGGTTGCCCCGAACCGGCTCACTCCGATCGCCACCATCGCGAGCATCGTGTCGAGCGTCCGCACGCCACCCGCGGCCTTGACCTGCATCGCCGGCCCGACCGACCTGCGCATCAGGAGAAGGTCTTCCATCGTCGCGCCGCTTGCGGCGAAGCCCGTACTCGTCTTGACAAAATCGGCGCCCGCATCTTCGGTGAGGTGGCACGCCGCGACCTTCTCCTCATCGGTCAGGTAAGCATTCTCAAAGATCACCTTGACGAGTGCACCGGCGGTGGCAGCGACCTCGACGATCGCGTGGATGTCGGCCGCGACATACGCGTGGTCGCCTCCTCGCAGCCGTCCGATGTTGATGACCATGTCTAATTCGCGCGCGCCGCTGTCTAGAGCATCGCGTGCTTCGAACACCTTCGTCTCGGTTGTGCTGCTACCGTGCGGGAAGCCGACGACCGTGCCCACCAGGACATGCGTCTCGGCCAGTACGCGGCTCGCGTGCACCACATCGGCGGGCTTGCAGCACACGCTCATGACTTCATGGGCGGCGGCGATCTCGCAGCCGAGCCGCACGTCGTCGAGCGTGAGCTCCGGCCGCAGCAGGGAGTGGTCGATCATCGCCGCTACTTGCGCGACGGTAAGTTCTCCGCGCGGGGGCTTGGAGTAGTCGGGCGGGTGTCCTGGCCAGTCAGCGTCCATAACCCGATTCTCTCAGCAGAAACCTCTCGCGGCACATAGACGGCCCCCGCCAGCGCGCCGAGCCCACTGCCGCTCTCCCAGCCGTCCCGGCCCTTGGACCGGGCCGGACGGCGGACGGCGGACGGCGGACGGCGGAACGCGGAAGGCGCTACACGTTGAAGCGGGATGTCTCCGCAGGAAGTTGATCAAGGTCCTGACCAGCACCTTCAGGCCTCCACACCCATCCTGACCTGCGGAAACGCTTGTCCCGGGCTTACCCGACTTCTCCGCCGGATACCGACTGCGACCGAGCTGTCACGGCCCACAGACGGCCCAGGACAACCCGCGAGGGTGCGAGCGAGCGACCAGCGGACTCGCCCAAAGCCGCAGCTGCGGAGCCGCCGGCAACTTACCCACAGAATGCCGCAAAGCGCGCTGCGAACCGATATGCGCGAGCTTTCAGCACATCCCCACTCATGCAGATGGGACGTTGCGGCGTCGCCATCAAACGCGATCATTTGCCGAAAGTAGTGCCTTGCCGGGGTGGGCCAATCCGGCGCCCGCGACGCTCAGAACGTTAGGCGATCTCGGCGCGTCGACCGT
>DATCFU010000191.1:0-7129 GCA_036509315.1 Acidothermaceae bacterium
GCCATGATGCGCCACTGAAAGCCCTCGAGATCGCGGGTGGTGCCGGGCTCCAGCCAGTGGCCGCCGAGCGACTCGATTTCCGCAGTGGCGGCGTCCAGATCTTCGACGACCAGATCCAGGTGCACCCTGTTCTTGGTCGTCTTGTGCTCCGGCACCTTTTGGAACCCGACGGTCAGACCGTCCTTAGTCGGTGAGAGCACGACGAACTGGCCGTCGCCGATGGTGCTGTCGACCTCGACATCGAGCATGGTGCACCAAAACGTGGCCAGCCGCTGTGGATCGATCGCGTCGATAACCAGATAGCCCACCGAAGTCTGCATCGGTCGTCTCCGTTCCTCGGTGTGCCGTGTTCCTGGATGGTAGAGGGGGCTAGCGTGGCCAGCAAAGAGCGAACCTGCGAACGGACACGCGCATGCTGGCAGACGAAGCCCGGGAGTACCACAGTTCGGGACGCCCCGGAAAGATCGAGATCGCGATCACGAAACCATGCGCGACACAGCATGACCTCGCGCTCGCGTACACGCCTGGAGTCGCTGTCCCGGTTCAAGACATCGCGCTCGATCCGTTAGCCGCCTTTCGTTATACAGCGCGCGGAAATCTCGTTGCGGTCGTGACGAATGGAACCGCCGTGCTGGGGCTCGGCAACGTCGGGCCGCTCGCAAGTAAGCCGGTCATGGAAGGGAAAGCGCTGCTGTTCAAACGCTTTGCGGATGTCGACGTCTTCGACATTGAGGTCGACGCTACCGACACCGACGATTTCTGCCGAGTGGTCAAGGCGTTAGAGCCGACGTTCGGCGGCATCAACCTCGAGGACATCAGCGCACCGCAGTGTTTTGAGATCGAGGAACGGCTGCGGGCGACGATGGACATCCCGGTCTTCCACGACGACCAACACGGGACGGCGATCATAAGCGGCGCCGCGTTGCTGAACGCACTCGAGTTGGCGGAGAAGAACATCGCCGACGTGCTGATGGTGTGCAACGGCGCGGGTGCCGCGGCGATTGCGTGCTGCGAGTTCTTCGTCGCACTCGGGATGCGCAGGGAAAACATTGTTCTGTGCGACACAAAGGGCGTCGTCTTCCGCGGCCGCACTGACGGCATGAATCCCTACAAGGAGCGCTTCGCTTCGAGCACATCCGCGCGGACGCTCGCCGAAGCCGTTGCGTCGGCTGATGTGTTCCTCGGGGTTTCTGTCGCAGGCACCATGACGAAGGAAATGGTGCAGTCGATGGCCGATCGGCCCATCGTTTTCGCGCTGGCCAATCCTGATCCAGAGATCACTTATCCCGACGCCAAGGCTGCACGTTCCGACGTCATCATGGCAACCGGACGTTCGGACTATCCCAATCAAGTGAACAACGTCCTGGGCTTTCCGTTCATCTTCCGTGGCGCGCTCGACGTTCGAGCGACCGCGATCGATGACGGCATGAAGGTCGCGGCATCGAGGGCACTCGCGGAGCTTGCGAAGGAAGACGTTCCCGACTCTGTCCTGCGTGCGTACGGCCTCGAGAGTCTGCGGTTCGGACCGGAGTACCTCATCCCGAAGCCGGTAGACCCGAGGGTTCCGTTGCGCGTCGCACCGGCTGTGGTTGCCGCCGCGATGGAGTCGGGTGTCGCCCGCGTGCAGATCGACGTGCAGGCCTACACCGACGCCCTCGCCAACCGTTTGACGCGTGGACGTGAAGTGATGAGCGTCGTCACCCGCAAGGCACAGACCGACCCCAAGCGGATCGTGTTCTCTGAAGGAGAGGAGCGAAAGATCATCCGCGCGGCTGCTCGCCTCGTCGAGGACGGAATAGGAATCCCGATCCTGCTAGGCCGAGACGACGTGATCCGGGCGGCGATGCAAGAGGCGCGCGTCAGCGTTGCGATCCAGATCGTCGACCCGTCGCGGTTCGGTGACATCGAGCGTTACGCCGAGGCGCTCCACGCGAAGCGGCAGCGCAAGGGCATCACGCGGCGCGAGGCCGAAGTGTTGCTGCTCCAGCCGAATTACTTCGGCGCGATGATGGTCGAGATGGGCGACGCCGACGGGTTCGTGTCCGGCCTCACCTATCACTACCCCGACGTCATCAGGCCTGCGCTCGAAGTGATCGGCACCGCCGCGGCCGTGTCTCGTGCTGCCGGTCTCTATCTCATGATTAGCGAAGACGGGCGCGCCGTTGTTCTCACCGACCCGACCGTGAACTTCGACCCGTCGGCTGAAGAGCTCGCTGACATCGCGGTCATGGCTGCAGATCGCGCGCGGGCGTTCGGACTTGAACCACGAGTGGCGTTGCTCTCCTTCTCCAACTTCGGGTCGACGCGTCATCCAAGGTCGGCGAAGATGGCTGCCGCGACGGCGCTGGTGAAGCAGCGCCGTCCCGAGCTCATGGTCGACGGCGAGCTCATGGCCGACGTCGCGCTGTCCCCTCAGCTTCGGGGCGACGACTACCCCTTCTCCACTCTCAAAGGGGAAGCGAATGTCCTCGTCTTTCCCAGCCTTGAGGCCGCGAATGTCGCCTACAAACTGTTGCAGCACCTGGGCCGAGCGGTTGCGATCGGCCCGATTCTGGTCGGCATGGCCAAGCCGGTGCACGTGCTCAGCAGGGGCGCCGAGGTCACCGACATCGTCAACATCGCCGCGATCGCGGTCGTCGATGCGCAGGACGCCGCTGCGGCCGAGCGCCACTGAACGCGGCGCTGCTCGCCGGACCGCGCGAGCGGGTCGCGGGAACGTTCGGCGGTTAAACTTGGTTGCGTAAGCGGAACGTAGTAGCGCTGACGGATGGAGAAATGGCAATGGCTGAGCCGACGGAGCGGGCAGTCCTTGCGGGCGGCTGTTTCTGGGGAGTCCAGGACCTCATCCGCCGGCAACCGGGCGTGATCTCGACGAGAGTCGGGTACTCCGGTGGCGACGTGCCAAACGCCACCTACCGCAACCACGGATCGCACGCAGAGGCGGTCGAAATCATCTTCGATCCGACCGTGACCTCGTACCGCGACATTCTCGAGTTCTTCTTCCAGGTACACGACCCGACGACACGCAATCGTCAGGGCAATGACGTCGGCGCGAGCTACCGTTCGGCGATCTTTTACACGGACGACGAGCAGAAGCGCGTCGCGCTCGAGACCATCGCTGACGTCAACGCGTCGGGGCTTTGGCCAGGCGACGTCGTCACCGAGGTCGAGCCCGTGGGGCCGTTCTGGGAGGCCGAGCCCGAGCACCAGGACTACCTGGTGAAGTACCCGAACGGGTACACGTGCCACTACCCCCGACCGAACTGGAAGCTCCCGCATCGCAGCGAGGCCGTTAGTTCGTAGCGGCTAGGCGGATATCGCTGGAAGCGCCTGGCAGGATTCGAGCCTGGACGTCTTGCCGGAAGCCGCGGAGGAATTACAAGCCTGGTCATGCGATGGTGGATCTGTGCTCGTTGCGAATACAGGATGACTGAGGATTGGTTCGCCGGAGCGGTCGAGCGGGTCGCAGGCGCTGGCCGCCAGGCCTGCGTGGCGATCGAGAGTGCGGTAGGTGCTTTACGTGAGGGTCTTGAGGCGCGGGAGGCGGGTCGCTCTGTCGTCGATGTCGTCGATGAATTGATCAGGGCAGGCGGGCGGGAGACAAGGCTAGATGCGGCGGAGGCGTTTCGTGAGTATGAGCGCGCAATCGGCTCGATGCGTGCAGGGGTCGTACGTGCGCTGGTCGATGAGGGCGGTCTTTCGCTGACGGACGTCGCGAAGCGCATGAAGATCTCACGGCAAGCGGCTGCCCGGCTTTACGATCCGGTGCGGGAGCGTGACGAAGGTCACATCTAGCGCGGGCCCATCGGCCCTCTCGGTACCCCCGGGGTGCATACCGACAGTTCAATCGTGACGAATCCCTCGCTCTGCTCATCTTCGTGGCCCGACGTCGGCGCGGTTCGGTTTGCCGGGGCTGTGCTCGACCGGCAGTACGCAGAGATGATCGCTGAGTCGATCCCCCACATCGTGTGGACCGCGTCACCGAGCGGCGCGACGACGTACTTCAACCGGCAGGGAACGGACTACACGGGTTGTCCGCGAGAGACCAACTACGAGTGGAACTGGGTCACGCTCGTCCATCCCGAGGACGCCGACCGAGCCGCACAGGCCTGGCAACGCGCGACGATCACGGGTTCGGAGTTCCTGCTGGAGTATCGGATTCGCCGCTTCGACGGGGTTTTCAGAGGGCATGCGTGCCGCGCCATTCCCCTTCGCGATTCCCTCGGTGAGATCGACCTGTGGATTGGCACTGCGACCGACATCGAAGACCAGAAGCAGCTGGAGCTCGCTTTGCGCCGCGCTGAGCGGGAGGCCACGGAGGCGATCACCCTCTTGCAGAGTATCGAGGCTGCTGCTCCGGTTGGTTTCAAGCTGGTCGATTGCGACCTGAGGGTCGTTCGAATCAATCAGATACTGGCCGACATCGACGGCCGGTCTGTCGGCGAGTGCATAGGCCTTACCGTCGCCGAGCTCGTGCCCGACCTCTGGCCACAGCTCGAGGACGTGTATCGGCGCGTACTCGAAGGCGAAACAGTTAGCAATGTCGACGTGAGCCAACCGAGCGCTGCGGAGCCGCATCGCATGCGCCACTGGCTTGCCAGCTACTACCCGGTGCGCATCGACGGCGAGACCATCGGTGTCGGCCACGTCGTGGTCGATATCACCGAGCGGAAGGAAGCTGAAGAGTTCCGCGCCGTGGTTATGGACAACATGGCGGAGGGCCTCTATGCCCTAGACGCCGACGGACTCCTGTCCTACATGAACCCCGCTGCGGCGTCGATGCTCGGGTGGACCGAACACGAGCTCCACGGCAAACCCATGCATGCGACTGTCCACTTCCAGCGGGCCGACGGCTCAAAGATCCCGGCCGACGAGTGCTCTCTTCGTCAGGTCCGCAGTCACGGCCGGACCATTCGGATTCTCGACGACGCCTACACCCGTAAGGATGGTTCGATCCTCCCGGTTGCCTACTCCTCCGCACCACTGCGAAGCGGACCGACTGTCCAAGGTGTCGTCGTCGTCTTCCGCGATATCAGCGAGGAGAAGAAGGAACAGGCGGCCGCCCAACGAGAACTCGACGCCCTCATGTGGCTCGGTCGCGTGCGCGACGCGATCGACGAGAACCGGCTCGTCCTGTACTCCCAGCCCATCGTGCCCCTCACCGACGGCCGGCCCAGCGAGGAGGTGCTCCTGCGCATGATCGGACGCGACAACGAAGTGATCATGCCCGCCAGCTTCCTGCCGGTGGCGGAGAAGTACGGGCTGATCGGTGAGATCGACCGGTGGGTCATCACCCAAGCCACGCGACTCGCCGCAACGGGACGGCGAGTGATCGAGGTGAACCTTTCCGCTGCCTCTATCGGCACTTTGGACCTCCTGCCCTTTATCGAGCAGCAGATCCGGGAAGCGCACGCTGAGCCGGCCGACCTCGTGTTCGAGATCACCGAGACCGCACTCATGCAGGACATCAGCACTGGCGAAGCCTTCGCCCGTGGGCTGGCCGCACTTGGCTGCGGGTTGGCCCTCGACGACTTCGGCACCGGTTTCGGCAGCTTCACCTACCTCAAGAAGCTGCCCATCACCCACCTCAAAATCGATATCGAGTTCATCCGTGACCTGACTACCAACCCTGACAACCTCCACGTCGTCAAAGCAATTGTCAGCCTGGCGCGCGCATTCGGCCTCAAAACGATCGCTGAGGGCGTCGAAGACGAAGATGCGTTGGTCCTGCTAAGGGCCGAAGGCGTCGACTTCGCACAAGGATTTCACTTGGGCCGACCAGGCCCGATCAGTGACTTCTGACGTTCCGCTGCAGGCTAGTCGCCAGGTATGGCTCGGCTCCGGGGATGAGGCCGTCTAACGGCGCGCCCCGCGGCGCGCCCGGCGCGCCCGGCAGGATTCGAACCTGCGACGTCCTGCTTAGAAGGCAGGTGCTCTATCCGTCTGAGCTACGGGCGCTCACCCACTGGCAGCGGTCCAAAGGTTACGCCACAGCGCGGATATCCACAGGCCGGCGCGACGCTCGCGCCGTCCACACCCGATGGTCGCAGCCGGCTCCGCACCCGGGGTGGACGCCACTCTCCTTACACGCGGCAGGCCGCCGCACCCGGAAGGAGAAACCATGTTCGACACGCAAGTCACCGTGGTCGGCAACCTCGTCGCCGATCCGCGGGTGTCGTATACGAAGGACGGACAGCCGATCGCATCGTTTCGCCTCGCGTCGACACCCCGCCGGTTCGACCGCACGTCCGGGCAGTGGAAGGACGGCGACACCCTGTTCACCAGTGTTACGTGTTGGCGCGCACTTGCCGAGAACGTGCACCTGTCCCTGAGGAAGGGGAATTCGGTCATCGTGATCGGCCGATTGTCAGTGCGGCCGTACGAGACGAAGGACGGCGACAAGCGACAGTCGGTCGATATTGACGCGATGGCCGTCGGGCCGGAGCTGGGTCGAGCGACCACCATAATCAAGCGCGTAGAACGATCAGGACAGCCGTCTGCGGGAGCCGAGTTCGCAACCCCGGGCGCGGATGCGGACGACCTAGCGCTGTCTGCGGAAGGCATCGACCGGGAGGACGGCGCAGAGGGCGATCTGGTCGCACCTGGCGGCATCGACTGGGGCGTCTCGCTCGGCGAGCCGTTCGGTGACGGGCTCGGCGATGTGGTTGGTGTCGACGTCCCCGAGATGGACGGCGACGGGATCGGCCAGGCAAGCGAGCTGCTGCCGGCGATGGATCCGGCCGAAAGCGATTTGGCTGGAGAGCCCGTTGCCCAGCTGGCGAGCACGGGCGGTCGTTGGCGGTCACGCTCGGCGGGATAGACGTCCGAGCTTCCGGAGGCCCCATCACGCCACCCGCCGGACGGCGCAGAAGCAGCGCGGTCCGGCGGGTTTCCGTTCGATTTCTGACACGTGCCCGCCCGAATGTCCACTAGCTCGCTAGGCATTGAACGGGTGTGGCACCCTCGTTGCATGACGCCCCGCGCTGGCATGCCTGCCCTCAGGCTCGTTGCGCGCCTGCACGTCGACTTGCTGCGCGTATCGAGCGCGGCCTGTCTGCCGGCTGCCTGATCCGTCGCCCCCGTCCGGGCGCGGTCGCCCGGCTGCCCTAGTCGCACCTGGCTCGACTGC
>DATCFU010000192.1:0-8166 GCA_036509315.1 Acidothermaceae bacterium
AGGTGGAGGTTCAACTGTGGGGCCGGGGGGTGCGGATGCCATTTGTCCATGTATCGGCAGTCCGTGCCCACGATATACCTCCGGATGGCGAAGGTTGGTTGTGCCAACTTGCGGCGTCGCGCTGGCAACGGCCACTAGTAAGCCCAGCCTTGTAAGCCTGGACTTAGTACTTTAGGTTCGGGACATGCGGTCGGATGAGCCGGACGTCGAGCAGGTCGCGGCCGCGCTGCAGCTCAGCATCAGGCTGTTGCGGCGACAGTTGCGCCAGTCGCAAGTCGACAGCGAAGGCGACCTGACGCTGCCCGAGACTTCAGCCCTTGCGCTCCTCGAGCGTGGAGGACCGAGCACCCCGGGCGCGCTGGCCAAGGTCGAGCAGATCAGCCCGCAGTCGATGGGGGCGACACTCGGCGCGCTCGAGGCGCGCGGCCTGGTCGAGCGGCACGCGGACCCGACGGACGGACGGCGGGTGGTGATCTCGATCACGGACGCGGGTTCATCGGCGTTGCGGGCCCTCCGCACGGCGCGCACCGAGCAACTTGCGCAAGCGCTCTCAGCAGGGTTCACGAATCTGGAGCTCCGCCAGCTGATGACAGCGTCGCCGCTCATCGAGCGGTTGGCGCACAACCTCTAGATGCAGCGGCAACCACGGCTACTCACGCCCGCGCGCGATCGCGGCAAAGACAACGGCTACAAATGGATCGCGTTGTCGAACACGACGTTGGCCGTGTTCATGTCCGCGCTCGACGGATCGATCGTGCTCATCGCACTGCCAGCCATCTTTCGCGGCATTCGACTAGACCCGCTGGCACCCGGCAACGTCAGCTACCTGCTGTGGATGATCATGGGGTACCGGCTCATCCAAGCGATCCTGGTCGTCACCGTTGGTCGTCTCGGCGACATGTTCGGCCGGGTCAAGATCTACAACGCCGGCTTCGTGGTGTTCACGGTGTCGTCCATCTTGTTGTCCTTCGATCCGTCCCACGGCGGTCACGGTGCACTGTGGCTCATCGCGTGGCGGGCGCCGCAGGCGATTGGCGGCTCGATGCTGACAGCGAACTCCGCTGCGATTTTGACCGACGCGTTTCCGGTCGACCAGCGTGGCCTCGCTCTTGGCATCAATCAGGTCGCGGCACTAGCTGGCCAGTTCATCGGCCTGACCGCCGGCGGTCTGCTCGCGGCGTTCGACTGGCGGGCGGTGTTCTGGGTCAACGTGCCGGTCGGCGTCTTCGGAACGATGTGGGCTTACCGCAAGCTTCGCGACAACGGTGAGCGGCAGCCCGGCCGCATCGACTGGTGGGGCAACGTCACGTTCGCCCTCGGCCTTGGCGCCGTCTTGGTTGCGATCACCGACGGCATCCAGCCGTACCACGGTCACACCATGGGCTGGACGAGTCCGGCCGTGTACGGCTTGCTCATTGGTGGGCTCATTCTCCTCGCAACCTTCGCGCTAATCGAGAAATCTGTGCGCGACCCGATGTTCCAGCTCAGTCTCTTCCGGATCAGGGCGTTCACGGCTGGCAACGCGGCCAGCCTCGCGGCGTCCATTGCGCGTGGCGGTTTGCAGTTCGTGCTCATCATCTGGTTGCAGGGCATCTGGCTGCCGCTGAACGGCTACGACTACAGCGATACCCCCTTGTGGGCAGGAGTTTTCCTGCTGCCGTTAACCGTCGGCTTTCTCGTATCCGGGCCGGTCGCCGGGTTCCTATCCGATCGGTTCGGTGCGCGAGCGTTCGCGACTGCCGGCATGTTAGTTTTCGGCGGGAGCTTCGTCGGGCTGATCGTGCTGCCGATCGACTTCCCGTACTGGGCGTTCGCTTTGTTGATCACCGCCAACGGCATCGGCTCGGGCATGTTCGGTGCACCGAACTCATCGGCAATCATGAGCAGCGTCCCGGCGCGACAGCGCGGCGTCGCCTCGGGCATGCGGTCGACGTTCCAGAATTCCGGGACAGCGTTGAGTATCGGCGCGTTCTTCTCGCTGATGATCATCGGCCTGGCGAGCAGCCTGCCGAAGACGTTGACGAACGGCTTGCAGCAGCAGGGCGTGCCGCACGCGGTCGCGCATCAAGTCGCTAGCTTGCCGCCCGTTTCATCTTTGTTTGCAGCGATTCTCGGAGTGAATCCGATCCAGCACTTACTCGCGCCCAGCGGTACGCTCGCCAGCTTGCCCGCAGCGAATCAGCAGAATCTGATCGGCCGCACGTTCTTCCCAAACCTGATATCGGCGCCATTCCATCAGGGCCTGGTGGTCGTGTTCGCGGTGGCCGCCGTGCTTTCGCTGCTCGCCGCAGTCGCGTCACTTTTGCGCGGCGGACGCTACGTCGCTCCGGACGTTCCCCCGAACGAGTTGGTCTAGCTCCCGACGACGACGAGGTCAGCCCATATCTTGGTCGCCGCGATCAACTCCGCGTTGCGTTGATCGTTGCCTCTGGCTCGCGCGTTTGCGGTGTCGAGATCACGTCCGAAGTCCATGTGCCGGCTGACCAGGCGATCCAACCGGTCGTCGTCGTCGGGTTCGAGGTACCAGACCTCGTCGAGCAGTCCGCGAACGGCCGACCACGCGCCGTCCGGGCTTAGCAGGTAGTTGCCTTCGGTGATGACGAGCGGCACATCCCGCGGTATGCAGATTGCACCGGCGATCGCCTCCTCGAGATCGCGGCGAAACGTCGGCGCATACACAAAGGGCTCGGTCGATTCGCGCAATCGCCGCAGCAGGGCAACGAAACCATGGGCGTCGAAGGTGTCGAGCGCGCCCTTGCGATCGTGACGGCCGAGGCGTTTCAGCTCCGCTTCAGCGAGATGAAAGCCGTCCATCGGCACGAGCACCGCGTCGTCACCAAGGGCATCGACGAGCTCGCCGGCCAGCCGCGACTTGCCCGAACCAGGAGCTCCCGTAAGTCCAAGAATTCGCCGGGACGGCGAGGCTGCGAGTTGTCGCGCCCGCGCAACGAGCGCCACGAAATCGCCGCGATCCACAGTCGGCGCGGATGCGTGCACTTTCAGCGCAATTGGTTGATGCGGATGAGGTTCCCCGCGGGGTCCCGGAACGCGCAGTCGCGGATACCGTACGGCTGCTCGGTCGGCTCCTGGACAACTTCGGCGCCACCGGCCTGCAGCTTCGCGAAGGTGTGGTCAAGGTCGTGGGTCGCGAACGTGATGATGCCGTAGGTGCCCTTGGCCATCATCTCCGCGATCGTGCGGCGCTCGTCGGCGGTGATGCCGGGGTCTGCGCCCGGCGGGTACAGCACGATCGACGTCCCTGGCTGGCCCGGTGGGCCGACCGTGATCCAGCGCAGGCCGCCGTAGCCGACGTCATTTCTGACCTCGAAGCCGAGCGTGTCGCGGTAGAAGGCAACGGCGGCGTCCGGGTCGTCCTGCGGGAGGAAGCTCGCGTTGATGGTGATGTCGACGTCCGTCACTGCGGGTCCTGAATCAGCCCGAGGACGTTGCCGTCGAGGTCGGTGAAGGTGGCAACCAGACGGCCAGCTGCAACGTCGCGCGGAGGTTCCTTCACCTTCGCGCCGGCCGCTGTCACCTCGGCCAGCTTTGCCTCGATGTCCGGCACGTGCCAGTACGCGACCGGCGACGTCATGCCGGGCGCGGCCGCGTTCGGCACCAGCCCGATCTGCTGGCCCTCGGCCTCGTAGCCGACGTAGTACGGCGAATCGCTCGTCGGCGGCATGCCGAGCAGCGCGGTATACACCGCCTTGGCCGCTTCGAGATCAGAAACCGGATGCAGCACGGTCTTGATTCCTTCTGTCGTGTTCATGATCGCTCCTTCGCCGTGGACCACCTGCGTGATCACGATAAGTGCGGCTGCGCGACGGGTGCTTCTCGATTCCTGACCGGTCTAGTGACCTGCTTGACCACGCACGACGGCATCCCTGCCGTGGCGCGTTTGGCCTCGCGACGATAAGTACTAGGCGGGACGCCGACCAGCTCGGTGAAGCGGGTACTGAACGTACCGAGCGACGAACAGCCCACAGCGAAACAAACCTCGGTGACACTAAGGTCACCACGCCGCAGCAGTGCCATCGCGCGCTCGATGCGCCGCGTCATCAGGTAGCCGTACGGCGACTCGCCATAGGCGAGTCGGAACTCACGGCTGAGGTGCCCGGCGGACATGTGCGCACCTCGCGCGAGCGCCTCGACGTCCAGCGGCTGCGCGTATTCCCTGTCCATCCGGTCGCGGACCCGACGCAGCACCGCGAGGTCGCGAAGCTGCTGCGCCTGCGCCGATGTGTCACTCACATTCGAAATCGTGCCACATTGCCCTAGGGTGACCCGTGTGATCGGCGCAGCGTCCATTGCCGCCGAACTCATGGTGGAGATTCGCGGGTTCGCGGCCTCGATCGGTTTCCCGAGTCTCGATCACGAGATGTCCGCCGACGAGAAGCTGGCCGAGTCGGTCAAGACTGCGCCACTCCCGACCGAGGCCCAGATCGCATCGATCATCGACCCGCTCTTTTGGGCTTCGATCGAGACAGAGCAGCAGCGACCCACGCGGTTTCGCGTTGCGTACAAGCACACGGCGGTCGAGACACTGCTGGCCAGCTTCCTGGCGCTGGACTTCCTGCCCGACCCGGCGATTGTCGGCATCGGGGTGTTCCACTTCCGTGGTGCTGTGCCACACGCATTCCATGTGGTGTCGAAGGCTCAGGCAACACTTGAGTTCTCATGGTCGTCGATGCAGCTCGGAACCCTGCGTGGGGGCGAGCTGAGTCTGTTGTCGCGCGCCGGATTGCGCGCCGACGCGGCGGCCGACTGGGTCACTACGTGCTTCGACTCGAAGGGCCTGCGACTGCTGATCGGCAGCGCGGCGCGGATCATCGCTGAACAAGGTCATGGCGGATCGCTGTGGGCGGTGGCCCCAGGCGCGACGCTGTCGGACGGGTTCACCGTCGGGTACCCGGTCGACGTCCAGGCTGAGCTTCTCGATGTGATACCGAAATACGAGAACTGTCAGCCCTGGGGTTTCTCGATTGGGAACTTGGCGGGCGTCGACGGGGCAATCCTGGTTGCCGGCGACGGACAAGTGCTCGGCTTCGGCACGTTCATCGATCTGCCGAAGGAGCCAATCGCGGTGGTCGAGTACGGGCCCGACGGTACCGGCCACACATCGGATCAACTCGGCGGCGGACGGCATCGATCGGCAATCGCGTTCTGCGCGAGTCACGCGCCGTCGTCTGCCCTTGTCGTGTCCGACGACGGAGGAATCTCGGCGGCCCGGAGGGTGTCCGACGGTGCGCCCGTGGAGTTTGCGCGCGTCAACCCCACCGGGTTCGGTGACTTCAGATTGACGAGGTAGCTAGCCGCCGTTCGCTTTGACAAAGCTCAACGCAGTCTCCGCAACCTCCTGCCAACCACTGTCGATGATCAGGGAGTGCCCGCGCCCGGGCATTTCCACGATCTCGGTAGCCGCAACGTTTCGTCGTTGCTTCTTAAATGACGCGTTCGCGATAGCCCACGGAACCGTGTGGTCTTTCTGACCGGAGATCAGCAGCATCGGGCCGCGGCTAGGAGTCGTCGAGTCGACCTTCGCTTCTGTTCTCGGATTCACGTTCGCGAAGGCGGCCTGGAAGAGCGGGATTCCGGATCCGGGTACAGGGAACTTGGCGTAGAGATCCGCAGCTTCGCGCTCGCTCACGGCGTTGGTGAATGCGTACCTGAACTGTTCGGGCGTGAGCATGACGGACCGTCGTCGATTGACCGGGTTGCCGATAACTGGGAATGCTGCCTTGAGGGCAGACAACGGCAAGGGGAGCACGCCGCGGAACGGGCCCGGATCGATCGGGACCGAAACCACACCTAGTCCCTGGCCGGCAAGGCGTTGCGTGATCAAGCCGCCGAACGAGTGGCCAATGATGACCGGCTTGATCTTGAGCCGGCCAATCACGTCGGCATAGTGATCGCTGATCGCCCCAACCGACTTGCCCGCAAACAGTTCTGGCTTGCGACGACCTTCCTCAACGGTCTCGGGATCATCGGGCCAGCCGGGAGCAATGGTTGTGAATCCTGCCGCCTCGAACATCTCCCGCCATGGGTCCCAGCTGCTGGCTAGCAGCCAGAGTCCATGGACAAACACAACTGGGCGCAGTCCGGACGCATTTGCTCGCTCCACGTTTGCGAGCTCGCGTGCGGTGGGTGGGACGGGTTTGGATCTGGCCATCTCAAACTCCTCATGGGCCATAACGGGAAAGTGCACGCATCACAGTGGTCATCGCAAAGGTTGGGTACAGGAACAGCATTGCGGGCTGATCTCGCAGAGTCGATGGTTCTGCGAACAGTGCATTGACCTGAGCACTGTGTTACCAAACAGCGGAACCGACCTCGAGCGCTTCTATACTCTCGACCATGAACGACCCCAATGGTTCGGTCGATAATCACGTCGGAGCCCTCGGAGCGGAGTTACTCCGCGAGGCCGACGCGCTCGCCGAAGCTCTTGCGCGCCGGATCGCCGAGTCGGTGCCGTTCTACGGTTCGACGTCTGGAGTCACCCGGGACCAACTGAAGCTGGCCTGCCTCATCCATATCCGTGGCGTGTTCGGGCCGATCAGCAAGAGAACCGCCTTTGATCCCACCGACGCCCGAGACAACGGCCGCCTCCGAGCGATTGCTGGAGCGCCGCTGCCTGCCGTCATGGACGCCTACCGCGTCGGCGCCCGGTTCCTGTGGGAGACATTGGCAGACCGTGCGCACCAGCATCAGATTCCCTGCGACGTGATGGTCGAAGCTGCCTCCGACATCTGGCTCGTCCAAGACTTGTTTACACAGGCAATGTCCGACGGCTACCGCGACGAGATGACCGCGCAGCTGCTCGCCAATGAGCACGAACGCTCCGCTCTTGTCGGTGCTGTCCTCGACGGTCAACCCACCGAGCTCGGCACATTGTGGGAAGCAGCCGAGATACTCGGACTCCCGCGAAGCGGACCGTACGTCACAGTCGTGGCTGCCTCCCCAGGCCTCGGACGCCAAGCCCTGCCTCGTATAGTGGCGCGCCTGCGGGCGATGGGCATGGTGTCGGCGTGGAGACTGACTTCCGATACCCAGCTCGGAATCGTGTGCATCGGATCGCCGGAACGTATCGATCTTCTTGTTGATGCCCTTCGCGGCGAGAGCGGCGGCAACGTAGGTGTCAGCACAACTTACGACGACTTGCGGGAAGCGCCACGTTCCTTGCGCTTCGCCCGGTCGGCCCTGGCCAGTGCCGGCGCCTCCTCCGCACAGGTCGTGGTCTTCGACGACACACCGATCGCGGTAGCCACCGTCGGAGCACCCGAGGTCATGCAGCACCTCGCGCGCACAGTACTGGCTGACCTCGATTCGGTGACCGCGTACGAGCGAGAGCTATTGCTGGATACATTCCGAGCCTGGGTTGATAGTGGTGGATCCAGCGACCGGGCTGCGAAGGCGTTGGTTTGTCACCCGAACACGGTCCGGCTTCGACTGAAGCGGCTCGAGAGTCATACGGGTCGTTCGATCACACGCCCTCGAGACGTCGCCGAACTGTGCCTAGCTATGGAAGCAGAGCACCGCGCCGTCCGGTCAATCTCAAACTGACTCCCTGCCACACCTATTGGCACGCTGGTGACGGCAGTTCGTGCATGCTCTGCAAAACTGATGGGCATCGCTTTCCGAAGGAGCTTCGTGACCACGGCGTCACCACGCACGCACTACCAGGCAACATTCGCGGTCTTGGCGACGGCTGTAAGTGCGTACGCACTGCTGCAATCACTCGTCGTCCCGGTGTTGAGCACTGTGCAGGTCGGCCTGCACACCACGCAGAGCACCGTGACCTGGGCGCTGACCGCGTACCTTCTCTCAGCGTCGATCTTCACGCCGATCGCGTTCATCGATTAGTTCGTTCGTCTCGTTCGTTCGTTCGTGGAGGTGCCGGGAATCGAACCCGGGTCCTTCGGTACTAAGCCAGGGCTTCTCCGGGCGGAGCCTGCTTTGCCTTTCTCAGCCCCGACGGTCACGCAGGCGTGCCATCGTGACGGGCTCAGCTGTTGTTGGTTTTTCCGAGTTACCCCGCAGCCGGGTTACTCGGTGGAGCCTCCTGCTGATGCCAGATCCCAAGTCGGAGGCGCTCCTGGGCTGACAGATTTCATTCTCTTACTTAGGCAGCAAGAGCGAAATCAGCGCGGTTTGTATTCGCGTTTATCT
>DATCFU010000193.1:0-21744 GCA_036509315.1 Acidothermaceae bacterium
GCCTCTGCTTAGCGGCCGGCTGTGGTTCTGGCGCGTCGACGTCCAGCGGCCCGAATCCGCCGCCAGCGCCGACGTCCGTTTCCCCGTCGATCCCGGCGCCGCTCGCGGAGACCGGGTCGCTTCCACCGTGGCTTCCCTCCGTGCCGGCGAGCTCGTATCTGTCGGAGAGCTCCTCCGCAACCAACGTCTCGCTGCCTGCTGACGGCGAGTACATCTGCATATCGAAGGAGTTCGCGATATGCCGCGATCGAGGCGATCCAGCGTGTGTCGGTGCACGGCGGTCCGTCAACGACGATGGTTACTGCCCCCGGTCAAAACGGCGACGAGAATACTGCACTCGGTTCGCCGCAGATCTCACCCGACGGCCGCTTTCTCGCGTACAGCATCACGGTCGGGCAAGTGAATCTTCCTAGCTCAGCGATCCCCGCCCCCGCCGGAACTTACGCGCCGCTTGGCTCTCACATCCTCATCCTCGACGTCGGCAAAGGGGCGACCGCACCCCTCGTCGTCGCATCGACCGTTACGGGAGCGGAGCTGCCTGATGCGTTCGACGGCTATCAGCTGGTCGGATGGTCAACCGATGACAAGAGCCTGTACTACTTCGGCGGCCCTTCGCGCACTTTGCGAGCGTTGACGTTCGACGCCGCCGAGAAACCGGTCGCCTCGAGGGTCGTCCTTTCGCCGACCGCACCACAAAGCCCTTGCCCTGACAGCCCTGCGGCGAGTGCGATGAGCCAGACCGGCGATGCGTACTTCACGACTTACTGCCAGCAGACGGCGCTAACTATCGAACGCCTGCACAACGGTCAGGTCTCGACCTACGTATCAATTCCAGAACTCGTCGGCGGCTGGCTGGTGCCGGACATCCACGTCGACACGACCGGGCGGTACGTGCAACTCGACGCGGCGCCATTAGGTACGCACTGCCTGGGAGGTTCGGCTTACGTCGCATTCCTCGATGGCGTCGTCATCGCCAAGCAGATTCAAACCGACCCGTATGGCTGCCCACCTCCGACGCGGCCATAAGGGCAGGAGGTCGGCCTACGCGAGGTTCTCGAAGATGGAGAGTGGTTCGATGTCGAGAACCGCTGATCGGCTCCGCTCAACAGGTGAAGGGCCGCGACAGGCGCGGCCTAGGGCACAGGAGACACCATGCCGAAGTACCTGCTTCTCAAGCACTACCGCGGCGGACCGACGCCTCACCACCCCTTTCCTCCGATGGACCAGTGGGCTCCTGAGGACGTCGAGGCGCATATGGCCTTCCTCAAGCACGTTGGCGAGCTGCTGAAGAACAACGGTGAGTTCGTCGACGCTCAGGCTCTCACTCCGGTGCGTACCTGGGTGCGCTATGGCGGCCCCGACGCTGCCCCTGTCACCACCGACGGTCCGCTGCCCGAGACCAGCGATCTCGTAGCGGGCTGGTACATGATCGACGTCGCGTCGTACGAGCGCGCGGTCGAACTCGCTGCCTACGTGTCTTCTGAGCCCGGCCCGGGCGGCGCACCGTTGTATGAGTGGATCGACATCCGTGAGGTCATGTCCCACGCGCCCGCGAACGACTGACCTAGGCGCGTGATCGACGAGCCGGCGCGGCCACTGGACGAGGGCGCATTACGCGCCCTCGTCCCGAGCGTCCTCGCGGGCCTGGTCCGGCGCGGTGAAGACTTCGACGCCGCCGAGGATGCGCTGCAGGAGGCGCTGATCGAGGCACTACGAGTGTGGCCCGAGAACCCGCCGCTCGACCCGCGTGCATGGCTGACCAGCGTTGCGAAACGGCGACTCATCGACGCCCGCCGCAGCGAAGTCGCCCGCTTACGCCGCGAAGAGGCGACGCTTGCCGAGCCCGCAATGGCCGCAACCGAGGAGGGCGACGACACCCTCTTCCTGCTGTTCTGCTGTTGTCACCCTGACCTCACGCCCGCATCGCAGGTTGCGCTGACCCTGCGCGCGGTCGGGGGTCTCACTACTCGTGAGATCGCAGACGCCTTCTACGTCCCCGAAGCGACGATGGCCCAGCGGATCAGCCGGGCCAAGCGCGACCTGCAAGGGCAAAGGCTCGACCAGCCCGGCGACCTCGCCGTCGTGCTGCGCGTGCTCTACCTCATCTACACCGCCGGCCATGCAGGCCGCGTCGACCTGACCGGCGAAGCGATCCGACTCGCCCGTCAACTCACTCTCGCCACCGACGAGCCGGAGGCGCGCGGGCTCCTCGCGCTGATGCTGCTCAACCACGCCCGCCTCGCTGCTCGACTCGACGACGAGGGCCGGATCGTCACACTCGACCGGCAGGACCGCAGCCTCTGGGACATCCGCGAGATCGCCGAAGGCGTGCGCGTACTTCAGTCGGCGCTGGCCATGCAGCGCTTCGGCCGCTACCAGATCGAGGCTGCCATCGCCGCACTGCACGCGGACGCCGAAAGTGCCGAGGAGACCGACTGGTCGCAGATCCTTGCGTGGTACGACGACCTCGTCGGTCTCAATGACAACCCGGTGCGCCAGGACCCGGCTGCAGTGCTGGGACGCGCGGTAGCGGTCGGTCACGTTCTCGGTGCCGCCGCCGGGTTGCGTGAAACCGACCCGCTGCGTGATGTGATTGGCGAGCGGCACCGCTGGCACGCAGTCCGGGGCTACCTGCACGAACTGAATTGCGACTACGGCGCCGCTGCCTCGGCATATGCCGAGGCAGCCCGCCTGTCGTCGAACGTGGCCGAGCGCGACCACTTGGTTCGCCAGGCGGCCCGCGCGGGCAGCCACGCGAATGCCTAACCGCGACGAATCAGCGCACCGACTTTCGTTCGTAGATCGCCATCGACCAGGCGTAACCGGCGACCGCGATCACGACGCACCACGCAATTGCGCGGGCCGGGTTCCAGCCAAGCGGGCTGCCAAGTAGCAGCCCACGGATCGTCTCGACGAACGGGGTGAACGGCTGGTACTGCGCGAACCACTGCAGCCCGACCGGCATCGAGTGGGTCGGCACGAAGCCGCTGCCGAGGAAGGGCAGCAAGAGGAGCAACATCGGCATGTTCGTCGCCGTCTCGGCCGACTTCGCCTGCATCCCCATTGCGACCGCGAGCCAACTGATCGCGAACGCGATCAGCGCAAGCATGCCGACGGCAGCGATCCACTCGATCGGATCGGCTGTTGGCCGAAACCCGACCAACAGACTCACGGCCAGTACGACAACAACACCGATGAGAGCTTGCACGGTGTTGCCGAGCACGTGACCCGCAAGTACCGCCGCCCGCGAGATCGCCATCGTGCGAAACCGCGCGGTGATGCCCTCGGTCATGTCCATCGCAACAGTTGTCGCTATACCGCCGGCAGTGCCGGCAATCGTCATCGCCAGGATCCCGGGCACGACGTAAGCGACATATGCGGCCCGTCCGCCGGACGGATCGACGCCGGGCAAGCCGGCCCCGAGCGTACCGCCGAAGACGAAGACGAACAGCAGCAGGAACACCACCGGCGCCCCGATCACGAAGACCGTCAATCCCGGATAGCGCACGATGTGTAGCAGGTTGCGCCGAAGCATCGTGATCGCATCGGTGACCACGTGTGATTGTCGAGTAGTTCCGGGCGCCGTACGGCGTACGGCGGTCATGGCGGTCATGACTGCGTTCCTTTCGTGTCGTGCCCCGTGAGCGCGAAGAAAACGTCATCGAGGTCCGGGGTATGGATCGTGAGGTCGTCGACCTCGAGGTTGGCCGCGTCCAGGCGATCGAGCACGACGCGCAGCGCGCCGATACCGCCCTCGCTCGGCACGGTGAGCGAGAGCCCGACGTCGTCACGAGCAGACGTGTCGAGCAGTTGGGAGGCCGCGTCGAGCGTCGTTGCATCGGGGAAACGAAGCCGGATGTGCCCACCGGGCACGAGGTGCTTGAGCTCGTCTGGCGTCCCCTCGGCGACGATGCGACCGTCGTCCAACACTGCGACACGGTCCGCGAGCTCGTCCGCCTCGTCGAGGTACTGGGTGGTGAGCAGCACCGTCGTGCCCTCCGCCACAAGGCCACGCACGATGTCCCACATCGTGCGTCGGCTGCGTGGATCGAGGCCGGTGGTCGGCTCGTCGAGGAAGATCACACTCGGCGTCGCGACGAGGGTCATCGCGAGGTCGAGACGGCGCTGCATCCCGCCTGAGTACGTGGCGAGCGGCTTGCGGGCGGCGTCGACGAGGTCGAATTGCTCCAGCAGTTCAGTCACCCGCGTTTGTGAGCGCTTCGCCCCGAGGTGGCGCAGTCGGGCCATCAGCAGCAGGTTCTCTTCGCCGGTGAGCAGCTTGTCGACCGCGGAGAACTGGCCGGTCAGGCCAATCACCGCGCGCACGCCGTCAGGGTCGCGGACGACGTCGCATCCGTTCACGAATGCGGTGCCGCGGTCGGGTCGCAACAGCGTGCTGAGGATGTGCACCATCGTCGTCTTGCCGGCACCGTTCGGGCCGAGCAGCGCGGTAACGGTGCCCGCGCTCACGTTGAGGTCGACGTTGTCGAGCACGACCAAGTCGTCGAACGACTTGCGTAGCCCGTGGATTTCGATCGCTGTGGCGGTCATGTGCGTTGTTCCGTTCTGGTGTTGCCTGAGGTGATCAGGCGCGCCGAATGTTGATGTCGCCAACTTCAGTGCGCGCGCGCACCGCGACGGTCTGCTCGGACGGATCAGGAGCACGGTCGCTGACGAGCTCGTTGCGCACGTGTCCGTTCTTCGAGGCCAAGTCGAGCCACGCAGGGACGCCGGGCCGGACGCCGATCGTGACCTCGCCGAGGGCGCTCTCGACCTGGATAGAACCGCTGGAGACCTCGCCGAGCCGGATGCTGCCGTAGGCGGTCTTTGCCGCAACGGAGGCGAGCGCCTTCGCGATGTCGAGGTCGCCGAAGGAGAGTTTGACGTCGACGTCGCCGCCGGACTGCTCGACCGCGATGGAGCCGTGCGACGCCTTGAGGGTCGCATCGCCCGTGACCGTGCCCACCCGAATCCGACCGAAGTCGGTCGTGATCTCAATGCCGCCTTCGGCGGTGCCGAGCGTCGCGTTGCCGTGCGCGGTGCGCAGCCAGAGATCGCCCGTGGTGTCGATATCCACGCCGCCCATCGAGCTCTTGATGCGGGTGGCGCCGAGGCGTCCGATGGTACGCACGGCGCCGACCGCAGACTCGGCGGTGAGGCGCGACCCCGTTGGCAGCTCAACTTTCACGTCGATCGATTCACTTGGGCCGAACCAACTGATGCGGGGCCGCGGCCCGACGACGGTGACCCGCTCGCCGTCGAAGGCGACCTTGGTTTCCTCAGCACCTCGGCGGTCGACGGCCTTCGCCGAGTTGGTCGGCGACACCGTCACGACCGTGTCGGCGCGGTCACTCGCGACCACCTCGATCGCCCCGACCTGCAGGTTGATGGCGAGGTCGATGGCAGTGGGGGTTTGGTAGGTGGGCATGGCGACGCCTGCCTTTCTCTGGGCGTGATGGGCTGACCCCCGAGTTCGCGGAGGTGGCGAGTAAGAGGCTGAGCGGCTAGCGCGCCCAGCCCGCGAAGTTGTCACCTCTGCGCAGCGTGCGCTGCTCAGATCGTCGTTGTTTGGGTTGCACGGCGGCCGCAATCGCACGGACCAGCCAGGTGTTGACGGACAGGCCGTCGGCCGCCGCCGCCTCGTCGACTCGCGCCTTCAGGGCGTCCGGCAGGCGAAGCGTCGTGCGCGAGGTGCTCGCGTCCTCTGTGTCGACGGTCGCCAGCGGCGCGTCGTCGGTGTCAGGCTCATTGTTCGGCTGGGTCACGACGAAGTCGATCTCGCGGCCGCGCAGCCGCACGTCAACCGAGCCGGGCGCGAGGTCGCGGGTGATCTCGCCGGCTGCGGCCGAAAGCACATCCAGCAGCACAAGGCGAGCGACGGCATCGAGTCCGGCGGCAAGCCGTTCGGCCACGGCGCGGGTGTCCTGCGTGCCGTTCTCCGCGGCGTCGACCAACTGCCGCCGAAGGTCAATGACGTACGGTCCAAGTTCCATGTCACCATCGTGACACCATCGTGGTGTCATGTCAAGTCATGATGGTGTCATACCAGCCAAACGTGGTGTCAAACCCTGCATCGGGCCTATGGAGCCCAGGTTCGATGGAACCAGCGGCGAATGCGCTCGGAACCGAACGCGACCTTGTCGGCGGCCAAGTCGATAGAAGGACCTTCGAGCACACCCGCAGGTCGCTGGCCACTGAGGAAGGTGACGTCGACCTTGGCGATCGTGTCGTGCCCGAAATCCAAGTAGCAAATGCCGCGACCGTCGTACGTCACCGACGGAGCAACACCTCGCAGGTGCGCGCTGATCTGGGCTGCGACGACCGCGGCCTGGCCCTCCGCGAACACGCCCGCTTTCGGCGTCCCGACGCTTGTCACATCTCCGACCGCGTACACACCGGGAAACGCGGTCTCTAACGTGAGCGGATCGACCGGCATCCACCCGTCGATCGTCATGCCTGCCTCGACCACCACCGCCGGCGCGTGGTGCCGCGGCACGCCGAGGAACAGGTCATACGCGAACTCCTCGCCGCCGCTGGAGACCGCGACCTTGCGATCGGGTTCGAGCCGCACCACCAACTGGCCTGGGTGCCACGCGATGTCGCGTTCGGCGAACGCAGCGAGCACGGCCTGCGATGCATCAGGGGACGGCGGGATGGGCACACCGAATGGCATCACTAGCGACACGTGAGACGACTCGAGCAACCCCCGGTCGCGCAGGAAGACGTGCGACAGCAGCGCAGTTTCGCTCGGAGCCGGCGGGCACTTGAATGGTGTGGACGTCACACCGATCACGATGCGGCCGCCGCCGAATTGTGCGATCGCGTCGCGAGCAGCGAAAGCGCCTGCGACGGTGTAGAACTCGTACCCGCCCTCGACAAGCCCGGGTGTGGCGGCGGGGTCGAGGTCGGCACCGAGAGCGACGACGAGGACGTCGGCTTCGAATGTTCCGTCGTCAGTAACGACCGTGCGTGCTACCGGGTCGATAACGCGAACCGTCGACTGCACGAACCGCACGCCAGGGCCCGCGACATCGACGTAGCGATGCGACACATGATCTGCAGTCGCTCGGCCGAACATCACGTCGAGCTTCGAGAATCCGAAGACGAAGCCCGCTGCACGGTCGATCAACACGACGTCGGCCTCATCGCCGAATTCCTCCGATAACCTGGTCGCAAGTTCGAGTCCACCAAAACCGGCTCCGGCGATCACTACACGCATCCGCGCAGCCTAGAGCCCACGCACGAGGAGAACTAGCTCACACGCCCAGCGCGAAAGTGCCGCGCCTTGCTCCAGCCCCGTCGGGCGGGCCTGTCTTGCGCGCGCACGACCGTCGGCCGGATCAGACTCCGCCGAGGCCGGCCTCGCGTGCCTTAACGATCGCCTGCGCGCGCTCGGAGACCTGCAGCTTCGTAAATACGTTGGACACGTGATTGCGGACCGTCTTGAGACTGATCATCAATTCGTGCGCGATCGTCGCGTTGCCCTTTCCCGCAGCTACCATCTCCAGCACCTCTCGCTCGCGCTCGGTGAGAGATGGAAAAACAGCGGCGCTTGAACCAGCGCCGCTGGCGAAGTGTGCGACGACCATCTGCGCGATCTTCGGTCCGAAAATCGCCTCGCCCGCAGCGGCCGCCCGGATCGCCCGCTCGATTTCTTGCTGTTCAGCTCCTTTGAGCAAATAGCCTGTTGCTCCTGCCCGCATCGCGGCGAAAACCGAGTCGTCGTCTTCGAACATCGTCAGGACGACGACTGCCGCGGTTGATCCGGACTTGTTGAGCCTGCGGGTCGCCTCAATGCCATCGAGGTCGGGCATGCGTAGATCCATCAAAATCACGTCCGGCGTGAGCGACGTGGCCAGCTCGACAGCCCGCCCGCCCGTGTCGGCCTCACCGACGATCGTGATGTCGGGGGTGCCAGCCAGCATCAGCTCGAGCCCGCGCCGGTACGCGGGGTGATCGTCGGCGATGAGCAGCAGGATCATGTGTCGGCCTCGATCGACTCGTTGTGGTCCAGCGGCAGTACCGCGCGCACGATAAGTCCGCCGTTCGGCTGGCTCGTGATGGTGCAGCTTCCGCCCAGTTCCGCAGCTCGCTCACGCATCGACGTCCAGCCCACCCCGTTCGAAGTAGTCCGATCGGCGCCATGCCCGTTATCGGTCACCGTCAACTGGAAGGCACCGTTCAACTCGACGCTGACAAGACAGCGGCTTGCGCCTGAGTGCCGCACGACATTAGTCATCGCCTCGGACGCGATCCGGAAAGCAGCGACCTCGACCGCGGCGGGCAGCGGAGCACGTCGGTCGGCCAGACTGTCCGACCCGGTCACCTCGAACGTGACGACTCCGGAAAGCACCGTCGCACGCTGGCGGATCGCATCGAGCAGGCCCACCTCGTCGATCGCCGGTGGACGTAGGTCGTCTACGAGGCGCCGCACCTCGGTGATGGCTTCCTTGACCTCGTCGCGCGTCTCCGCAAGCAGCGCGTCGCGCTCGAGCGCGTCGGTTCGAGACTGTGCGGCCTGCAGCTTGAGAACGGTGGCGGCCAGCGTCGGCCCCAGGCCGTCGTGCAGATCCCGTCGCAGCCGACGCCGCTCCTCTTCTCGACCCGCGATGATCCGGCTGCGCGAGTCGCGCAACTCGTCGTTGAGCTGCTCAGACCGGACGAGGATTGCGGCATAGCGGGCCAAGTCGCCAAGAAGTGCCAGCTCCGACTCGGCGAACTCGTGCCCTGGCGAAAGCTCAACCACGAGATACCCGACCTGCTCGCCGCGATGGACCATCGGTGTTCGCAAGGTGGTGGCATCCACGGCGTCGTCGAATCCGGGGTCGGACAGTTCGACCCAGACGCGGTTCACCCGCAGGGCGATTGCGACGGCATCGGTGACTGCCGCGACCAGCCCATCGGGGTCAGCGGCTTCGGCTCGCTGCGCCATCAGCCGTATCGCAGCGCGGGGATCAGAACGAAGGCCGTAGACCCACCGCTCGCTCCAACGTCGCAAGAACAAGTACGCGGGATGAACTGCTCCCGCGACGATGCCAACCGCGAGCAACCCGCCCACCGTGCGATTGCCGAACAACCGCCCGGTGAGAAAGAGCAACGCAGCGTAGACCGCAACGACCGCCACAACGAGGAGCAGATAGATCAGCGTGCGCGACAGCACGAGCCGAATGTCGAAGAGCCGGTGCCGCAGAATCGCGATGCCAATCGTCACGGGAAGCGCAACGGCCACCAGCGCAAGCGCCACAATGAAGAGCGGCCCGTTTCCGAGTAGGAAGTAGTTCACCCATCCCACCACGAGTGCGACCGGAACCGACAGCGATCCCCAGACCAACCAGAGCAGCTGAAGCCTTTCGTCTGCGCGCGCTGCGCGGAGTCGCCGCCAGACCGCAACAAGACTGCCGAAGAACAGCAGCACTACTAACAGCAGACCGATGAGACCGAGAAGCCCCGAGAAGCCCTCGGGCAACCACGGGACCGGCAGCGGTGCCCCGTGGTGGCTGTCGGCGAACCCCTGACGATCGCCCGCGGCACCGACGACGAAGAGCACGACTCCGACCAGCCCAACTCTGACCCAGCGGCGCCAAAACCGGTTCGCGAGATGGCCGTCGGGCAGCAGGTAGGCGATCAGAACCAGAAAGAGGAACAGGAAAACCCACGCGCCCGCAGACAGTTGATCGAATACACGCCCGATGTGGCTCGTCCCGCTCCCGTCGAATGCCAACGTGCCGAAGAACAGCCCATGGACGACGAGTAACCAGCCAACCGGATGCCGCGGCTTCCGGGCCAACACGAGCACGCCGACCACTACCGCGACGGCGGCGCCGACGATGGCAAGAACGGTTTGCACGCCGCAAGTGTGGCGCGACTAACTCCTGATGTCAGCCGTCCCGGGAACTCTTCCCGAGCGTCCCGGGACACCTGAATCAGGCGGCCGGGCTGCTCCGTCGCCGACGCTCGGCGCGCCGGTGAGAGTCACCGGCATCTCGTACAGAAGGAGTCGGCCATGACCGTCTCGAAATTCGAAAGGTTCCTGCCCTGGACAGGATGTGTTGCCGGCCTTCTCTGGGCGGTGTGGCTGATTGTCGCGAAGACTCCTGATCACCCTGCCAGCGCCGGGGCCATGGCTCTCGTCACCCGCGCTGCCGGGCGTGACTACGTCGCAGGCTTCGCGCTCCTGTTCGGCGCGTTGATGCTGGTCTTCTTCGCGGCGCAAGCGCGCAAGTCTCTTCGCTCGGGCGAGGCTGGCGAGTCGACGTACTCGTCGGTTGCGCACGGCGGCCTCGTCATGGCGGCCGCAGGATTCGGTCTTCTCGGCGTCGTCGAGATCGCGCTGGTCAACGCAGCCAAGGCACATGACGCCGGCGCCACCGACGCGCTGGGGCAAATCGTCATGGTCGGATGGCTGCCAGCGCTGGTCGGCCTCGTCGCCGCATTCTGGGGCCTCGGCCTGGGCGGCCTGCGCACCGCGACCTTGCCGCGGTGGTTCGCCATCGTGACGGTCGTCCTCGGCGTCGTTGGTGTGCTCGGTCCACTGGCATTCGCCATCTACCTGCTGTTGCCGCTATGGCTGATCGCGGCGTCAGTTGTCACCGCTCGCCGCGTCTCCACTACGTCGAGCCATTCACCAACCCCGGTGAGCGTGGGCGCCGCATAGCGCTGAGACGATGGTTCGCCGCGAGCTACGGTTCGCGGCGAACCATCCGGAAGCCACCGGCGATCAACGTGATCGCCGCGTAGCCGGCGAGTACGGCGAGCCCCGTCCAGGGTGCGAACGCGTGCGGGTCGTGATGCGCCGACATGGCCTGGACGCCGATCTGTGACGGCAGCCACCGCGATGCCTGCTGCACCACGCCGGCCGGCAGAATCTGCACCAAGATCGGCGCCACCACGAGCAGGAACGCACTCAGAATGATCGCGGACGCCGACGTTCGTACCAGCGCGCCGAGCGCGATCCCCCACACGCACACGAGGATCAGGTAGACGACTCCACCGCCCAGCGCGGCCGGCAGCTGCGGCGCCGACCATTCAGTTGCGAGGCCACCCGTACTGAGCAGCGTCTGCCCTACCGCGAACGCGGCGACGCACGCACCTGCCCCCGCCAGCCCGGCAACTCCGGCATGTGTGAGGAGCTTCGCCCCTAGCACCCGAAGGCGCCCGGGTTGTGCGAGAAAGGTGACAGCCATCATGCCGGTGGCGTACTCGCGGGTGATCGACAAGATGCCGAATGCCGCAACGGCCAGAACGGCGGCGTTCACACCTTCGAGAGAGATGCCGACGGAGTCGAACGTGAGTCGGTCGTGGGCCGACATGTGCGATGCAGACGACGCGACCGCGAGGGCAACGAGCGCGCTAACTGACACGGCCAGCGCGATCGCCAAAGCGATCGTTCGCGAGGTCTTGTGAACGGGGCGAAGCTTCTCCCATTCCATCGCCAGTGCGGTGCGCATCGCGCGTCAGCTCGCCTGACGACGGGCGGCGAACTCGGCCGTGTGACAGGTCAGCTGCATGAATGCGTCTTCCAACGACGCGCGCTGCGGCGATAGTTCGAACAGCGTCGCGCCGATTCGAGACGCCATCGATCCGATCTGCTCGATGCTCAGACCGACGACCTCAAGAGCGTCGCCGTCGCGCCACAACGAGACCCCCTCGACAGCGATTGTGGCCTCCAGTGCGTCGAGTTGCGGGCTTCGCACGCGCACCGACGAAACAGCGCGCTCGACGAAGTCGGTCATACTCTCGGCAGCGATCAAGCGACCGGCGCCGATCACAATGAGTGCGCTTGCGGTCAGCGCCATCTCGCTCATCAGGTGGCTCGCGACTAACACCGTGCGACCGTCGGCCGCGAGGCCCTGCATGAAGCCGCGGATCCAGCGAATGCCTTCAGGGTCGAGGCCGTTGATCGGTTCATCGAGGATCAAGACCGGCGGATCGCCAATCAACGCAGCGGCGATTCCGAGCCGCTGCCGCATGCCAAGTGAGAAGCCACCGACCTTGCGCCCCGCAACGCTGTCGAGGCCAACCATCGCCAGCACCTCGTCGGCACGCGAACGCGGAATGTCGTTTGCGGCCGCCAGCCACCGCAGATGTTCAACCGCGGTGCGGCTGGGGTTCACGCCGCCCGAATCGATCAACGCACCGAGTTCGCACAGCGGCCGCGGCAAGTCGTGGTAGCGCCGTCCGTTGATCCTCGCCACACCTGCGTCACTTCGGGTCAGCCCAAGGATCATCCGCGCAGTGGTGGTCTTGCCACTTCCATTGGGACCGAGGAATCCGGTGACGACACCGGGCTTGACCTCGAACGAGAGATCATCAACGACCGTGCGACCGCTGTAGCGCTTGGTCAGACCGCGTACTTCGATCACGGGAAGATTCCGTCTCTGCAGAACGCTCGCACGCTAAACAGTCGCACGCCGAGCAATCTAGAGCGGCATCCTGAGTCTGCCCTGAAGACGAGCAATCCAAAAGTCCCGGCGGTGACACGGGACGTTGGTCAGCGCGACGTGGTGTCGATGGTCGCTGAGCCGACGACCCGCGTGCCGTCATAGACGACGACGGCCTGACCAGGCGCGATACCACGCGCGGGAACCATCAACTCGACGTCGAGACGATCGCTGTCGATCAGCCGCACCACCGCCGGCACGGGTTCGCCGTGGGCCCGCAACTGCACCAGACACTCAACTGGCCCGATTGGCGCGGGCCCACACCAGCGAGGGCGAACGGCGACAAGTCCGCGGACGTCGAGATCTTCCGCCGTGCCGACCGTGACCGTGCGGGTCACCGGGGAAACATCGAGCACGTAGCGGGGTCGACCGTCGGATGCGGGAGTGCCGATGCGCAACCCACGGCGCTGACCAACAGTGAATGCATACACACCATCGTGCGTTCCGAGCGTCGCACCCGACGCGTCAACGATGGAACCGCCGACATCACCCAACGACGACAGCTGCCGCTGCAGAAAACCCGCAGTGTCGCCGTCCGGGATGAAACAGATGTCATGACTGTCGGGCTTGTCCGCCAACGCAAGGCCACGACGGGCCGCCTCGGCACGAACGCCAGTCTTCGGCGTGTCACCGAGCGGGAACATCGCATGCGCGAGCTGAGTCGCTGTCAGGACGCCGAGCACGTACGACTGGTCCTTGCCGGGATCGACCGCGCGGTGCATCTCGCGGCCGTCAGGCCCGTCGGCCAGTTGTGCATAGTGACCCGTGCACACGGCGTCGAAACCGAGTGCCAAGGCCTTGTCGAGAACCGCGGCGAACTTGATGCGCTCGTTACAACGCAGGCACGGGTTCGGGGTGCGGCCTGCTGCGTACTCGGCGACGAAGTCCGCAACGACATCATCGGCAAATCGCTCGGCAAGGTCCCAGACGTAGAACGGGATGCCAAGCACATCAGCCGCGCGTCGAGCGTCGTGCGCGTCTTCGACCGTACAGCAACCGCGCGCGCCGAGACGATGCGACTGCGGTGACTTCGACAATGCGAGGTGCACACCGGTGACGTCATGGCCGGCATCGACGGCCCGCGCAGCCGCAACAGCAGAATCGACGCCACCAGACATGGCGGCAAGAACCTTCACGACAACCGCCGACTCGCCGACGACACCACACCGGCGCGCTTCGCCCGCTCGACGGCGCTGGGCAAAACGGCGAGCAACGCATCGACGTCCGCTTCGGTTGAGGTATGGCCGAGTGAGAACCGCAACGTGCCTCGCGCGCGCTCGTCATCGGACCCCATCGCCAGCAGTACGTGGCTAGGTCGAGCCACCCCCGCAGTGCACGCAGACCCGGTCGAGCACTCGACCCCGCGCGCATCGAGCAGCATCAACAACGCATCGCCTTCGCACCCGGGGAACCCGAAATGCGCGTTGCCCGGCAGCCGCTCAGACGCCGCGACGCCCGGGTCGCCGTTGAGTACCGCATCCGGGACGGCGGTCAGCACCCGCCGGATGAGATCCTCGCGTAGTTCGACGAGAGCAGCCGCCCGCTCCGGCTGCGATGTGACCGCATCGAGCACGGCAGCGGCAAACCCGGCGATCGCGGGGGTATCGAGCGTTCCCGAACGCAGGTCGCGCTCCTGCCCACCCCCATGCAAGACCGGCGTGAGTGAGAGGTCGCGGGCCACGATCAACGCCCCGACGCCGAGCGGACCACCGACTTTGTGGCCTGAGATCGTCAACGCGTCGAGGCCACTTGCGGCGAAGTTGATCGGCAGCTGGCCGACGGCCTGCACCGCGTCGGAGTGCACGGGGATGCCGTAGTTGTGCGCGATGGCGACGATCTCGGCGATCGGCTGCACGGTGCCGACCTCGTTGTTGGCCCACATCACCGTGACCAGGGCAACCGACTCGGGGTCGGCATCGATCGCCGAACGCACGGTTTCGGGACGCACCCGCCCCAGCTCATCGACGTCCAGCCAGACTGGTTCGGCGCCGTCGTGGCTAGCGAGCCACTCCACACAGTCGAGCACCGCGTGATGCTCGACGGCGCTGGCCAGGATTCGCACCCGGCGCGGATCGGCGGATCGGCGCGACCAGAACAGGCCCTTGACCGCGAGGTTGTCGGCTTCAGTGCCGCCTGAGGTGAAGACGACTTCGCTCGGACGCGCACCAAGCGCGTGGGCGATGGTCTCGCGAGACTCCTCGACAACCCGACGGGCGGTGCGGCCGGCCCGGTGCAGCGACGAGGGGTTCCCGACCACCCGCAGCTGCTCGGTCATGGCAGCAACAGCTGCGGGCACCATCGGAGTGGTGGCAGCGTGGTCGAGGTAGACGGCGCCAGGCATGTCGACGGTGTCCATCGCCTGCCAGCCTAGCCGCTCGGCGCAGGCGGCCGCCGACCGTCAAGGTTGCGTCAAGTCTGCCCTCAACGCCCGCCCCCAAGTTGCCGATGACACCTCCGTGACGTCCGAGCAGACTTTGGCGCCCCAGCACCCATGCCCATGCGGCATCGCTCCGACCAGCCCGGCGCTGCGGTGTGTCGCTTGCCCTGCCCGCGCTGGGCGCACGTCGGACAGCGAGCTTTCGTCAGCATCGCAGCGCCGGACCACGGACCCCGAGGCGGCAGCAGCCCTCATGACCTACTCGCGCTGGAAGAAGACGGACGGCACCTTCGGCCCCGCGGGGAGGATCATCGCAACCGTTCTTCTCGTCGTCCCGCTCCCCGTCTTCGCCCTTGGCGTCGCGAGCGGAATCGGGATTGTCGGTGGTGGCCTCTGGGTCGTCGTCGTGATGCCGTGGGCATTGCGCGACATCTGGAAGCGCGGCGCGACCCACGTTCAGCCGCCGCTGCCTGCACAGGGGCGCCCGCAGTTTTGAGGCCTGGCGCTGCGTCGAACCGTGCCAAGCGGCACGCTCTGTAGGCTGGCCATTGTGAGTCAGCCATTGTTGTCACCGTCTACTTCCCGGGCCCGCCGTGCGTTTCCGAGCGTGTTGTTCGACGAGGCCCACAGCGAGGCGTGGAGCATCAGGGCCGAGACCGTCACGCAGATGAATCCGCGCCACCCCGGCGACGCCGGCTATCTCAAGGCCGCGGCGGCGTTGAGCGAACGCGGCATGCGGGTCGACGCCCACGTGGCTGGACCGCTAACGGCCTTGGCATTGGCCGACCGCGACGTCGTGGTCGTGGCACATCCGTCTGACGGCACCTGGGAACGGGTCACCGGCATTGGATCCGCTTTGCTGTCTGCTGACGAGATCGACGCTCTCGAGTCGTTCGTTCGCGACGGCGGCGGGTTGGTCGTTCTCGCCGAATGCGAGCAGGACAAGTACGGCAACAACCTGGTGGATCTGCTCGAACGGTTCGGCGTGCGGCCCATGAACGTGACAGTTCAAGACACCAAGCACAACCACCAAGATGTCGTGGCCTGGGTCCGCGCTGCGTTGCCGCGCCAGCGCGGGAAAGCCGATCTGCTGGCGCGTGTCGCCGATGCGTGCTTCTACCGCTCCGGCGTGCTCTCGATCACCAATCCGGACGCCGCGGTGCTGGCGAAAACGTCCAGTTCCGCCGACCCGGCAGACCAGCCACTCGCGGTTGCCCTGCAGTTCGGGCTCGGCCGGCTCGTGGTTTTCGCCGATTCCGACCTCTTCGGTGACGACTCGATCGGCGACTACGACCACCTGACGCTATGGACCAACGCAGTCACCTGGGCAGCCTCGGGTGCTGTCTCCGTTAGCGACGGTGCCGCTGCCTCGTCTTGGTTGTTGGACCACCCGGGTTGGGTGGCGCTGAAGGAGTCAGTGGGCACGCTGCGCGGGCTGCAGGCCAAGGACGGCTCGCTCGACGTGGCGACCCATGGCGAGTCGGCTGCCACGGCCGCGACCGCAGAAGTCGCCAACGTCGTCTCCGCGATCGAGGCCTTGCGTCCGCACTTCGAACACGACGCGAATTATCTCGATGCCGTGATTCTGGATCTCGAGCGCTGGCGCGACGGCGGGTTCGGGGTGCCCGACTTCCTCGACTCGTTGCTTGCGTTTCGCCCCGAGTTGCACCGCGTCGATGGCCTTGAGCACCTCGTGGTGTTCCCCATGTACACGCAGAACGGCAACCCGGACCGCAACTTCGAGGCGGTCGTGATCCGCGTTGTGTGGCCCGATTTTGTCGCCGCGCTTGAGGCGACGCGCTACGACAACTCGATGTTCGTGCCGATCTCGTTCGTTGACTTCACCGCCGGCTACGACACGAACTCCGCCGTCCTGTTCCCCGAAACGGTCGCCATGCGAGAGGTGCCGCGGTTCACCTGGGGTGCGATCTTCTGCGACCGCGAGGCGGCCCGGTTCCGGCGCGTGAGTGCGGCGGCGGCCGACACGTTGAAGCTTGCGCTGCCTCCTGCGGCCGAGCGCCTGATCGACAACCAAGCGCTGGCGCAGAACACCTTCGTGCTGTGGGACCTCATTCACGACCGCACGCACAGCCACGGTGACCTGCCGTTCGACCCGTTCATGATCAAGCAGCGGATGCCTTACTGGATGTACTCACTCGAAGAGTTGCGGTGCGACCTGCAGGCGTTCGCGCAGGCGGTCGACCTCGAAGCCGAGCACGTAACGCCTTACGGCGAACTCGTGCAGTACGCCGTGCTGTTCGACCGGCTGTTCCGCTTCCCCATCACCGGTGATCGGGTGCGCAACTACGACGGCCTCGGCGGTCAGTTGCTGTTTGCCTACTTGCACAAGAACGGCGTCCTGCACTGGACAGACAACACGCTGTCGGTCGACTGGTCGAGCCTTGCCTGCGCCGTCACCGATCTCGGCCGCGAAGTCGAGACTTTGTATCGCGACGGTATCGATCGGTCGCGCGTCGGCTACTGGCTCGCGGGCCACGAGTTCGTGTCGCGTTACGTGGCGCCGAACCCCGTGTCGGTGTGGGCTCGCGGTGCCGCTGCGTTGCCGCTCGACGGACCACCTAAGGGGCTCGTCGATCTCGTGCTGCCCGACGAGTTCCCGCTGAACGTGTTCTACGAAGCGCTGCGCCGCAAGCTCAGCGACGTCATCCAATCGACACGCGGCATCACCGCTTCGGTGGCCCCATGATCCTGGCCGATGCGGTCGTCGTCGTGGCGGGGGCCGGCGGTGGTGCGGGAGCTGCCGTCGTCCGCCGGTTGTCTGCGGCAGGTGCGATTGTCGTGACCGCGGATCGGTCACTCGACTCGACCGACGACCTCGTTCGCGAGATCGGTGAGGCCGGCGGCCAGATCGACGCCTACGCCATCGACTTGCTCGACGGTCCGATCACGAAGGCGTGGGCCGACTCGGTCACCGCTCGGTTCGGTCGCGTTGACGGCGTCGTGCATCTCGTCGGCGGTTGGCGCGGCGGCAAGGGCATCACCGAGACCGACCTCGACGACTGGAATTGGTTATCTGGCCTGCTCGTGTCGACGGTGCAGAACACGACGCGCGCATTCCACGACCAGCTTCGGTCGAGCCCGCTAGGCCGGCTCGTCTTGGTGTCGGCCGCTGAGGCATCGCACCCGACCGCGAAGAACGCCTCTTATGCCGCTGCGAAAGCGGCGGCAGAAGCATGGACGCTCGCTGTCGCGGATTCCTTCCATGGTTCGCAGGCGGCGGCGACCATCGTCGTCGTGAAAGCACTCGTCACGCCCGCGATGCGTGAAGCCAAGCCCGATGCAGCGTTCAAGGGCTACACCGATGTCATCGACTTGGCCGACACGATCGTTGGTCTGTGGGACAAGCCAGCTGACGAAGTGAATGGGGAGCGTGTATGGCTGACGACCTGAACGGGCAGCACCACGATCCAGCCCGTCGCGGGTTCGCCAGCGACAACTACGCAGGCGTTCACCCGGAGATCCTCTCGGCGTTGGCCCTGGCTAATGGCGGCCACGTCGGCAGTTACGGCGGCGACCCTTACACGGCCGCCGCTGTTGAGGTGCTGCAGGGACACTTCGGAACGGACGCCGAGGTGTTCTTCGTCTTCAACGGCACCGGCGCCAACGTCGTGTCGTTGCAAGCGATGACGAAGCGCTGGGACGCCGTGATCTGCGCGGAATCGGCTCACATCAATGTCGACGAGTGCGGTGCGGCGGAAAAGATCGCCGGGCTGAAGCTGCTCTCGGTGACGACCCCCGACGGGAAGCTCACGCCTTCGCTGATCGACGTCCATGCCTGGGGTTTCGGTGATGTGCACCACGCGCAGCCCCGCGTCGTGTCAATCACGCAGAGCACCGAGCTCGGCACGGTCTACACCCCGGATGAGATCGCCGCGATTTGCGACCACGCGCATTCGTTGGGGATGTTCGTGCATGTCGACGGCTCGCGCATTGCGAACGCGGCGGCCGCACTCGGCGTCCCGCTTCGTGCTTTCACGACGGACGTCGGTGTCGACGTCCTCAGCCTGGGTGGGACGAAGAACGGCCTGCTGTTCGGCGAGGGGATCGTCGTGCTCAACCCGGACGCCGTGGCTGGGGTGGAATACCTTCGCAAGGCCGGCATGCAGCTGGCGTCGAAGATGCGCTTCGTCGGCGTGCAGTTCGAGGTGCTCTTCGGTACCGACCTGTGGCTGCGCAGCGCCACGCACGCGAACGCGATGGCACGCCGGCTGGCCGATGCGACCGCCGACATCGCTGGCGTGCAACTGACCCGCCAACCGGAAGCCAACTCGGTGTACGCGATCCTGCCCGTCGACGTGACAGCCCGACTGCAGGAGCAGGTCTTCTTCTACCCGTGGGATCGCGCGACCGGTGAGGTGCGCTGGGTGTGTGCGTTCGACACCACCGAGCAAGATGTCGACGACTTCGCCGAAGCGGTGCGCAAAGAGATGGCCAACCGCTAGCGGTTTCGTCGCCCGCCCCCCGCTACGCGCCGTCCCCCTCATCCTTCGCCGAGTGTTGCAGTCCAGCGCACGCAAGAACGAGCGCTGGACTGCATCGCTCCGCCGTGATGGCGGCGAAGCTCAGTGGTTGCGGAACCAGACCTGCCAGCCGCCGTTAGCGAACTCCGATACGAACAACTGCCCGTTGCCTGTCGACGCGCTGTTGTTGGGATCGTGTGGGAAGTGGATTTCGACCACCCATGTACGGTCGCCGATCGTCTTGCCACAGGTGCCGTACGCGATGGTCCCGATTCCCTTGCCGCCGTCGAGGCTCTGGCTGGCCGGGTAGATCGCAGTGACGGTGAAATCCTTCGTGGGCTCGGGCGGGTAAATCGTCGGCACCACCTTGACGGCGGCCGCCTTTGCTTGTGCCGCGGCGTCGGATCCGGGTACCAGCGGCAAGACCGTCGGGCACGCGCCCAAGGTGCTCGACACCGGATTCGCAGTCGATGACGCGGGTGGGTCGACGGCGATGACCGTGGTGGCGAGCAATTGGCCGCCAATGCAGGTCGCAGCCGAGGCGCACGGGCGCAGCATGACCTCGACGTGTTCGACGCCGGGTCCATCCGGCCGAACTACCAGCGGCAGGAACCCGCTTTCGCCAGCTTGAGGGCTCGGCGTAACAGTCGGAAAGGTGCCCGAATCCGCACTGAGCGCGACTCGATTGACGCACGCCGCCGGCCCGGACGCCTGGAAGCTGACGACTGACACTGTGCTTACCGTCAGTAGGTTGAGACTCGGTTCCGCCTCCAACTCCCGACCAACGAGTACGAGGGGATCCAGCTGGTCGGGACCCTGGGGCCCCGGGTCGAACGACGCCGCCACCTTCAGGCCAGCGCACGCGCCCGTCGTGATCAAGGGCGGCGGTGGCGGCGTGCTGCTCAGCGGCGGGGACGGCGAGTTCACCGCTAGTGGGGATGCCAACGCCGATGGGCTCACTGGCGACGACGGGTGCTCATTGCCGTTCTGCAACGGGGAAGCCGCCGGAGACGAACTAGCCGCTGGTCCCGGCCCGGCAGGTTGGGTGGTCGTCGATGAGTTGCCGCGTCCCAGCGCGGGCACCAACGCGACAGCCGCAACCACCGCAGCTGCTGCACTCACTGCGCCGATGGAACGCTGTCGCCGACGTCGCCGAGCACCGGCAGCCACCCGGTCGAACAGGTCGGGCACATCGGTTCCCGCGGGCTCGATCCGCTGCATCGCGCGACGCACGCTCTCGTCGTCCGGAATCATCGTCCTGCCTCCGTCACCCGTGGGTCGTTGCTCAAGCGCAACCGCGCGAGCGCCTTCGATGTCTGGCTCTTCACTGTGCCGACTGAGCAACCGAGCACCTCGGCCGTCGCGGTCTCGGTCAGGTCTTCGTAGTACCGAAGCACGAGCACAGCGCGTTGCCGTGGCGTCAACGTTGGCAGCAGGCGACGAAGCACGTCAGCGAGATCGGCGCGCGCGTAGTCGTCGTCCGCCGTCGTGATCTCAGGCAGATCGGACGTCGGCTGCTCCCCGCGCCACTTGCGTCGCCATCAACTCGAGTAGGTGTTCACCATCACCTTGCGGACGTAGGCATCGGGATCGCGATCATGAGCCACCCGTTGCCAATGCGGCCATACTCGCTCCAACGTCGTCTGCACGAGGTCCTCCGCCGTCTGCTCATCACCGGTGAGCATCCGCGCGATGCGTTGCAGAGCACGCTGGCGCGCGGCGACATAGTCGCGCAACCCCGGCGGTTCCTGGGACACCTCACCCCTGTCTGGCGGATCTCGCTACCTACACCGGTCGGACGCCACGAATGGTTGCCAGGTTGCCACGACGTCGGGAATGGGTGCGTACGCCCGGTCGTTGCCCGCCGGTATGAGGATCACAGTCATCGGAACGGGCAAGATCGGCGGGACGCTCGGGGAGAAGTGGCGGCGGGCCGGCCACCAGGTGACCTACGGGTCGCGGAATCCACGCGCTGACGGCCCTGGTGGCGAGGCGGTCGTGGCAGTCGGCGACGCAATCGAAGGCGCCGACGTAGTGGTTTTCGCCATCCCTGCGGCCGCCGTCGAGGAAGTCGCCGCAGAGCATGGCGCCGCGCTGGCGGGCAAGGTCGTGCTCGACGCAACGAACCGGATGGGCGCCGCCGTCGTCAACAACCGCGCGGAGATCGCGGCGCATGCCCCCGACGCTAAGTACGTGCGAGCGTTCAACACGTTGGGCTGGGAGAACTTCGCTGCTCCCCTGGCCGACGTCGACCTGTTCTTTGCGGCCGATCCCGAAGCGCGCGCGACCGCCGAAACGCTCATCGAGGCCGTGGGATTGCGCCCGCAGTACCTGGGCGACGCAGACGCGGCAGCGACAGTCGACGCGCTGCTGCCGGTCTGGTTCGCGCTGACGAAGCAGCGGGGCGGCAACCGCAAAGTCGCACTGCGCGTCGTCGAGTAGTGCC
>DATCFU010000194.1:0-6641 GCA_036509315.1 Acidothermaceae bacterium
GGCGGCCAGGCGATTGTCGCGCCAGCGGGCGATGCGCACCCATCGGTCGACCGACAGCAAGCGTTGTGCACGTTGCTGGCAGGCGAAGACATCAGCCATTTCGACGTCCTGGATGCCGATTCTGGCTTTAGCCTGGTTCTCGCGAAGGTCACGATCGCGGATCAACTACTCGCGTCGCCCATAAACGTCGGTGGAGAGGCCGGCGCGCAATCGCCGCCACCCTTGACGTCGTTTCACGCAAGGCTGGCCTGGGTCGGCGTGATTGATCCTCCTTGGATATCGACCTGCGGACCGGACGGATTCGCCTCGACCACGCCGGGGCCTCCGCTCGTCCCGTACCAGCTGCTGATTCTCGACGCCGAGACAGGAGCTGAGGGGGTTGTTTACGGTGCTCGCAGCTATAGCCCGTGCATGGGCAGCGCAGCGTCCGGGCCAGACGTGTCGACGTTGATGGTTGAAGCTTCGGCGCCTTGGAGATTGCTGTCGCGTGATCCGGGCGGACTCTTCGGAACCATCGAAGCGACAGTCAACAGCTGCGACAGCTACGGCGGCGGAGCCAACACTTCTCGCGCCCACACCGGCGAACTGGAGTTCGACGTCTCCCGACCGATTGCGCAATGCGGCACTGCGCACGACACCATCCAGATCTTGCACGCACCGACAGCCAGCGACCCGCTTCCGCTATCGCTCACGCACGCGCCCCTTGGCTATGTCGACGTCCCGCCCGACACCGAGCCGGGCACCGCCCTCGATCCCACCGCGTTGCTCTGTGAACAGTCCGAAACGCAGGGTCAGGTTGTCGCGGCGTATTACCCCACCACCATTGGCGACCTGCTGTCGGCACGGGAGGGGCCGCCGCCTGGTCACCCGTTGGTCGATAGCGACGCCACCAAGTTCCCCGCATCGGCGCGGGCAGCGTGGTGCGAGGTCAAGTCGGCCTCGGGATACGCGATCGACATCGTCGGCCCCGATGGCACCCACATCAGCGGCGACATCTACACGTCGACCACGTTCACCGACATGAGCAACGGGCCGCCGACGGTGCCCTAACGTCGTTGTGTCAGTTGAGTGGCGTGATCGCCGCCGGGTTAGGCGCGATGAGCAACTGGCCGCCACAGGAGCTCATTGGTGGCTCGGCGGCCCCGGCTCCGTTCGGCACCGCTGTCGCGCTGCCAGCGATAGTGACTGACCAGTCCGCCGGCAGGACGACGTCGCTGGTGCATGAACTGTCCGGTCCCCTGGCGTCGGCCTCAAGAGGTATCCACGCAATCACAGCGTTCTTTGGTGCGCCTTCGCCAGCCGCGCGCGGTGGCGCCTTGGCCGTCAGGACCAGGTCGGCGGCGACGGGGAGGGTCAAGCGATTGGTGACGGAGTTGCCACCAGCGTCGACTCCGACGACCGAGACTGGTCCGGTCAGCGTGCATGGCGTCGCCCCGATGTCGCGGACGTCGAGATCGGAAAATGCATCGCCGGTTCCGTACTGAACGCCGTGGTAGTCGAAGGCGAGTTGGCTAAGCGAGCATGCCGGTGCTGGTTGCTGACTGAGGAGCACATCAACTTCGGTCGTGCTCCCGATCATGCCCGCCCCAGCAGGTGGATCTTGCAGCACGACAGTGCCAGGGCTCAGCAACGGATCGGTGACGCGGTCGTCGCTGGCAATCGTCATCCCTGCCCGCGTAATGACTTGGGTAGCCTCCGCCAAGGACAAGCCAGTCGCATCTGGTATCGGTGGCGAGTCGTCTTTTGCGGCAGGCGAAATCGCGTCGGTCGACAGGTACTCGGCTAACTTCGGCGGTATTAGCCAGGTGTGTCCTGCCACAGATGCGATCGGATGATCACACCCCACCGAGCTGATCTCGACGTCCTCGTGCTGCTGAGGTGGGCCTCGGAATTCAAATCTGAGCAACACGTCGGGCTTGTACAAGCAGGTCGCTGTGCCCTGCGGTGCAAGATCGAGCAGCTTTCCGATGTTGGTCGCGTCGTTTCCACTTAGGGTCACGGGTCCGCCCCGCCCGGCAACTGCCCCAGGGTGACAAACGAGCACGCTGTCGGCGCCGGGATCCAGCACGGGCACAGAGCCAGCCTTCTCATCGACGGGATCGAGGCATGGGTCAGGCGAACCGCTCACGGGGGCACTGGATACCGGCGGGCTCGTGACGGCAGCACTCGAGGCTGCGCTGCTAGCCGGGCCGATTGAGGTGACCGGAGGTGCCGAACCGGCAGCGTGACTCATGGATTGGGCAGCGCAACCCGCAACGAGCAGAACGGCGAAAACGACGGCACTGATCGGCGTCCGCACTAAGTCCCTTGTTCTCACCTCTCGTGGACGCGACCGGGCCGCGAACGGTTGCCTGGAAGAACGGACCTGTTCTGCGGGTTGGCCATGACGTGACCAGACTCAACGACGTCCCCCTTTCCGTTCTCGACCTCGCGCCCATTCCGACCGGAACGAGCGTCGGTGAGGCGCTGCGCAGCAGCATCGCGCTCGCGCAGCGTGCCGAGCAGCTTGGCTTCGTCCGCTTCTGGGTGGCCGAGCACCACAACATGCCGGGCATCGCGAGTTCGTCGCCGGCCGTGCTCATCGGCCATATCGCGGGAGCCACCAGCACGTTGCGCGTCGGATCCGGCGGCGTCATGTTGCCGAACCACTCGTCGCTCGTAGTCGCCGAACAGTTCGGCATGCTCGACGCGCTACACCCCGGACGCATCGACCTCGGCATCGGACGCGCGCCAGGGAGTGACCAGCTGACTGCACTCGCGCTGCGTCGGTCAGCGGAAGCACTGAGCGCCGACGATTTTCCGTCACAGCTGACGAATCTGCGGTACTACTTCAGCAACGAGTGGCCTGCTGGCCATCCGTTCGCGGCGATCACCGCAGTGCCGGGTGCCGGTGCGAAGCCTGATGTCTGGCTGCTCGGATCGAGCGACTACAGCGCGCAGGTGGCCGCGATGCTCGGGTTGCCGTTCGCGTTCGCGCACCACTTCAGTCCGGCCAACACGCTGCCCGCACTTGCCTTGTACCGCAGCCTGTTTCAGCCGTCAGCGACATTGGATCATCCGCACACGATGATCGGCGTAGGCGTGACATGCGCTCCGACGGACGACGAGGCGCTTCGTCTCGCGGCACCTGCGGCATTGTCATTCCTGCGGGTCAGAACCGGGCGACCTTCAACGCTGCCGTCGCCCGAAGAGACCGCCGCGTACAACTACACGCCGGAAGAGCGCGCATTCGTCGACAACCGGATCGCGACGCAGGTCATCGGTTCACCAGACACGGTTCGCGACGGCTTGACCGCGCTGCTCGACGACACCGACGCCGATGAGCTGATGATCACGACGACGACGTTCGATCCGGCCGACCGCACGCGCTCGTTCGAGTTAGTCGCCGACCTCGCCTCGCGCACCAAGTAGCGAGCGAACAAAAGTCGTCAGCCTGCCGACGCTCTCTTACGCTCTTAAGCGTCCTGGGGCTGACAAGTCTGAGGAACAGGGATCTGGATCCACAAACAGAGGGGCGGCCGCGAATGGCGGCCGCCCCTGTTTCCTAACTGGGCTGTTGGTTTTACTGACTACCGCGGTGCCAGAACCCCCTGTGGCCACACCGCTTCGGTGATTCCATTGCCCTCGATCGAAACGGTCAAAGCCCGCCTCCCGTCCGCCCCCCACAGGTCGTACGTGCCGGCCGCAAGGCCGTAGTACACGGCCGCGTATGCCGTTCCGCCTGGAAACTCGCGGGTGTGCACAGCGACGTGTCGCCGACGCTCAGGCTCGCCGTCCGGACTGATCTCTATCTCTGCACCGACTAAGTCGGCCGATGTGTACAGCACCAACGCACCGAAGTCGTCACCGATGTCGAGCACCGTCGGTCCCTGTCCGGCCACATGGTTGTGGCCAGACAGGTGACCCGCGTGATCGTGATCGTGATCGTGACTGTGCGAATGCGAGTGATCGGAGTGAGCGTGGCCGGTCATGTTAGGCCGCGCTATATCCGTCGTGCGGCATGTTGAGGTACGGGAACACGTTCTGCGTCGGCGTCATGGACGAGCCGTCATCGATCTTGCTGGTGGCGGCGTCGGGAGTGAACGACTTGTCGACCAGCGGGATCAGCAGACCGGCGATGGCCCGAAGTTCGATGGTGACGACGTCGTCGGTGACGCGACGGCCGTTCGGGAACCCTGCCGGGTCGCCGCCCGCGAGGCCGGCCGGGCTGGCCTTGTCAGGCGCAGTGGCAGGGATCGCGAGGTTGAGGCGCAGCATGTCCGCGACGACTTTGCCGGTGTAGTTCTGGAAGCCGGGGATGACGCCCGACGGGATGCCGGTACCAAGGATCGCGACCAGGTCGGCACGCGGCTTGGTGTAGGCAGCGAGGTTCTTGAAGACGCCGGGGTAGAGGACCGGAAGCAGGCCCGCAACCTCAGGGTGCAAGAACGACGCCGCGTAGTCCGAGTCGTTCGAAGGCTTGCTGTGGTTCCAGTCGTCCTTCGAACCCATCGGGATGACGACCTCGTTGATCAGCGGGTTGCCGAGACGGGAAACCTGCTCCCAACCGCCGAGGTTCTGTGCCGACGCGCCGGGGCCCTCGTACACGTGAGTGCGCTGGCGGCTTGCCGTCGTCCAGATGCCGACGACCGAATCCATCCGTGCCGGGTCGTACGGGGTCTTGCCGCTAACGGTGAGGTCGCTGAGCGGAACGCGCATCGCGATGCTGTGCACGTTCAGGTCGGCCAACGAGTTGACACCGCTCGCTGCTGGCGAGGAGATGACGTGCAAGTTCTGGAACGGGCGCAAGTCGAGCAGATCGAACACCGAGCCGAGGTCGACGTGGAACGCGTCTGCACGCTGGCCGGCGAAGAACGTCCGGTCGCCGATGCCGTGCACGCATTGCGCGGCGAGGTGCTCGTAGTTCGGGGTCGAGCGGGGTCCGATGTTGCAGGGCGGCACTTCGAGGTTGCCGCCGAGAAACTCGACCTGGCCGCCCCGCGTGGTGCGCGTCACCGAGTAGTACTGGCGACGGTTGAAGTGCGGGTCGAAGATCGAGGTGATCTGACCGGTGTTGTAGAGGAACGTGTTCTTGTTGAACACGACCGTGTGGAAGCGGAAGCCGTAGGTGATGTCGGCCTGCGCGTCGCCGCGGTTCGAGATGTGAATCTCGTAGAGAACGTCGTCGCCGAACTCGAAGAAGTTCGGGCCGCCGTCGGGCAACTGCAGTGGAACGTAGTTGGCGATGATCGTCGCGTACCCGGGCTTGTCCGGGCTTACAAATGCGTAGAGGTCTGAACTGTCGGCTACCGGGTCCTTGGAGATCTCCGGCGCTTCACGGTGAGAAGACATGCGACACCTTCTGTGCTCGCGGTTTATGGGTGAGTTTGAAGCGAAGAACGAGATGAGCTGGCGGGTCCGGGCAGCTCAAGAACGACAGCGGGTGTTGCTCAGAGCTGAGTGAGCTTGGCCAGCTTGCGGGCCAAGGCCTTGTCGGTGATCTGCACTTCGCGCTCGCCGCGCATCACGGTGATGCTGCCTGCCTTCGCGTCCTTGACGAACGCGACGACCGAACCGTCGGGCGCCGGACTGCCGTCGTCGACCGGGGAACCCGACGACTTCGAGGCGGCGCTTGCCACCCCGGGGACCATCACGGCCACGGTGGCCGCTGCGGCGGTAACGCCAGCACCGCGGATGAAGGCCCTTCTACTGTGCTCTGCCATGGTGATGCTCCTTCGAAAGCGTTCTGGGCGAGTCATGCCGGCCCGCCTGTGGTGACTCAGACACTCTTCGCAGCGACCGGCCGCGCTGGTTCATTCGGCCTACTCGCGCTTAAGGTCAGCTCGCATTTAGGGTCAGCAGATGACTGACTGGACGACGACCGGTGCCGAGCTCGCCACGGCCGTCGGCACGCTCGTGCTTGGTGCCGCGACGTTCGCCTCTGTGCGATCGGCAAATCGAGCAGCGCGGACGGCGGAGCGGTCGCTGTTGGAGGGCCTCCGGCCGCTGCTGGTCGCGTCACGGCTGCAGGATCCGCCGGAGAAAGTCTCGTTCATTGACCAGCATTGGGTACGCGTCGAGGGTGGGCACGGCACTGTCGAGGTGACCGACGAGGTCATCTACCTCACGATGGCCCTGCGCAACATCGGTCGCGGGATGGCCGTGCTGCACGGCTGGTTGGTAGGTCGGGATCCGACGTCGAGTGCTCGGTCCGACCATCGCCCGATCGATGACTTCCGCCGGCTCACGCGCGACCTCTACATACCGCCCGGCGACCTCGGGTTCTGGCAGGGCGCGCTACGCGACCCCACTGAGCCGATTTTCGCGGAAGTGCAGGAGATCGCGAAGGCCGACGAAATGTTCTCGATCGAGTTGCTGTACGGCGATCAGGACGGCGGGCAACGCGCGATTACCCGCTTCGCGTTGCTGCCGCACGACGTCGACGGACTACAGGTCTGGATGGCCACGGTTTCACGGCATTGGCACCTCGACCGTCGAGCGCCGCGCTAAGCACTGCGCAACGCCGAGCGTCCGGATGAGCCTTACCGGGCGGGGCGGTCGCTTTGCGCGAGCCACTCGCGCTGGGTGGCGAGTTGCGTCTCAAGGTCGCTGACCTCGGATGCTTTGCCCGCCTGCTTCGCCCGGTCGATCTTCTTCTCGAG
>DATCFU010000195.1:0-5520 GCA_036509315.1 Acidothermaceae bacterium
CATTGCACGCCCGCCGGAAAGCACGTCCAGCGTGGTCACTGCTTTGGCGAGCAACCCCGGCTCGCGGTACACCACCGCGGTCACCATGGTGAGCAGCTTGACCCGCTCGGTCCGGGCGGCTAGCCACCCGAGCGTCGTGTAGGCCTCCAACATCTCGTGCTCCGGCGGGCCGAGGTGTTCGATCTGCCAGACGTGATCCATCACACTGATCCGATCGACTCCAGCTTGCTCGGCGCCCTGCGCGATCTCGCCAAGCCGCCCCCGCAACGCGGGCGGACCACCTTCCCAGGTGAAATCCGGGATATGCAGACCCACCTTCATCAGTCCACGCTCCTCACCACTGCTCGGGCCTCCATCCAACATCATGTGTTGCTAATAGTCTGCGTGCGCTGTCGAAGCGGCCGGCAGCACCGCGATCGGGACCACTACTTGAAACACGATGACAACGACGGTCAGAGCATTCGAGACCATCACCAGTAGTCGCGGAAGCGTATGCACTGAGTTTCGCTACGGTGGCATTGTGGAGCTTCTCGTGGTCGGCGGTACCAGACCCCACGACACCGTACGGTGCCGCGAAAGCCGCAGCCGAGACTGCGATCAAGGGGATAACCCCGGCTGCCATCATTGCGCGGACCTCGCTGATCATCGGTGACGGCAACTACCCACATGAAAGGTTCGTGCACGCGCTGGCCTTCGGTGCCGTAGGTGGTGTGCTGTTCACCGACGACGTGCGATGCCCTGTGCATGTCAGCGACCTGGCGCGCGCCTTACTTGAGTTCGCACGCTCGATTGACGACACTGAGGATCCGCGCGATCTGCTCGCAACGCACGGCCATCCGAACGTCAACGCGGCTTGACGCTCGGTCGGTTCTAGCCGGATGAGCGGATCTTCATCCGGCCAGTACGCAACAGCTGGGGTTCTTGGCAGCACAGGTTCGCAGCGTAGTGAGTCCACCTGAGCAATCAGCATTGCTTGCCGAGATGGCTGTGGGGCGAGGTGGTGTACTGCCGTCATGAGCTTTGGGGCTGTCATCTTCGATTGGCGCGGCACGCTCGTCACGACCGTGTCGTGGTCGGAGTGGGCGCGGTACGCGCTGCAGCGGTCTGGGCGAGATGGCAGCGATGAGCAGGTACGTAGCGTCGTCGCGACTCTTCGCTCGGTGCCAAGGCTCGAGGATCGGCTGGACTGTCCGGGCATCGACGCTGACGCAGCGTTTCATCGCGAGGTCTACTTCGGCGTGTTCGCAGACGCCGGGCTGGACGACGAGTTGGCGCGAGCGTTGTACGCGGTGGAATCCGATCCCGGCTACAACCACTTCGCCCAGGACTGCGATCCGGCAGCCGCCTTGATGGTCGGTGATCGACCGCGTCCCGACGGTGGAGCCGTCGAGTGCGGCATCACCACGCTGCTGCTGCCATCACTTCGAAACGAACACCACCAGCGCCTGCACCACGTCCTCGCAATGACCCGCTGATCCGGCGTTTGCGGTTGGTCGCGTCATCGCGCGCCCTTACCGGGTACGCCTCACCAGCCCGCTTTCCATGCCTGCCTCAGATCCTCCAGACTCAGCACCGGACGCAGAACCAAGTCCGACGCCGCGAGGAATGGCGTGGCCTCGGTGTTCCAACTGATCGCGCACACCGCGTCGCGAACAATCGCGCCGTCAGCTCGCAATGCTTGCGCAGCGGAGATGAGGGCACCGCCGCCTTGCACCATGTCTTTGATCACCGCGACTCGACGGCCGAAGACCTCGGCGCCCGCAATACGCCCACTGGCGCCCTTTGGCTGCTGCCGCACGATCACCAGCGGCCGCCCATCGCACAAAGAAACTGCCGCTGCGAGCGGAATCCCACCAAGCTCCACGCCGGCGAGAACCTCGACTTCTGAGGGTATGAGGGCCGCCAAACTCTGCGCGATATCACGGAGCAAGCTCGGATCCGAGTGCAGCCGATATTTGTCGAAGCCCGCGCCGTCATCGTTGAGCGCGTCTGGCAGGTTCAACACCGTCGCGACCCTCAGCGCCAAATCTCGTGCCATGGCACAGCCTCCCCGCTCACCCCCGGTGGCGCACCGCAACATCCCCGCCGCTGCAAGACTCTGCCAGATGTCGCGGAAGAACGACGCAGGATTGTCGAGTAGCCGGCGGCTGTAGGTTTTCGGTGTCCGTGCCGATGATCACTGGGTGCTGACTTCAGCGGACTTCACTGCGCGCCCTATCTTGGCCACCGCCCGGAAAGCCAAGAGGCTTTCGCGCGTGACGCTGCGCCGCTACCGATTCGCGACGAGATACGGTGCGCGTGTCACGCCGCGATTGAGCGCCCCGGCCGCCGCGATGACGGCACGGCAGGCGCTGCGCGGCGTTCCGGCGTATGCCGACTTCGTCGCGACGCACGGCTCGCCCGCTCGATTCGGCGCCGGAGCGGGCAGCCGTGCGGTGACGCGTGATCCGGCGGCCTGGCTCGCCACCCTCCCCATGACTGATAAGCACACCTATATCGACCGCTACTGCTTGGCGCAGCGGTGCCGGGGTGGCGTCGTGCCGGTGATCGATGCCGAACTCGACGAATCCTCTGGCTCGTCAGGTATGCCCTACACCTGGGTGCGGGGCGCCGCCGAGCTGCGCGAGACTCACGAAACGATGGCGATCTTGGCTCGCCATCTGCTCGATCACGATGATTGCCGGGATCGACCGCTCGTCACGCTGAACGGATTCTCGATGGGCGCTTGGGCGACCGGCACCAATGTCAGTGCCGCGTTGAAACGGCTCGGGGTGGTGAAATCGACCGGGCCTGATACCGAGAAAATGTTCTCGGCAATGAGGTTGCTTGGACCCGATCGGGTCTACGTCATCGCCGGCTACCCGCCGTTCCTGCGCAGGCTGCTCGACGTCGCACGAGAGGAACATTTCGATCTCTCGGCGTACACGATGTACGGCGTCGTGGGCGGCGAAGGTATGAGCGAAGCGCTGCGGAGCCGCCTCGAGCGTGACTTCAAGGCGGTTTACTCTGCGTACGGCGCCAGCGACCTCGACATCGGTGTCGCGGCCGAAACGCCTTTGTCTATCGAGGTTCGACGGCTCGCGGCGTCCGAGCCCGATCTCGCGCTCGCGCTGTTTGGCACCAGGTCCCGCCTGCCGATGGTGTTTCAGTACGACCCCAGTGACTACTACGTCGAGACGGTGGAAGGCGAACTCGTCGTCACGGTCAACCGACCGTCGCTAGTTTCGCCGCGAGTGCGATACAACGTGCATGACGCCGGCGGCACGCTGTCGTATGACGACGTGCTCGCGGCCTGCGCTCGGTGGGGTGTCGACCCAATCTCGGCGGCGCGAACGCGCCACGGACAGCGGCCGTTCGAGTTGCCTTTTCTCTACGTACACGGACGTTCTGACTCGACCATCTCTTTCATGGGCGCCAATATTTATCCGGAAGACGTCGAACAGGCGCTCGGTGAATGCGCCGACGCGGACGCCTTCGGAGCATTCGCCCTCGAACTGGTCGATGTTGACGACGGTGGCAGCCAATCGGCGTCCGGGGCGGTACGTCCTTGCGTTCACGTGGAGTTGACCGACCACGACCGCATCAACGACACGCAGTTGCGCGACAGGGTGATCGCCGCGGTGCGTGATCGGCTGCTCGCCAACACGGCCGATTACCGGTCGGCGGTCGCCGAGGATCCGGCAGCGGCCGATATTCGCGCTGTTTTGCACGTCGAAGGCACCGGGCCGTTCTCCGGCAACGCCACCCGCATCAAGCGCCGCTACATCGTCTGAACACCTGAGTTTGAACACCTGAGTTGAAGGGAGATTCGCGATGGATCTGGCGCACGAGCTGATCCTCACCGACGCGTTGCGCGCGCCGTCGGCTCATAACGCCCAACCGTGGCGGCTGATCGCTGACGACGCGGGCGCGTGCTACGAGTTGCACTACGACCACAACGACTACCTGCCGTTTGATCCAGACGATCGTGACGCGTACCTGTGTCTCGGCGCTTTCGTTGAGACCGCAGCGCTCGCCGCCGTGCGATACGGGCACCGAGCCGACTTCTCGCCCGTGTTCGCGCGCGAGGGATCCGACCTGTTCGTCGGCCGGATCGCGATACGAGAAGCCCTGGCCAGCGATCCTGCGGATCCGCTCGCCGACGCGGCGGCCGATCGCCACACGAACCGTTGCGAGTACGACCGCACGCCATTGCCGCCGGCGCTGCTCGAGGAACTGAACGCGCTCGGCTGCGTGCTGGTGGCGCCGGAGTCGATGTCGCGCCTGGTGGGGAAGGCGAGTGTCCACGCATGGCGCGACCGCCGCTTCGTCGGCGATCTCGCCACCTGGATCAAGCTCGACGACAACCACGCGCCCGCGGGCATGACGCCAGCTGGGTTGCCCCTGACCAAAGTCGAAACCAACGCGCTGCGTGTCGCCTTCCGCGCTCGGCGCCTACCTGCACCGCTTGCACGAGTCTTCGCCTCTCGCGACGTCAGGTTGCTCCGCCACGCCACGGCCGTGGCGGTCCTGCGGGCCGACGACATGTCGGCCGCGAGCCTGTTCGATGCGGGGCGCCGGTTGCTGCGCGCCTGGGTCGCGATCGGCGCCGCCGGATTCGCCTACCACCCGATTTCGATCGCGGTCGACCGACCGGAAACCGCACCAGATGTTGCGGCCATCAGCGCGGTTGCGTGCCCGGTGGCGGTCTTTCGGATCGGCCATCCGACGGGTCCCGCACCCCGGTCGAATCGACGTCCGCTCGCCGACGTGTTACGCACGGAGGTCTGCTCTCAATCGGCATCGCATCCTTGATGACAGGCGCGCATCCCTGCTGCTCAGGCCGTCGCTATGCGGTGGCGGGTGGATCGTAGATACGCGACCGCGTAGCTCACGGAGACGATCAGTGCGACGACGGCCGCGGACAGCCATTTCCCGGCGCCGTTGCCGTGCGACACGCGCATCGCGTCGGCGGCTAAGGAGGCGAGCGCCACGGTAGCTGCGCCGAAGATGGCGACGGCGATCAGTGCGGTGCTCGGTGTGGGCTGGCTGATCACGGGTGCGTGTCGAAGCCGGCGACGCGCCGCGATCACGGCGAGCACCACCAGCCCGAGCACTCCGGCGGCGTACCGCGCATTCAAGCCATCGGTCAAAGACTCGGCCAAAAAGGCGCTCGTGCACGTGGGGGCGTGTGGGTGCAGCGACATCCAGTAGCTGCACGACGACGCCGGATAAGTCGTGCCAGGCGGATCGGCGAACATGAACCGTAGGCCCCACAGCGACGTCATTGCCCGCGCGATGAGCCCACTGACACCGATCGCCACCAGTCCAACGCCTGCGAGCGGCGCAAGTTGCGTAGCCGCTCGGCGCAGCATCACCTTGACCGGCGGCATCGGTTTTGGTGGTGCGCTCGCTGTCCACATCTGCGCGACGCGCTCGGCCGACCCGAACCTGGCTACCGCCGCTCGAGCGGCGTCATGGCGCTCCAATCCGGCTGCGACAGCCTGCTCGACGTCGCTGTAGAGATGGGCTTCGGTTTCG
>DATCFU010000196.1:0-4297 GCA_036509315.1 Acidothermaceae bacterium
CGGGGTCTCGACCCGCAACAGTTCGATGTCCACGACACCCACACCGAGGTCCTTGTCTGCCGGCCATCCGCGCAAGGAGTCCACTTCGGCGAACTCGTGGCTCGCCATCTGGAAGTGGATCTGGTCGCAGGCCAGATCGAACGCCCACGGGAACAGCCGGCTCCCCTTGAGGTCGAGGATGCCCGGCTGGCCCTCTTCGTGGCCGTAGCAGATGTGCACGACCTTGTAGGCCGAGATCCCGTCGAACGCGGTATTGATGGCCTCGATGATCCAGTCCTCCGGCTCGAAGAACGTCAGCGGCTCGGTGATCTGGATCAGGTCGACACCGCGAGATTCCAGATCGCGGAACTCTGCGTTATAGGCCTTGGCGACGTCCTGCGACAGGGCCTTGAGATCGTGATAATGTTGGTCAGTCGACAGCGCCGCAAGCGTGGCCGGGCCGATCGAGGCGTTGACTTTCAGCGGCGCATCCGTCACTTCCCGCACGGCCTCGGCAATCGGCTTGAATACCGGCCGGCGCCAGGCGACGTCCGCGAGCACCGTGGGTTTGTAGATGGGCAGATCGAACGCGCCTACCTGGATCCGGTCACCGTAGGGGGCGTAACCCTCCAGCCGGTGTGCCATCACGTGGAACAGCTCAGCGTACTCGTAACCCGTTTCGTTCTCGTAGTACTGGCCACCGTCGGTCACGATGTCCAGGCCGACGTCGAGCATGTCGCGGACGGCCGACTCCACGGCATGCCGGTACAGCTCCCGCGTCCGGTAGTCGGCGAATTCTGGCGCGTGCACGCCGATGGGGAGAACCCGGCCCTGCATGAAAATCGGGCGCGGGTAGGCGCCCACCATCGTGGCCGGCAAGAGCACGTCTTCGCCGCGAACCTTCATGGAGGACTCCTTCACTCGTCTGCGAACCGCGGACTTCCGGGATGTTCCTATCAGGGATCGGGCTGTACGGTCCCTGGCTGTGGTGGTCGATTCCGCGGCGGTTTCTAGTTACCTGCAGCCAGGCCAGGTGCGGCTATGCGCATACCGGTACTCGTCCGTGCCGGCCGATCCCAGCGCCACTGTTAGCCGCGCAGAGACAACGACGGCGCCCCCGCCCCGGCTTACCGTGCGACATGACCCGCCCTAGGGTGCGCAGGCCGGGAACCCAAACCGAGACTCACCCACGGCGTTTCGTCTTCGACAGTGCCCGACTAAGGAGTTCCGATGCGAGTACGTGACAGCGAGATCCTGCTGCCGACGACGATGGTTGGTAGCTACCCCCGGCCGCCATGGCTGACTGGGAAGGTCTTCGGGGAGTTCGACGAGCCCGACTACATCGACTACGGCACGAAGGAACGTTTCTGGGACGCTGTTCAGCTCTGTGTGGACGACCAGGTACGGGCAGGTCTCGACATTCTGTCGGACGGCCAGCAGTACTTCGAGTCCGAGACCATGCACGAGTACGGCCAGGTCTTCCACTTCTGGGGCCACCACCTGAAGGGGTTCAAGCGCTGGGGTGATCCCATCGCTATCGACCTGTATAAGAAGTTCCACGCGCCCGCGGTGGTCGGCGACATCGAGTGGGTCCGCCCGATCTACGCCCCTGTGGCGGAGGCTACGGCGTTCGCCGCTGCGGGGCGCCCTGTGAAAGTTGCCGTCCAGGGCCCGTTGTTCCTGGCGTTCTGCTGCACCGACCGGCACTACGGCGGCGACACCAAGGCGCTGGCGATGGACATCGCACGGGCATTCAATGCCGAGTTCCGCGACCTCGCCGCGCGCGGAGTCGACTGGATCCAGATCCACGAACCGCTGACCTATTACGGCGAAGAGGCATGGTACGTGGACGTGATCAACACGGCGTTCCGGGACGTCGACGCGCACCGGGTCTGGCACATCTGCTACGGCAACCAGGGTGGGAACCCCGGCGTGGCCGGGCCTCGTGGGCAGGACATGTTCCCGTTTGCCTTCGATGCCGACGTGGACCAGATCCATATCGAGGCAGCCCGGCGCGGGCCAGGCGACCTGCAGTACCTGGCCGGGCTGCCCGACCGCGTGAGCCTCGGCGTCGGGGTAATCGACGTGAAATGCACGGTGATCGAGCAGCCGGAACAGATCGCGGACCTGCTGGTCAAGGCGGCGGAGTACGTCTCGCCGGAACGACTGTGTGTCAGCACCGACTGCGGGATGCTCAACCTGAAACGCGAGCATGCCCAGCGCAAGCTGCAAGCCCTGGTCGAGGGCACCGAGTTGGCCCGGCTGAGGCTGTCCTAGATGGCTGAACCAGCAAACGATGGACGTGTCGCCGTCGTCACCGGCGGGGCGTCCGGGATCGGCCGCGCGACCTGCGCGCGCCTAACCGCCGACGGGTACCGTGTCGTTTCCATCGATGTCGGGGACAGCGGCACGGACGAGGCCGAACTGGCCCTTCGCGCGGATGTGGGAAACCCAGCCGACGTCGAGGGCGCGTTCGACGAAGTCCTTCGCAGGCTGGGGCGCGTCGACCTACTGGTCAACAATGCCGGGATCACGGGGTCGCAGCAGGCCACCGTCTGCCATACGACGCCGGTCGAGGAGTGGGACCGGATCCACACTGTCAATGTGCGCGGACCGTTCCTGTGCACCCGCGCCGCGCTGCCGACGATGCTGAGGCAAGGTTCTGGCCACGTCATCACGATCGCGTCGATCGCGGGACTCGTGGCCTTCCCCCAGCGGTGCGCCTACACGGCGTCCAAGGGCGCCGCGGTCATGTTCACCAAGTCGATTGCAGCCGACTACGCCGCCCACGGGATCCGGGCCAACGCCGTCTGCCCTGGATTTGTTCAGTCCCCGATGACCCAGTGGCGCCTAGACATACCTGAACTTCGGGCGAGCGTCGAAGCCAGAATCCCGATGGGCCGGGTCGCCAGGACGGACGAGATCGCGCAGGCGGTCGCAATGCTCGCGTGCGATTCGCTGACCTACCTGACCGGGCACGCGCTCGTCGTTGATGGCGGCTGGACTGCGGTGTGAACTCTTTTGACCACTCGCAATCTGTGCGATGGGCAACACCTCGACCGGGCGTACCGGAAGCCGATAATCCGCTACGCCGCTCAATACCTCTCGGACTAGGGCGTCACTATGACCGCATCGACACGGATGCCACCACCCCGCGAGGATCTATCCCCAGCCTCGCGTCCACGCCCCCCGCCGTCAGAGGCCTTCTTCGCAAGCGATCCGCTGGCTGTCGGCGTGCCACTGTTCGTCGCTGGGGCGGGGCGCTGGGCCTCAAACTGATCAATTATGTGCCCGTTACCGGCGTGCGCCTCGCGATCCTCGTCGCGGCCGCGGGGCTCGGCTTGCTCGTCGCGACGGTCTGGGCCGCCGGACTCGGCCAGCCAGCAGTCGCGGCGATGCTCCCCCTCAGCACACTGCGTCTGCCCTCGTCGATCCGCGCGATCTTCTTCCCGGTCGAGCTGATCCTGGCGCTCGCCGCTGCCGGATACATCAACGCCGACGCCGGTCTGCTCAAGGCGGCTGGAGTCTCGGCGTTCGGTGCGATCGGCGCCTACGTCCTCTTCGATATCGCCTCACGGGCGACCGGCGGGCCGGGGGTCCCGCTCGGGCAGCCCATCCTCAGGAGTGGCCAATGAGCATTTCCATCATGATGATCGACATCGATTATCCGAAGGAGGGGCTGCTGCGTCCGATCTCCGATGGGGAGCGCGCGGCGTACGACCGTGACGGCGCCGCGATCGTCAAGGGCGTCATTCCGGAAGAATGGGTCTATTTCATGCGCGCCGCCGTGACCCGTCTCGTCGAGCGGGCAGACCCCTCGGCGCAGAACTACGCCGACGAGGGCGATCCTCAGTTCTTCTCCCAGACGTTCCCGTGGATGTTCGACGATGCATTCAAGGCTTGGGCCATCCGCGGACCTCTGATCGACGTGTCCCGGCAGGTCATGGCCGACGCGAACACGATCACGTTCTTCTACGACCAGATCTTCTCCAAGGCTCCTGGTGCCACCAAACGGACACCGTGGCACCAGGATCTGCCCTTCCTGCCGATCAGGGGCGACCAGTTGGTGCGGATCTGGGTTCCATTCGACCGGGTGACCGCAGACAGCGGCGCAATCCACTACCTGCGCGGATCACACAGGTGGGGCGTGATCTACCATCCGGTGGGCTTCAAGAAGACCCCGATGATCACCGACACCTATGTCAACTCGCCTTACGAGAACATGCCGGACTTCGAGGCGGACTACGGCAGCCATGAATGGTTGGTGGCGGAAGCGGAACCCGGTGACCTGCTGCTGCACCACCCGCTGACCGTCCAT
>DATCFU010000197.1:0-5373 GCA_036509315.1 Acidothermaceae bacterium
TCAAAGGCAGACCTCTTGCGCCGGTGCACTGCTCCATACGGGCATAGCCGTCGAGCAGTTGACGCCCGCCAACGTCGTAGCGGCGCAGGCCGCCGCCGACCTCGACCACCGTCGCATGGTGCTCGCCGTAACTGATCTGGAACTGTTGCCCGGACGGCGTCGCAGGGCTAGATCGGACATGGTCCCCGGCAGCCGGTTGTCTCATCGTCTTCTCGATTCTGCTCATGCCGATTCTGCCCTCGTTGAGCCGAACCCACGTTGGTTGACACAGTCTTTACTCTTTGGCTCGAACTACATCGCCTTCACTGTTTGGCTGTTCCGACGTCGGGTAAGGCGGCAGCAAGTAGAAGCTGCGACTTCGACAAGCGCGCGGTTAGTCCCTGCTGCCCGACGATCGCAACCACGGGCTGGTTGTCCATGTTGGCGTCATACAGGCCGTTGATCAGATGGAAGGCTCCGGGGCTCGATGTCGCGACACAGACACCGACCTCACCGGTGACCTTGGCATGTGCCACGGCCATCAGCGCACAAATCTCTTCGTGGGTGGGTCGGATGTAGCTGAGGCCATCACCGTCGCGTTCCCCCTGACCAAGGGCACCGTCAAGCTCGCCCACTCCGTGGCACCGTGGCCGACCAGGAAGGTGGCGCTGGGGACTTTCAATCAGCAGGAGAGCAACCTCGAGCGCACCTTCGCCGACGTCGCCGCCTATGTGCAGACGATCGTGTCCACCGGGGAGATCTCCGCGCATTCGCCGAGATCTACGGCGCGAGCGTGAGCCGGGAGACGATCAGCCGGATCACCGACAAGGTGATCGAGGAAATGAACGAGTGGGCCACCCGCCCACTTGATGACAGGCCGCCAGCGCGTTCAACCTGATGAAAATCCACCGAGCCACTGCGATCTAGACCAGCCACCAGCAAAGGAATTCCGCGGCGCCCCACAACCGGCGGTAAGTCAGCCGGAACAACAACGTTCGACGCGATCAACGGATGGATTCTGCAACAGGCTCTACAACGTGGAGATGCGGCGAGTGCTGTGCTCGACGAATGCGAGCGAGTCGTTGATGTCCGCTACCGGCGGGCGATCAAAGCCCGTGGGTATTTCCCGACCGAGCAAGCCGCACTGAAATGCCTGTATCTGGTGACCCGATCTCTAGACCCGACAGGGACAGGCCGGGCACGATGGACGATGCGGTGGAAACCCGCACTGAACGCGTTCGCGATCACCTTCGCCTACCGATTCCCGGCCGCCGAAGACTACTGAAGATGACCGCCAGAAACACCGTTAGTGAGATAGACCCGTCGAATCGCACTCCTTCGCCGCGGAGACGCGCGTGCTGCCGGCGGTGTCGCCGATGAGTATGAAGAACGTGGGTGTTGCGGCCGGTGATCTTCTTCATGCTCGTATCGACACGTTGCAGACCGTGCCGGCGTTGTGTTGCCGTGAGTTGGTGCGGCGTGGCAACGCAATCAGCGGGGCGAAGTCGTGGTTACTGTCTGCGTGGCGCAGCGAGGGCAGGCTAATTCGGCCGATAAGGGCCGATGTCGGTAATGAGTTGCGCGCCTTCCCCAGCTGACGGGCTGAGCGCCCAGGATCGAACTGGCATGGCCAGCTTGCCGGACTGGGGCCTGCCGTGGCGGCGTCGTACACACGCCCCGCGAGGTACCCATAATCTACGTTTCGGAAGCACGCGGAGGCCGTGGGCGGGTGATAACCCTTGCTATGTAAGGGTTTCCCTGGAGCGGGTGCCCGGGATCGAACGGGCATGGCCAGGTTGCCGGAGCGATCCCGGTCGTGGCGGCGGGGTACAGGTGTGGTACATGCGGCCCCGCTAGGGACACATGATCTTCGTTTCCGGCCGAGCAGGCGGCCGGGTCCGCGTGAAAATCCTTGCTGTGTAAGGGTTTTTCGGTGGAGCGGGTGACCGGGATCGAACCGGCATGGCCAGCTTGGAAGGCTGGGGCTCTGCCATTGAGCTACACCCGCGAGTCGATCGTCCGCAGCCGCCTAGACTACCGGGCACGCCCCGGGGCGTAGCGTAGTGGCTAGCGCGCCTGCTTTGGGAGCAGGAGATCGGGAGTTCGAATCTCCCCGCCCCGACTGGTTCCGCATCATCCTTCGGTAGCCTCGTCGTCCGCCCATATTTTTCGACCGTTACTGCCCAGGGAGCTGCTGTCCGTGAAGAGCGAAGTCGAGACCCTGAGCCCGACCAGGGTCAAGCTCACCGTCGAGGTGCCTTTCGAGGAGCTGACGCCGAGCGTCGACGCTGCCTACCGCAAGGTCGCCGGGCAGATCCGCATCCCGGGATTTCGGCCCGGCAAGGTTCCGGCCCGCATCGTCGACCAGCGGATCGGCCGCGATGTCGTGCTGGACGAGGCTGTCAACGATGCGATCCCTGCGTTCTATGGACAGGCCGTCGAGGCGGCGGACGTCCGAGTGCTCAGCCAGCCCGAGATCGAGGTCACGAGCTTCGCGGACGGCGAGCAGTTGACGTTCACTGCGGAGGTCGACGTCCGACCCGCGATTGAACTTCCCGAACTCACGAACATGCCGGTCACCGTTGACGATGCCGAGGTCACTGAAGCGGACGTCGATGAGCAGGTGAACTCGCTCGCGGACCGCTTCGGGACGCTGACGTCTGTGGAGCGACCGGTCGAAGCGGGAGATTTCGTCAGCATCGACCTCAGCCTTAGCGCCGACGGAAAGCCGGTCGAAGACGGCACCGCCACCGGCCTGTCGTACGAAGTCGGCAGCGAAGGGCTGATCGACGGGCTCGACTCCGCGCTGCTCGGTCTGTCGGCGGGGGAGTCGGCCGAGTTCGACACCGCGCTTGGTGGTCCGCTGGCGTCCGCCAAGGGACGCGCCTCGGTCACGGTCCGCAGCGTGCGTACCAAGCAGTTGCCGACCCTCGACGACACCTTTGCCCAGGAAGCCAGCGAGTTCGACACCCTGGCCGAACTACGTGACGACCTGCGGTCACGGCTTGAGCGCGTGAAGAGACTCGAGCAGGGCATGCAGGCCCGCGACAACGTTCTCGAGGCACTGCTCGGCAAGGTCGAGATCCCGCTGCCGGAGCGAACCGTCGAGGACGAGGTCCGCAACCGGCGCGATTCGCTCGAGCAGCAATTGGCCGCCAACGGACTCGACCTCGACGCCTACCTCGCCTCACAGGACGAGACTCTCGAGGCTCACGAGGCCCATACCAAGGTCGATGTCGAGCGAGACCTGCGCGCCCAGTTCGTGCTTGATGCGGTGGTCGTGAAGGAAGAGCTCGGCATCGAAGAGGCCGAGTTGACCGAGTACATCGTCCGCCGGGCCTCGCGGGCCGGCGTGAGTCCTGACGCCTACGCCCAGCAGCTGGTGAGTAGCGGCACGGTTCCGCTCGCGGTAGCCGACGTGTTGCGGGGCAAGGCACTCGCCTACGTCCTCGAGAACGCCGTGGTCACTGACGCGTCTGGCCGGACCGTCGACCTGAATCGTCTCGAGCAGGACGTCGCCGCCGGGTCTGAGTGACCGGTTGGTTGGGTGCGCCCACAGCGAACACTGCGCGAGAGTGTCCCGCCGAACACGATTGGCCGGTTAGGGTCGGATCGTTGGCTCCCGATAACTCCAGTAGGCACGTCGCGCGCGCCTTGCAGTGGTTCAGCAGACGCCCGACCAGCGAAGACGAGCAGGTGAAGAGCGTGGCGCTGTACTCCCCGGCCTCCGGTTCGGTTGACGATCCGCAAGGACGGATGCCGTCCTCGGGCGTGTCCCCGGACGACGACGTTTTCAACAAGCTGCTGAAGAACCGCATTGTGATTCTCGGGTCGGTAGTCGACGACGCGATCGCGAACAAGATCTGCGCGCAGCTGTTGTTGCTCGCCGCCGAAGATCCCGAGCGCGAGATCTACATGCACATCAACTCGCCCGGGGGCTCGGTCGACGCCGGTATGGCGATCTACGACACCATGCAATACGTGCCGTGCGACGTCGCGACGGTCGGCATGGGCCTGGCGGCCTCGATGGGCCAGTTCCTCTTGTGCGCCGGCGAGCGGGGCAAGCGCTACGCGCTTCCGCACGCGCGGATCATGATGCACCAGCCGTTGGGCGGCATCGGCGGTTCGGCTTCCCTGATCGCCATCCAGGCCGAGCAGATGCTTTACACCAAGAAGAAGCTTCAGGAGCTCACCGCGCAGCACACCGGCCAGACGGTCGACCAGATCGAGAAGGACTCCGACCGCGAGCGCTGGTTCTCCGCCGAAGAGGCGAAGGACTACGGCTTCGTCGACCACGTGGTGCGCAGCGCCCGCCAGGTTCCTACCGAGACCACCGCGGTCTCCTGAAGAGCGAGGACGTTTCCGTGAATTCGTACGTGCCACCTGATCTCTTCGACGTCACCGTCGATCGCGCGCGCAGCCTTGCCGGGGCAATGCGCCCCGAGAGCCGCTACATCATTCCCGAGTTTCGGGAGCGGACAAGCACGGGTGATCGGATCCACAACCCGTACACGAAGTTGTTCGAAGAGCGGATTATCTTCCTCGGCGTCCAGATCGACGACGTGTCGGCAAACGACGTCATGGCCCAGTTGCTGACGCTCGAGTCGATGGATCCCGACCGCGACATCCAGCTCTACATCAACTCCCCGGGCGGATCCTTCACTGCGCTCACGGCGATCTACGACACGATGCAGTTCATCCGGCCCGAGGTGCAGACGATCTGCATGGGCCAGGCGGCCTCAGCAGCGGCGGTCATCCTGGCCGCCGGCGCCAAGGGCAAGCGGATCGCGCTTCCGAACTCGCGGATCTTGATCCACCAACCGTCCAGCGAGGCCGGCGGGCAGGCGAGCGACATCGAGATCGCGGCCCGGGAGATCCTGCGGATGCGGGCTCTGCTGGAGTTCATGCTGGCCAAGCACACGGGTCGCACCGAGGCCCAGGTCCGGATCGACATCGAGCGCGACAAAATCCTCACCGCGGAGGAAGCCGTCGAGTACGGGTTGATCGATGAGGTCATCGTCAGCCGCAAGCTCACCCTCGCGGCCGCTAAGTAGCGGGGCGAGCCACACCCACACAACGGTGGCGAGCCACCCGACGTCCCGGCAGCCAGCCGGACACGCCGTAACGGGCCCGCAGCGGGCGCCAAAGCGGTACCTTCGGAAGTACCGCTGTACCACCGAGTACGAGCAGCTAGCCCGATTGGTTCCGCAGTCCGACCCCACATTCCTACAGGCAGTTCCCATACGGCAGGTCCGACGGTCAGGAGACGCATCCGGTGGCACGCATAGGTGACGGCGGCGACCTGCTCAAGTGCTCTTTCTGCGGAAAGAGCCAGAAGCAGGTGAAGAAGCTCATCGCGGGCCCCGGCGTCTACATCTGCGACGAATGCATCGA
>DATCFU010000198.1:0-73483 GCA_036509315.1 Acidothermaceae bacterium
CCGAGCTTGTCGTTGCAGGTGGTCTGCACGAAGCCCTTAACCTCGGTGTTGCCGAGCTTGGTCTTCGTCTGACCCTCGAACTGCGGGTCGGTGAGCTTCACCGACACGATGCACGTAAGACCCTCGCGGACGTCTTCGCCGGAAAGCCGATCCTCTTTCTTCTTGATCAGGCCCCAGTCTTCGCCGAACTTGTTGACCAACGTCGTGAGCGCCGCGCGAAATCCCTCCTCGTGCGTGCCGCCTTCATGCGTGTTGATCGTATTCGCAAAGGTGTGCACCGACTCGGTGTAGCTGGTGTTCCACTGCATCGCCAGCTCGAGGGTCATCGCGTTCGCTTCGCTCGACTCGAACGCGATGATGCTGCGGTGCGCGGGCTCCTTCGACGCGTTCAGGTGCTCGACGTAGTCGACCAACCCGCCGTCGTAGCGATAGGTCACTTCGGCGGGATCGACGTCAACGTCGGTCGTCGCAATGTCGTCCTCGTCGCCCTCGGTGTGCTCGCCCGGCCGTTCGTCGCGCAGGCGCAGGGTGAGGCCCTTGTTCAGGAACGCCATCTCGCGGAACCGATTCGAGAGTGTCTCGAAGCTGTAGTCGGTGGTCTCGAAGATGTCGGCGTTCGCCCAAAACGTGATGGTGGTGCCGGTGTCGGACGTCTCTTCACCGCGGACGAGGGGCCCAGTCGGGACGCCGATCAGGTAGCTCTGCGACCAGACGTAACCCTCGGTTTTGACCTCGACGTCGAGCTTCGACGACAGCGCGTTGACCACGGAGACCCCGACGCCGTGCAGGCCACCGGAGACCTTGTACCCGCCACCGCCGAACTTGCCGCCTGCGTGCAGGACGGTCAGGACGACTTCGACTGCCGGCTTCTTCTCACTGGCGACCTCACCGACCGGGATCCCGCGGCCGTTATCGGACACCCGTACCCCGCCGTCCGCTTGGAGCACGATGTCAATCGTGTCGCAGTAACCGGCCAGCGCCTCGTCAACGGAGTTATCGACGACCTCGTACACGAGGTGGTGCAGGCCACGCTCGCCGGTCGAGCCGATGTACATGCCAGGGCGCTTGCGGACCGCCTCGAGACCCTCGAGCACCGTGATCGAGTCAGCGTTGTACTCCGCGGGCTCGGCCCGCTCCGCAAGCACCGTAGGGTCAACAGCGGGTGCCGGCTCGACGGGCTCGACAGTCTCGGCAGGGTCAAGATCTTCTGGGATGACTGCCTCTTGAGTCACGAGTGCGGTTGCCTCCTGCCGGTCCCCACCAGCGTGCTTGCGTACAGAACCGCTGCAGGGCCGCTGCGGTTCGGGGAGTGCTATCCATTGTAGTCGATCTGAGCGCAGAAATGGCCTCTGCGGGGGTCTGGCTGTGACTCAGTGAGGCGAACGCCCATGCCTGTGGATCCCCGTACCTGACCAGGCACCCGGAAGGGTCTTTCGACCCTTGCTCGGAGACTCCTCCGACAGCTGCCAGGACGCGGTCAGCCGTAGGTGTCGCGCGGGCCTAGGCCCCGAACCCGAAGTGCGCCGCGCCGCCAATCGGGGCCGCTCGGACCGCGCACCTCAATCCTGGTTACGACCCCGGCGCCGATGACGTCATCGATCCGCTGGTGGAGTCGTGGGACCAGCATTCTGACCTCGGTAGCCCAGGCCGTCGATTCGGCGACCAGGTTCAGCACACCGGCATCGAATCTCTCCGGCCGGCAGTGGTCGGCGAGCTCGGCGCCCGCGATTTCGGCCCATCGTTCGGTGACCCCGGCGACTGCGGCGGGCACGTCCCATCCGCGCTCAACGAGGAGCCGCGACAAGGTCTCGCCCAGCAACTCCGGGTCGCCAGCGTCGCGGCGTGCGCTTCCGACCGCGGCACGAGCGCCTTTGTTTCGCTTCGCCGGCACGGCGCTGCCACGCGCTCGGGCATCTTGGCGAGAACGTGCCAAGGCAGCTCGAGCCAGGTCGATGCCGGAAAGCGGCCTGATGACGGCTGGCTCTTCGCCCACCGTGCCCGCGGGGTCTACGGCGGGATCGGCACGCTCCGCATCCTCGGGTAACCTCTCAACGGACACGTCGCACCTCCCCGTTCAGCACATCGACCCGGCCACCGGCCAGTATCTCCGGGACGTCGGCCGGCACCGCGGCGGTCACCAGGACCTGTTCCGCCGGCGCGACGAATTCCGCGAGCCGGTCGCGGCGATCGGCATCCAGCTCGGCAAACACGTCGTCCAGAATCAACACCGGCTCACCGCCGTCGGCACACAGCAGGTCGTAAGAACCCAAGCGCAGCGCAAGGGCCAGCGACCACGACTCCCCATGACTGGCATAGCCGCGGGCCGGCAGGTCGGCCAGCTTCAGGACCAGTTCGTCGCGGTGCGGACCGACAAGCGTAATGCCACGATCCAGTTCTTCAGACCGGACGCCGCCCAGTGCCGCTCCGAGCACGGCGGCCAGCCCGGCGGCGTCGGGGACCAACTCGATCTCGCCGCCAAGTGAACTCTGGTACTCGACGCCGACGGAGACCGAGCGACCGTCGCCCATCGCAACCGTCGCGTAGGCCTTTTCGACCAGCGGCCGCAGCTCCTCGACGAGCCCGAGCCGAGCCGCAAGGAGTTCGCCACCAGCGTTCGACAAGTGGGTATCCCAGACGTCGAGCGTGCGCAGATCGGGTCCACCCGACCGGCGCGAAAGTCCAGCCGTCTTCAGCAGCGCGTTCCGCTGCTTGAGGACACGGTCATAGTCAGCGCGGACACCCGCGAGGCGCGGCGTCCGTGCCACGAGCAAGTCATCAAGAAAGTGTCGGCGGTCCGACGGATCTCCCTTGACCAGGGCAAGGTCTTCGGGTGCGAACACGACCGTGCGCAGGATCCCCAGCGCATCACGCGGGCGGGGTACCGGCGCGCGATTGACTCGGGCCCGATTTGCCTTGCCTGGATTGATTTCCAGCTCGACGAGCAACGCCCGGCCGTCGCGCATAACCTGGCCACGAACAACAGCGCGCGATGCACCGCTACGCACCAGCGGCGCATCGCCGGCGACGCGGTGACTGCCCTGCGTCGCCAGGTACCCGACTGCCTCGACCAGGTTCGTCTTTCCCTGACCGTTGCGTCCCACGAGTGCAGTGACACCCGCCTCGAGTGGCAGCTCTACTGAGGCGTACGACCGGAAGTCGACCAGTGACAGGTGCGCAACATGCACGACTTAGCTGCGGGTAGAACCCGCGGCCGTCTCCGGGAGGATTGCGTGACCACCGAACTGGTTGCGCAGCGAAGCGACGACTTTCATTGCGGGCGATTCCTCTTGCCGCGACGAGAACCTCGCGAACAACGACGCCGTGATAACAGGCAGTGGAACTGCGTTTTCGATGGCTGCCTCGATCGTCCAGCGACCCTCACCGGAATCTTCGGCATAGCCCTTGACCTTTTCGAGCTGCGGATCCGCGCTCAGCGCGTTGTCGAGAAGGTCGAGTAGCCATGAACGAATGACGGTGCCTTCGCGCCAGCTCTTGAATATCGCTGGCACGTCAGTGACCTCGTCGACCGCTGCCAGCAGCTCGTAACCCTCGGCGTAGGCCTGCATCATTCCGTACTCGATGCCGTTGTGAACCATCTTCGCGAAGTGGCCGGCCCCGACACCGCCGGCGTGTACGAACCCGAATTCACCGGCCGGCTTCAGGACGTCAAATGCTGGCTGCACAAGGGAAACGTGGGCGTCGTCGCCACCGACCATGAGCGCATAGCCATTCTTCAGGCCCCACACGCCGCCAGAAACACCAGCGTCGACAAAGCCGATTCCGTTCTCACCCAACTTCGCCGCGTGCACCTTGTCGTCGGTGTACTTCGAGTTACCGCCGTCGATCACAACGTCGCCGGCCTCGAGAAGGCCGCCGAGCTGCTCGATGGTTTGCCGCGTTGCGTCACCCGCGGGAACCATGACCCACACCTTGCGGGGAGCGCTCAACTTCGACACCAGGTCCTCAAGGGACTTGGCGTCGCTGATGTCTTGGTTGCGGTCGTATCCGACGACCGTGATGCCGCCCTGGCGCATGCGCTCGCGCATGAACCCGCCCATCTTGCCGAGACCGATCAGGCCGATCTCGAAGCCAGTTGCTGCCATGCGAATCCTCCGCGTCCAGGTGCTGACTTCTATGTGCTGAACCTACGCGCGGGCGTCCTCAGCCGGACAGGCGGACCGGCATCAGCAGGTACCGATAGTCGTCGCCCGAAGAAGCGTCGGCTTCCTTGCTGCCACGAAGGACAGCGGGCTTGGTCGGTGACGTGAAGTCGATGCGAGTGGTCTCGCCCTCGACCGCTCCGAGGCCGTCGAGGAGGTAGGTCGGATTAAACGCGATCGAGAACTCCTCGGTCGACCCGTCGCGACTGGCGAACTTCGCGTCGAGTGACTCCAGAGCTTGCGCATCGTCGGTCGTGCCCGCTTCAAGGGTGACCTGATCGTCGGTAAAGGTCAGCCGCACCGGCGTGTTGCGAGGGGCCACCAACGACACCCTCTTCACCGCCTCGACGAAGCTCGCCGTCTCAATTAGCGCGTGCGCGGACGAGTCGTCAGGCAACAACGATCGGTACTTCACGTATTCGCCGTCGAGCAGCCGGGTCGTCGTCCGCCGTTGGCCGGTTTGCCGTTGGCCCGATTGGAGGGCGGCGCCGCGCCCAGAGAAGCCGATGAGACCCTCGCCCGATCCGCCGGTCGACAGCGACACGGTGACCTGTGCGCCACCAACGAGCGCCTTCGCCGTATCGGCGAGCGTGCGAGCCGGCACCAACGCGACGATCGACAAGCCAGCGCGCTCGGGCTGCCAACGCAGCTCACGAACCGCCAGGCGGTAGCGATCGGTCGCGGCCAAGGTGACCCGGTCATCTTCGATTTCAATCCGGACGCCGGTCAGCACCGGCAGGGTGTCGTCACGGCCCGCCGCGATAGCGACCTGCGAGACGGCGGCGGCGAAAACATCGGCTCCGATCGTTCCTGCGGTGTTCGGCATCTCCGGCAAGGCGGGGTAGTCGTCAACCGGCAAGGTCGGCATGGTGAACCGAGCAGTACCACACGAGACGACGACCCGGGGGCCTTCGACTGACACGTCGACCGGCTGTGCGGGCAAGCTCCGGCTGATCTCGGCCAGCAGCCGACCGGACACCAACGCCCGACCAGCCTCTGCGGCACTCACGTCAATCTGCGCGTTGGCGGAAACCTCGTAGTCGAAGCTCGACAGGGCTAGTCCGGGCGGCGAGTCAGTGACCTCAAGCAGCAGCCCAGCAAGCACCGGAACGGGAGGCCGAACTGGCAAGCTCCGCGCGGCCCAGGCAACGGCCTCGGCAAAAACATCCCGCTCTACCCGAAACTTCATCGTGCCCCCCACTGGCTTTGCTCGTTCCCCACGTGCTTATTTCTGAGGGACCCGTTCCCCATAGGCCCGTTCCTTACGGCTTGTGTCATTACTGATCCTTGTCTCAAGGAAGTCGTCTTCGGTGCGGTGGACACTGTGGAAAAGCGCCGTCCGCGCAGGTCAGGTGCTGAATTCCGCGACGGCAGCCTTGTGGATGACAGTGCCCGTTCGGTGGACAGCCTGGGGACTGGCGCGATCGTAGCGCGGGCCGCCCACACTTCGTCCCACGCGATGAACGGCTCGCCCACCGGAATCAGCCACCGGTCCACAAGTTTGTCCCCAGGCTGTGCACAGTCGTCCCAGCCGAAACACAGGGCGCCCTAAGTGGCGCAAACTGGGACACGACGCGCGATCCAAGGAGTCGGTCATCTATTTGGCCTGCGACTTGATGCGGTTCGTCAGCTCAGTGACTTGGTTGTAGATCGAACGCCGCTCGGCCATCAGCGAGCGGATCTTCCGGTCGGCGTGCATGACCGTCGTGTGGTCGCGGCCGCCAAACAGTTGGCCGATCTTCGGCAGTGAGAGGTCGGTCAGCTCCCGGCACAGGTACATGGCCACTTGCCTGGCGGTCACGAGCACTCGGCTGCGCGAGGAGCCGCAGAGGTCCTCGAGTGAAATCCCGAAATACGAAGCAGTCGCGCCCATGATCGTGGCAGCGGTGATCTCGGGCCCTTGGCTGTCAGGAATGAGGTCCTTGAGGACGACCTCAGCCAGCGACAGATCGACGCCCTGGCGGTTCAGGCTGGCGAAGGCGGTGACCCGGATCAGGGCGCCTTCGAGCTCGCGGATATTGCTGGCAATCTTGCTGGCGATGTATTCCATGACGTCGTTGGGGACGTTGAGCCGCTCCTGCGCCGCCTTCTTTCGCAGGATCGCGATCCTGGTCTCAAGTTCGGGCGGTTGGACGTCGGTCAGCAGGCCCCACTCGAATCGGTTCCGAAGTCGATCCTCGAGGGTCACCAGTTGCTTTGGGGGGCGGTCACTCGAGATCACGATCTGCTTGTTCGCGTTATGCAAGGTGTTGAACGTGTGGAAGAACTCTTCCTGGGTCTGCTCCTTGTTCTCCAAGAACTGGATGTCGTCGACGAGCAGCACGTCAACTTCGCGGTAGCGGCGGCGGAATCCCTCAGCCTTGCCGTCGCGGATCGAGTTGATGAAGTCGTTGGTGAACTCTTCAGAGCTGACGTAACGCACTCGGGCGCCGTGGAAAAGGCCCATGGCGTAGTGCCCGATCGCGTGCAGCAGGTGTGTCTTGCCTAGCCCGGACTCGCCGTAGATGAACAGCGGGTTGTAGGCCTTGGCCGGCGCTTCGGCTACTGCCACGGCCGCGGCATGAGCAAATCTGTTGCTGGCCCCGATCACGAACGTTTCGAATGTGTACTTCGGGTTCAGCCGGGCGGGCTCGATCTCGCGCCGGCCCCCGAGTTCACGGCCGGTGCCCAGGTGCGAGCGTGCGGGTTGGTTCTCGTGCCCGCCGGACTGGCCCGATCGGTCATGGTCGCGGGAACCTTCTTCAGTGCGGGATCGCGCGGAGTCGCCTGCCCGGGTGATCTCGCTGCCGGCATTCCCATGGGCACCATGCATGCCGCTGTCGTCCCGGTTGCCGTTGCTGCCCTTGCTAGCCAGGTCAGCTGCGTCACGTGACGAGTCGGTCCGGCGATCGGTGACCGCGGCGTCTGACTCGACGTTTACCGGTGCTGCCTCGACCGTAACGGCGACCCGGACATCGCGGCCGATCTCTGCGGCAAGAGCGGCCGTCAGCGCGGGCCGCAGCCGACTCTCAAGAACATCCTTGGCGAACTCATGCGGGGCGGCCAGGACGGCCGTGTCCTCGACCAGGGCTATCGGCCGGGTCAGCGACAGCCAGGCTTGGAATTGGGGTGTTACTTCGCTTTGACCGGCGAGGCGTTCGAGGGTGCGAGCCCACAGGGCGGCCAACTCGGCGCCGGATTCTTGGGTGCCGTTCTCGTATGGGGCGGACACGCGCACCCCTCTCAGGCCGGCCTCGTCTAGCAGTCTCGCGGTGGATTTGTTCACTATTGCGGGTATTCATCGTTGTCAAGAGGTCGTTCGTCCACACTGTCGTCCACAACCTGTGTACGCAGCATTGGTTCGAAGGGCCGTGGTCATTCGCTGCACTGCATCATGTCTGAAGATCGTCGGTTCACCTCAATGAGGTCCGGCCCGTGGGACGCTAACAGCGTGCCGCCTTGTGCTTCAAGGCGTTCTCCACAGTTCGCTCTACTTACTTCTATGCGCTGTGCTCACTGTGACGGATGTGTCGTGAACGCCGTCGAACCGGTCGTCTCGACGGGGGGTGCCAGGTTTGACCGTGTCGGCGGTGGCCCCGTACCGTAGGAGTTCCTTCTGACCTGCGGCCCGCACAATATTCGATACCCGGCCGTACTGGACCTTTTCTTGGAGCCCCCGAGTGAGCAAGCGCACGTTCCAGCCGAACAACCGCCGGCGCGCAAAGACCCACGGCTTTCGGCTGCGCATGCGCACTCGCGCCGGTCGCGCCATCCTCGCCGCTCGTCGACGGAAGGGCCGTCAGGGCCTTTCGGCCTGACGTCGCCCGGAATCGCGAATTCCCGTGCTTCCGGCCGCGTTCCGGCTGCGCCAGCGCTCCGACTTCGCCGCCACCATGCGGTCGGGTCGACGAGCGGCTCGGCCGCGGCTCGTCGTCCACCTTGCACTTCCCGATCCTCACCTCGAGCTCGGCAAGGCCGAGCGTGCTGACGGCAACCTCGCCGGACCGCGAGCTGGCTTCGTCGTCGGGCGTCAGGTTGGTGGTGCGGTCGTGCGCAATCGAGTGCGCCGCCAGCTCCAGCATTTGAGTGCCGACCGGCTGGCCGACCTACCGTCTGGAGCGCGACTTGTCGTTCGCGCCTTGCCGGCAGCAGCCGGGTCGTCCGCGAGCGAACTCGCCGCCGATCTCGACGCGGCGCTCGAACGCAGTCTTGGGAGCCTCAGTCGGGCGCCTCACACTGCTCCTGGCCGGGCACGCGAAGCGCGCGGTGAGGGTCGATGACACGACGCGCGCCTTCGCGGCCAGCCCAGCTTCTCGTCGTCCCGATCGAGGGTTATCGGCGATTCATTAGTCCGTTCCTTGGCCAGCGATGCCGTTTCGCACCGAGCTGTAGTGCGTATGCGGTAACGGCGATTAAGACGCATGGAGCGATACGGGGGCTTTGGCTCGCAGCCCGAAGAATTGCGCGCTGCCACCCATGGAACCCCGGCGGTTTTGATCCCGTTCCACCACCGAGATCCGCCAATTTTGTTGCGCCTTCGTCTTCCGTGATCAAGCCAGGAGCCACCCGGTGCCACACGTCCTGAACCCGCTGTACGTCGTCGTCACCAAGGTGATCCTGGCGATCCACTCGGTGCTGACGCCGCTGTTCGGCAAGACGAGTGGCGTGAGCTGGGGGTTGTCGCTGTTCTTCTTGACGGTGCTCGTGCGCATCCTGCTTTTCCCGATCTTCGTCAAGCAGATCAAGACGCAGCGCGCGATGTCGGAGTTGGCGCCGAAGGTCAAGGAACTGCAGACGAAGTACAAGAAGGACCGCGAGCGCATGAACCAGGAGGTCATGGCGCTCTACAAGGAACACAACGCCAACCCGTTGATGGGTTGCCTCCCACTCCTCCTACAAATGCCTGTGTTCTATGCACTTTTCCATGTTCTGCGCTACATCGCCGAGCACGGCGGCCAGGCCGGCGGCACGAGCAAGGGCGTCGCGGCGTGCACGGCGTATCTGCAGACCAAGCCGAAGGGTTTCGGTTCGGCGAAGTACGGCTGGTCTCCTGACACCCTCTGCACGGCCGGCCACGCCAAGGTTTTCGGCGTCCCGCTCGCGCTCGGCTTCAAGACGGCGTCGAAGGCGCTGTCGTTCGGTGCGGATCCGGGGACGGTACGGATCGTCACCGTCATCGCCATCATCGTCATGGCGTCGACGACGTTCTTGACCCAGCGCCAGCTGATCGCGCGCAACGCTGCCAGCGGCACGGCAATGCCGTCGCAGCAGCGCATCATGCTCTACGTGTTGCCGCCGATGTTCGCGCTGTTCGGCTTGAACTTCCAGATGGGTGTGCTCATCTACTGGGTCACGACGAACGTCTGGTCGTTGGGTCAGCAGCATTTCGTCATCAAGGCGATGCCGCACATCGCACCGGGCGGCGCGCCGCCGACAGCGTTGCCGAAGGGCTCCTCGCCGGGCGATAAGCCGGGCGATCCCCCGAACGGTGGTGCGAAGAAGCGCGGACCGACGCCACCACCGGTACTGCCGCCGACCGTGCAGATCAGGCGGCAACAGACCACCCGCCCGCCGCGCAGTAAGCGGACAGGGACCAGGCCGCAGCGGCCGGGTAGCCCACGGTGACGGAGCCCAACTCCGTCAACGGCGCTGCCCCCGACGGCGCTGACCCCGGTGCGGATTTTGATGGCGTGCCCAAATCTCAGGAGGTTTTCCCCGTGGCAAGCGTGACCGACGAATCGGCGGATTTCGACGACGACGCGACGGCCAACGCCGCGGCAGAGTCTGCTGTAACGGTTGAAACCGTTACAGACGACGCTGTCGAGCCTCGTTCGCTGGCGGACCTCCTCGAGCGCGAGGGCGAAGTTGCGGCGGACTACCTCGAAGGCCTGCTCGACATCATCGATGCAGACGGTGACATCGACATGGACGTCGAAGGCGATCGCGCCGTCGTCTCGATCATCGGCGATCGCTTGCGGCACCTCGTCGGCCCCGATGGTGCAGTTCTGGATGCGCTGCAGGAGTTGACCAGGCTCGCGGTTGCACGAGAGACGGGTGTGCGCAGCCGGTTGATGCTCGACGTCGGTGGACATCGTGCGCGCCGCCGTGCCGATCTCACCGCGCTGGGGACCAAGGCGGCCGAGGAAGTTATCGCTACCGGTGAGCCGGTCAAGATGGCTCCGATGTCTGCATTCGAGCGCAAGGTGGTGCACGATGCGATCGCTGGGGCCGGGCTCCGCAGCGAATCCGAAGGCGTTGAACCGCTGCGTTTCGTCGTGGTGCTGCCAGCACAGGCGTGACGATCCCACCATCTTGACGAGTGCTGCCGTGACGAGTGCTGCCGTGACGAGTGCTGCCGTCACGAGCGCGCTGTCGTGACGCACGCCGGCGTCGAAGCAGTGATCCCGCCGCCACCCGCGCTCGCCCAGGTGCTTTTCGGTGCGCATTTGCCGCTCGCCCGGCGCTATGCCGAGTGGCTGGCCGGCGCCGGGGTCGAGCGCGGCTTGATCGGCCCCCGGGAAGCGGAGCGGCTCTGGCCACGACATCTCTTGAACTGCGTAGCGGTCGCTGCGCTCATACCCACCGGCAGCCATGTGGTTGATCTCGGTTCCGGGGCGGGGCTTCCCGGGATCGTCCTCGCGATTGCGCGCCCCGATCTGCAGATCACCCTCATCGAACCGATGCAGCGCCGCGTCGCCTTCCTTGACGAGGTGCGCAGCGATCTCTCTTTGGCGGGCGTCGATACCCGCCGCGTGAGGGCGGACGAGCTCACGGCGGCAAAACTGAACGCCGACATCGTCACCGCGCGCGCCGTCGCACCAGTCGGTCGCCTTGCCGCCCTCGCTGCGCCCCTGTTGCGCGCCGACGGCCAGCTGCTCGCAATCAAAGGCAGCGGGTTCGCGGCGGAGGTCAGCGCTGGGTGGAGCGCGGTGCAGCGCGCAGGTATGACCCTGGACGCCGCGTTGCTCGCGATCGTCGCGGCCGATAGCGAGGTTGCATCGTCGGGAGGCGGCCTGGAGCCGGGAGATGCAAAGCTGTTGCCGGGGGTGCTGATTGCTGAGCTATCGACCTGGCAGTCGAACGGATTACTGTGCGAGGGTGTGGCCGGGAGGGCCCGTGGGCGTCAACTGTCCACCGATCAGCTCGCGCTGGTGTTGCGCCTCGGGCAGTCTGGGCACCGGCCTACTCGCCACCACTGAGTTGCTCTAGGCTGACGTGCCCAGCCGGCCGCTGGTTCTAGATGCTCGCTGGATCTCATGCAAGGCGTGATCGGAGGATCCCCGCGTGACCGATTCCGACACGGCAACTCTGGCCGTTGTTTCACGTGGAACACGACGGCTTGCGATTCCGCTCCACGCCCTCAACCACGAAGACTCGGCTGATGTAACCACAGCGAGCTCGGGTTCTGACCCCAGTGTTTCACGTGAAACCAGGCAACCGGCCGCGCCCGACGAGACACCTATCGCGACTCAGACCGCCACGGCCATGCGGGTGCTCGGTCATAACGGTGAGACATTCCCACGCCCGAGCCGCCGCCGGATCGTCACGGTGGCCAATCAAAAGGGCGGCGTTGGCAAGACGACCACGACTGTCAACATCGCAGCAGCGATGGCGTTGCATGGGCTCCGCGTCCTCGTTATCGACCTCGACCCCCAAGGCAACGCATCCACCGCGCTGGGCATCGACCATCACGCCGATATCCCTTCGGTCTACGACCTGCTCATCGAAGGCAAGTCTCTCGGCGACGTGATGGTCGATGTCCTCGAGATCCCTGGGCTGTCTTGTGTTCCCGCGACGATCGACCTGGCGGGTGCGGAAATCGAGCTAGTTTCGATGGTGGCTCGCGAGGCACGGTTGCGCCGCGCCTTGGCGGAGGTCGTCGCCGACTTCGACTACGTGCTGATCGACTGCCCGCCGTCCCTCGGCCTGTTAACGGTGAACGCACTGGTGGCCGGCGAGGAAGTGCTGATCCCGATCCAATGCGAGTACTACGCGCTGGAAGGGCTCGGTCAGCTGCTGAGCAATATCGATCTGGTGAAATCCCACCTGAATCCCGATTTGCGGGTGTCGACGATCCTGCTCACAATGTACGACGCGCGGACACGGCTCGCATCGCAGGTCGCAGATGACGTTCGATTGCATTTCGGTACAACTGTGCTTCGAACCGTTATTCCACGCAGCGTCCGGGTCTCCGAGGCGCCCAGCTACGGTCAGACGGTGATGACCTACGACCCGGCTTCACCCGGCGCGCTCTGCTACCTAGATGCAGCGCGCGAGATCGCGGAGCGCGGTGCGGGCGGCGGCAGCGGGTCCAACACGAGTACGAACACCGACACCCCCAGCACCGGCCCAGCCCAAGGAGACTCCCAATGAGTACGCGTCGCGGCGGTTTAGGGCGCGGGCTTGGTGCACTGATCCCTACTGCCACGACCGTTGAGCGCGCACGTCCCCCCGTGCCGGGCCAGCAGCCCGACCCCGCCCACACCGCGATCGCTAACACGCAGCCGAGAGTGATCCGGCTCAGCGGCGAAGAACCCTTGCTCGCGGTACCCGGCGCCCGGTTTGCCGAAGTGCCGGTCGATGACATCGCACCCAACCCGAAGCAACCCCGCCAGGTGTTCGACGAGGCCGCGCTTGCTGAGCTCGCCTACTCGTTGCGTGAGGTCGGGTTCCTGCAGCCGGTAGTGGTCCGCCCGGCTGGGGAGGGCTACGAACTGGTCATGGGTGAGCGGCGCTTGCGGGCGGCGCAGCAGGCCGGATTCACCACCATTCCCGCTATCATCAGGGACACCAACGACGACGCGCTGCTTCGTGACGCGCTGCTGGAGAACCTTCATCGCGAACAGCTGAATCCGCTCGAAGAGGGTGCGGCGTATGCGCAGTTACTCGAAGAATTTGGCGCTACGCATGAAGAATTGGCCAAGCGCATCGGTCGATCGCGATCGCAGGTCAGTAACACAATCCGGTTGCTCAACCTGCCGACGTCGGTGCAACGCAAGGTCGCGGCGGCCGTGCTGTCGGCCGGCCATGCACGTGCATTGCTAGGTCTCGACGACGCGGTCGCGCAGGAACGGCTGGCGCAACGCATCGTTGCCGAAGGCCTATCGGTGCGAGCCGTCGAAGAGCTTGTCGCGGTCGGTGACGGCGAATCGGGACGGCGACGGGCGCCTCGCACCGGACGCCAGCGTGCGGCCGGGCTCGATGAGCTCGCCTCAGGCTTGTCGGATCACTTTGAGACGCGGGTGCGGGTCGACCTGGGCCGCAGTCGGGGCAAGATCACCATTGAGTTCGCGTCCATCGACGACCTGGAGCGCATCGTGGCAGCCATGGCGCCGGATCTCGCTACCCACAAGAGCGGCGGCAACCAGCCGGTCGACTAACGACCGTCGACTAACAGCCGCTTAGACGGGCGCTCCGGGCAGCGGCACGCCACGGACGGCCGCGCGGTGTAACAAGTCCCGGCACAAGGTGCCCAGATCGAGGTCCGCGGCTGCTGCCGCGAGCGGCAACAGGCTGGTCGTGGTCATTCCAGGGGCCACATTTGTCTCGAGGTACTCGACGGCGCCGTCACGCGCGACGATCAGGTCGGTTCGGGAGATATCTCGCAACCCCAGAGCCTCATGCGCGAGCACCGCTGCCGCACCTGCAGCGGCAGCGATCTCGGCGCGTAGTCGGGCCGGCACGTGGTATTCGGTCATGCCTGCCGTATACCGCGCTGCGTAGTCGAAGGTGCCGCTTACGGCGTCGATCTCGACCGCGGGGAGAGCGACCGGACCAGACCCGGTGTCGATGACGCTGACGGCAAGCTCGACGCCGTCGATGTATCGCTCGAGTAGGGCGACGCCGTCGTAGGAGTAGCAGCCGACCATCGCCGCGGGGAGGTCGCCCGCATTGCGGACGACAGTTACACCCAGCGCCGAGCCACCACGCGCTGGCTTCACGACAAGCGGCAGTCCGAGTCGCTCGACGACGCGCTCGAGTAGCGCCGGACCACCTAGGTCGCGGAACGCTGCGTGCTGCAGGGCGACCGAAGCTGGCGTCGAAACACCGGCGCGGCCAAGGATCGCCTTCGCGATCGGCTTGTCGAAGGCGAGTCGGGCGGCCGCTCCGGTCGCGCCGACGTAGGGCACGCCGCTGAGGTCGAGTGCGTCGCGCAGGCCACCGTCCTCGCCCTCAATTCCGTGTACAGCAAGGAAAACGGCGGACGGCGGGTCTTGAAGTAACCGCGGTAAGAGTTGAGCGTCGATGTCGACGAGTTCGACTTCGACACCGAGCTCAGCCAGCGCGTCGGTTACCCGACGTCCCGACGACAGTGAGACATCGCGCTCGTACGAGAGGCCGCCGGCTAGCACGAGGACGTGCCCGAGGTCGCTCATGAGCCACCGCGAAATGTCGCGACGATGTCGAGCTCCTCAGACAGTACGCCGGCCAACCGCCGGACGCCCTCGCGGATGCGATCAGGCTCGGGAAGGCTGTAAGCCAACCGCAGATTCCGCCCGCCCTGGCCGTCGGAGTAGAAGCCGACACCTGGGACGTACGCAACGCGGCCCTGGATCGCCCGCGGCAGCATCGCTTTGGCGTCGATGCCCTCCGGCAGCGTGACCCACACGTAGAAGCCGCCCGTCGGGTGGGTCCAGGACGAGCCCGCCGGAAACGAGGACTCAAGCGCTTCGAGGCAGGCATCGCGCCGGGCGCGGTACAACTCGCGGAAGACCTTCACTTGCTCTTGCCAGGGGTGATGTTCGAGGAATTCGGCGACGACGTATTGCGACAAAGCCACCGGGCACAGCGTGGTCGCCTCGCTGGCCATAATCAGCTTTTCTTTGACACCTGGCGGGGCCAGGACCCAGCCCACGCGGACGCCCGCGGCGAAGGTCTTGGAGAAGGATCCGAGGTAGATGATTCCGTCAGAGGCCCGGGCGCGCAGCGCACGCAGCGGCGGCCCGTCAAAGCCCAGCAGGCCGTAGGGGTTGTCCTCCAGGATCAGCAGGCCAGCTTCGGCGCAGATGGCAATGATCTCGTCGCGACGCTCCTCGACGAGCGTGATCCCGGCGGGATTATGGTAGTTCGGCACTGTATAGACGAATTTGGCCCGCCGGCCCGATCGGGCTACTTCGGCGATTGCCGCCCGCAGTGCCCCGGGCACCAGCCCCGCGTCGTCCATTGTTACGTGCACAACGTCGGCCTGATATTGCGTGAAGGTCCCAAGTGCGCCGACGTAGGAGGGTGCTTCGGCGATCACGACATCGCCGGGGTCGAGGAAGATCCGCGATACGACGTCGAGTGCTTGCTGCGAACCGACGGTGACGATCACGTCGTCGGCCGACGCTGAGATGCCCTCAAGGGCCATGACGCCGCAGATCAGTTCGCGCAGCCGCGGATCGCCCTGGCCACCCATGTACTGCAGGGCCTGCGCGCCTTGTTCGGTGATCACCCGCGCGGTCATCTCGCCGATGACGTCCAGCGGGAGGGCGCTCACGCATGGCGAGCCACCACCCATGCCGATGATCTCCGGGCGGTTGGCGACTGCGAAAAGGGCCCGGATCTCCGACGTGGTCATGCCGTGGGTTCGCGCGGCATAGTGCTCAAGATAGGGGTCTAACCGCGACCCGCCTGACATGTCCACGAAACGGTCCTCCTCGAGCACTCAGGGTAGCGCCCGCAGCGGCGGACGTCGGCGATTTGCCAACTGGTGCGGGCGAGCGCAGGCCGTGCGCGTAGCCCGACCGGCACTACCGTCGCCGGTGCGAAGCGATCAGACTGGCTCTACATTGCGCGCTCTCAGCGCTGGCGGAGGAACGATGTCGCGACGCGTGGTCGGCTTGACGCTCGACAACCTGGACGATCTACCGCCTCGGTGCAGGCGGTGTGCGTTTTGGGAACTCGACCCCGTAAGTCGCACTCGAGCTGAGGAGTCAGGCGACGCGGCGCTTGAGAAGGAAGCGTGGGTCTCGGCGGTGCTCCTTGAGTGGGGGAGTTGCGGCCGGCTCATTGAAGTCGACGGATCCACCGCTGGCTACGTTCTTTACGCACCACCCGCGTATGTTCCGCGATCTGTCGCGTTTCCCACCAGTCCCGTTAGCCCGGACGCCGTGTTGCTGATGACCGCGCACGTGCTGCCTGAATTCACCGGCGGTGGACTGGGTCGCGTCCTGCTGCAGTCCGTGGCGAAGGATCTGACCCGTCGTGGAGTCAAAGCGATCGAGGCATTCGGCGACAGTCGCTGGGAAGCGCCGGCGTGCGTACTACCGACGGATTTCCTTCTGGCACTGGGTTTTAAGACCATCCGGCCACATCCGCGGCACCCGAGGTTGCGGCTAGATTTGAAGACTGTGCTGTCGTGGCGAGAAGACGTCGAGGGTGCGCTGGAGCGATTGCTGGGGTCCGTGGCGCCCGAGGGTGCACTCCGACCAGTCTGAGAATCGGAGGTTCTGATTGCCCGGCGAACTGACCTAGACCGAGATGGTCTGCCAGCTCAATTCGATCGCTTCCTGCGACGGCAACTCGGCGGGTGAGTACAGCCGCTGGATGGCGACCACGATGGCCTCGGCGAGCTCGTCACGGAACTCTGCGCTGCCCAGCCGAGCCGCATCGCCCGGGTTCGTGAGATAACCAAGTTCGATGCGGACGGCGGGCATACGCGTGCGGCGCAGCAGTTCCCAGCTCTTCGGGTGGCTGCGGCAGTCGAGGAAATCGGTGCGCGCCAGCACCTCCTGCTGGATCAATTCTGCGAGACGCGCTCCAACGAGCGAGCGGTCGATAACAGTGCCGTAGTAGTAGGTCGACACGCCATGGCAGCTCGGATCGAGGTCGGCGTCAATGTGCAGCGAGACGAGCAGGTCGGCTTCCGCGGCATTCGCGAAGGCCCCTCGCTCGGCGTCGCTTGGCGGGCGTTCGGGCACATCGGTGTCGTCGAGTGCGCCCTCGCCGCCGCGCGTCCGAAATGCCTGGGCGCCTGCCGCGGCGAGCCGACCCTCGAGCCGGTTGGCGATGTCGTCGACAATCGTGGCTTCGTCCAATGTTCCGTTGGTCGACCCCCGGTCGCGGCCGCCGTGGCCGGGGTCGATGACCACCAGCTTGCCGGCCATCGTCGGCCCGCCGTGATGGAGCCGGTCGTATTCACGCAACTCGTTGGCTTTACCACCGACGACGGTGCGGGCGAGCTGCCGCAAAGCCCGAAATGTCGCCGGGCCACAGGTGCCATCGGCCGGCAACCCGACGTTGCGCTGAAACTCCCGCAAGGCGTTTTCGGTGCGCGGCCCAAACACTCCGTCGGCTCGACCACAGTCGAAGCCCATGTCGGCCAGTCGATGCTGGAGGCCCGCGACGTCGTCGCCGACGTAGGGGTGCCGGACGGCGAACGACAAGGTGCGGTCGCCGAGCCGCCAGCGGGCTTCGTCGAGGCTGCGGTAGGTCTCCCGGTCGACGACCCCGTCGATTCGCAGGCCCCGTTGTTGCTGGAAGCTGCGGACCGCGTGGTCGCAGGCCTCGTCAAACAGGTCACCCGGGTCAGGGTGCTGGGCCGTCTCGTCGCTGACCAACAGGCCGAGCTGGCGGAGCCGATGCCGTAGCTCGAGCACGGCGAGCCCGCGGTCGCCGAGGCGCAGCGGCCCGTCGACGCGCTCGTGCTGCTGCTGCATGGGCGTCCTCGTTTGGGTCGACCGCTCCGGCGGGAATTGACGCCCGACGGAGCTCCGACGTTTACCGGAGCCCGCCGCGCGGCTGTACCGGCGTGGAGGAGCCATGTTACGGCCTAGAGGAACGCTTCCAGATCCTTCAACAACGCGGACTTCGACTTGGCGCCGATGATCTGCTTCACGACCTGACCGCCCTTGTACACATTCAGGGTCGGGATGGAGAGGATCGAGTACGCGCGGGCGGTCTCGGGGTTCTCGTCGATGTTGAGCTTGACTACCCGGACCTTGTCGGCGTGCTCCTTCGCAATCTCCTCGAGAACCGGCGCGACCATGCGGCAGGGACCGCACCACTCGGCCCAAAAGTCGACCAGGACCGGGGTGTCGCTGCTAAGGACATCAGTCGCGAAGGTCTCGTCGGTGACGGACTTGGTGGTTCCCACGGCGGGCTCCTGTCGGGTTGAACGCTGTTCTTGGTGGATGAAACTCTGGGGCAGAGACAGATTTGGAGCGGTCAGTAGTGTTCCGCTGCCAACCAGCGTTCCGCGTCGAGCGCGGCCGCACAGCCGGTGCCGGCTGCGGTGACCGCCTGCCGGTAGGTGTGGTCGACCAGGTCGCCGCAGGCAAAGACTCCGTCGAGGTTCGTGCGGGTCGAGGGAGCTTCGACCTTGACGTAGCCGGCGTCATCGAGATCAACTTGGCCGCGGAACAAGTCGCTACGCGGGTCGTGGCCGATCGCGACGAACAAGCCAGTGACCGGCAACTGATCTTCGACACCCGTGACGGTGTCGCGGACCGTGACCCCTGCAACCTTGTCGTCGCCGACTACATCGGTCACCTCGGAGTTCCAGCGGAACCCGACCTTGTCGTTCGCGTACGCGCGGTCCTGCATGATCTTGCTCGCGCGCAGCGCATCGCGACGGTGCACGACGGTGACGCTGCGAGCGAACTTGCTGAGGAATGTCGCTTCCTCAAGGGCAGAGTCGCCGCCACCGACGACCGCGATGTCGTGGTCACGGAAGAAGAACCCGTCACACGTCGCACAAGCAGAGACACCGTGGCCGAGTAACCGAGCCTCGTTCTCGAGCCCGAGATAGCGATACTTCGAACCCGTCGCCAAGATGACGGCGCGCGAGTGGAAGACCTGATCGCCAACATGAACGACCTTCACGGGTCCGGTCAGCTCGACCGCGGTGACGTCATCAGTCACCAGCTCGGCACCGAAGCGGGCCGCCTGCTTGCGCAGACTCTCCATTAACTCCGGTCCCATGATCCCGTCGGGAAAGCCGGGGAAGTTCTCCACATCGGTAGTCGTCATCAGTGCGCCGCCGGCGGCAATCGCGCCCTCGAAAACCAACGGGTGCAAGTCGGCCCGCGCGGCGTAAAGCGCCGCTGTATAACCGGCCGGACCGGATCCGATGATGATGAGTTCACGCACGTTCACAAAAGACCTACCTCGAAGACGGTCGCCAATCGGGCGACTACGGCCTTCAACAGATCCTAGGCGTCTGCGATTCCCGACTGGGCAGGCTCGCGACGACCTGTACGGGTAGCCGCAAGATGTGGGTTACCCGGCGGTCCAGGGCCAAGAGAGGCCCGGGAATCAAGGACTGGGACTCGGCCCGAGGAAGGTTTCGAAGGTGAACTCCTGATTCGCACAGTTCGCCGTGTCTGCCTCGACGTAGATGTCGAGCTTGTGCGCAACGTCGGGGTCGGGGAGCACGATGATCGTCGACGGTGCGCCGTTGAACAGTGCGTAATCCACGAGCAGGGGTTGCTCCGCCTTTCCGGCGAGGATCTGGACGCAGCGCGCTAGGGCGGCGGGGTCGGCCAGCGGTCCGGCAGGCGCCGTGATGGCGTGGTTCGCCGTCCCGCCGTTGAAGACTCCACCCGCGGACGCCGAGGCGGCGGCCGTCGGTGCGGCGAGCAACGGCCCTGGCGCTGCTGTGCTGGCCGGTGCGGCTGCCGCAGAGGAGGCTGCGGGAGCGAGGGTTGCTGCCGCGGGGGCGGACGACGCCGCGGCGGGCGCAGGGGCGGCTGCTGCAGGGGCGGCCGCAGATCCGGCAGCGGCTTCGGAGAGGCCGAACGCCAAGCCGGGGAAGTTTGACGCGGCGCCGGGGACGTTGCTCGTGACGACGGAGGCGATCTGAGAGCGCAGGCCCGCCGACGTGTAGTCGGTACCAGACGCGATCGTCGCCACGCCGGCAGACGTCGTGGCGGCTGGCGCGCTAGCTGTCCTTTTGTCGTTGCTGCCGCTGTGTCCGAGCGCGACAATTCCGACGACAACCACGGCGACCAGCACGACGATGGATGCCGCGGCGCCGTATGGCAGCGTCCGCCAGCGCGAAGAGGCTGGCCTAGACCGCCCGGCCGGCTTCGACCGCCGCAATGGCACCACCGTGTCGGCCACTCCGCTTGCGGCGATCGGCGTGCTTGACGCCCTCGCCGCAAGCAGGGCAGCTTCGATGCGCTCAGCAACGTCTGGCGGCATGGGCACTGGTGGCAGGGCACGCAAGGTTTCGCGAACGCGGCGCAGGGCCTCGAGGTCAGCGGTGCACGCGGCGCAGCCAGCGACATGGGAGAGCAACTCTGCTGTGCGTGGATTTGCTGTGCGTGGATCTGCAGCGCGTGGATCCACTGTCTGCGGACCCGTCGCGTCGGCAGGTGGGGCCGTTTCGGAGGCTGGCGCGGTATCGCGATCTGCGAGTTCCGCGAGCGTCTCGAGGTCCGGGTGCGGGGTCTTCACCGGAGGTCCTCTCGGGATGGGTTCATCGGTGGTTCGACGCGGTCAGTGCCGGTGGGGTTCCGCAGTTGCGCGCCGGGGTCGGGTTCGCGCTCGATACCGGGGTCGGGTCCGCGGCCGACGTGCGGGTCTGGCGCGCCTCGTAGATGCGACAGCAGCGGGACCAACTTCGCTCGCCCACGAGCGCACCGGCTCTTGATCGTTCCCGACGGCACCTCCAGCATCGCGGCGACCTCGTCGACGGGATACCCCTCGATGTCGACGAGCACGATCGCGGCCCGCTGCTCAGCCGGCAACGTCGCGAGTGCGGCGTGCACGTCGGCTGCGGTGTCACGGTCGGCATACTCGTCGCGGGCGATGCTCGGCGCGTGGTCGTCGTCGGGAAGGGGGCTGGTCGGATGTGCGGCTCGTCGCCGCAACCGGTCGAGGCACGCGTTTACGACGATCCGGTGCAGCCATGTGCTGACCTTGGCGTCGCCGCGAAACGAAGCCGCATGGCGCATTGCGGAGATGAGTGCTTCTTGGACGGCGTCGGCCGCGTCCTCAGGATCACCCGTCGTCCGCAGAGCGACTGCCCAGAGCTGGTCGCGGTGCCGCCTGAAGATCTCGGTGAAGGCGGCCGGGTCGCCGTCAAGATGGCGGTGCAGCAGCTCGACGTCTGGGTCGGTCGCCATCGCGCCGTCCGCAACGCCGTCCGTCACCCCGTCCGTCACGCGGCGAAGCCTACCGAGGGCACTTTCACGACAGGAAGGTCATTTCGGCAATGCCACCCTGAAAGCCAGTGCCGGAGGCGGGCAACTTCGTGAGCCACACCAGCCAGTAGCGAGCGGCGGTCGGGGTGGCTAGTCGCAGTGTGACGTCGTTTGGTGCACTGGTTTGAGCTGCAGCGAGTGTCATCGCCTTCTCGTTGGCCGGCGCGGAGTCGCTTTCGAACAACTCGACCGATGTGCCGTTGCCGACCAGCACGAGGTGCACTGCCGAGACCTTCCGGGCGCTGCCAAGGTCCATAAGCAAGCCCACGCCAGGCTTGAGCTTGCCGAGGTCGGCAGTTCGGTAGATCTGGGTGCGCCACATGGTCGTGGGGCTGCCGTCGACGGCACGGGGAGCCTCCGATACGTGCGGATCGTCGTGCTTGCCGTAGGGGTCGAACTCGGTGACGAGGCCGGGGGCAATGGCGCCGGCTTGGGCCACAGCCCCGGCGGCCGCACTCGACGTGGTCTTCGGGGTCGGGGTCAGCGTCGGGGTCAGCGCTGCAGGCTCGGCGCCCCGAACGAAGCTCAAGTAGCCATGCTTCCCGCCTACCAACAAACCCGCGACCACGACAGCCAGCAACAAAACGCCGATGCCGACTGCCCAGCGCTGCCACACCTGCACCGGCACCAGGCGGTTGTTGATCAAGCGGGGTTGGCGGGTCTCCAGGTCGATGATGGGTCCGCTGTCGGCTCCGTACGGATGGGCATCTTCGGTCGACGCGCGTAGTGGCCCCAGCGCGGCCGCAAACTCAGCCGGCGAGACGATTTCCGGTAGTCCGCGCAGCAGCGTCTCGTCACCCAACGCCTGCGCAACGACCTCATCAACCTCACGCGGCACCCCGCCGCGCACCTGACGCGGAGTTCGCAAGTGACCCTCGGTGTAGGGCGCCGGTGGCAGCGCACTGTCGACCGGGAGTCCGGGCCACCGGGCGGTCAACGCTGCATACAGGAGATTCGCTAGGCCCACAGCGTCGATCCGCCCGCGCTCGGCTTCACCGGCATCGCCGGCGTAAAGCGATGGCGCAATCGTGGCCGGGTCGGACCTGTCAGACCCGTCCGCGCCGAGCGGCGGGAGTGGTGCGGCGCTACGGGCGGTATATCCGGCCAAGCCGATGCCGACGAGGCGTGGCGCTCCGGTCGCGGTGAACAGCACGCTGCGTGGTGTCAGCGACAACCCGTGTAAGCCGACGTTGTGGGCGGCGGCAACCCCGATCGCCAGGTCGGAGAGGAGATCCACCGCAACCGCGGGGTCGAGCGGACCGGTCAACAGTTGGCTTTCCAGCGATCCGCCAGACAGAAATTCGGTCACCACGAACGCAAACCCCGGTGCTTCACCGGCGTCATACACGCGGACGACGGCGGCGTGCGTCAGGCCGGCCGCTGCGCGCGCACCCGCAAGCACTTCAGGAACGCCAGGGTCGTCGCCGCGCACCAGCAAGATTGCGACCGGGCGCGCGAGAACCTCGTCATAGGCCCGCCACAGCTTGCCGACCCGCTCGGTCTCGGTCTCGCCAGTTAGCGGCGATTCGATCCGGTAGCGCTCGGCGACCAGTAGGCCCGGTGCCACGGCCGGTGCGCCGCCCACAGCAGACCTCCCGCGGTGCTATGCGCCTTTCGGTTCATGCTATTGCGTCAGCCGATGCGAACCGCGCCGATGTAGCCGTCCAGATAGACGGGTTGAACTTGAACGTTCACGCCCGTGTGTGGCGCGGCGAGCATTAACCCGTTGCCGACGTAGATCGCGACGTGATGGATGGTCGTGGGATCCGAAATGTCGGTCGCCCAGAAGAGTAGGTCGCCAGGTTCGATCTGGCCGAGGGCAATCTTGTTCGGTATGGCCGCGTACTGATCGGCTGCCGTGCGCGGAATCAGCACACCAGCCCGCGCGAACGCCCATTGGGTCAGGCCCGAACAATCCCAACTGTCGGGCCCCGACCCGCCGTACACGTAAGGCTTCCCGATCTGGGATTGCGCCGCCTGGATCGCGAGCAGCGCAGTGCGGCTGACGCCGCCGGTGTCGACCAGACCGACAGCAGCCGCGGCGGTTCGGGCGGCGGCCAACGTCGCTGCGTCACGCGCAGCGGCCTCGGCGGCCACTTGGGCCTGAAATTGCTGCTCCAGCGTGACAATCTGGGCGTTCGCACCCTGAAGCGCTGCCTGCTGTTCGGCGAGCGCGTTTTGCGCGTCCGTAGTCGCGTTCGCGGCCTGGGCCGTCAACTCATCCTGCTTGGTGCGCAAGCTGTCGACCTGAGCGTTCGCGGCTGCGGCCGCGTGTTGCGCGGCTCCGACGGTGGCCAGGGCGTCGGTGTCCGCATCGGAAACGACCTGGACGCTGTGGATCCCGGCCTGGAGTTGCCCTGGGTTTTTGCCGCTCAACACGCTGGCATAGAGACCAGTGATGCCACCGGACATGTACAGCGCACGTGTCGTCGTGTCAGCGACGGCACGCGCCTCGTCGACGGCCTCGGTTGCCGCCGTGGCGGCGCGTGTTGCCTGCTCCTGAGTGATGACGAGCCGTACGAGCGACGCCTGGGCACCGTCGTACCGCTCGCTCGCTTGCTCGACTTCCAGCTGCAGCTTGCTGACCTCTGCTTGTAGCTGCCGAGCTTGGGTCTCGGCATCGGTAAGCGGATCCGCGTGCGCTGTGAGAACTACCCCTGAAGCCGCCGGCAGGTTGCTGGTAGCGGAGGCATTCGCAACAGTCGCCATAGCCGCCATGGTTGTCAGCAGCGCAAGGGCGGCCGACGTCATTCGGCGGCCCGTCATGACGTCGCGTCCGCTTTACCCGAACCCTTGACGATCACCGTTGCCCACGACCGGAGCGGGCCGATGTGACGAATAACCAGCGTTGAGGCGTCGCGCACAAGCTTGAGGTGCACGGTTCCGTCGGTGCCGACGCTGAGGCTGTTCGGCAGCACTGTCTCGTCGTGTTGGGACGCCGAGTTTTGCGCTGCGAGCAAGGTAGGTGCGAGTGCACCCTTGTCACTCACCCACGCTGTCGCGGCGGCGGCGGCCGCTGAGTTGGCATCGTCTTGCGCGCTGACATGAGCGACAGCGATCGACAGCCCATCGAAGCCGACGACTGCGATTACCGCGATGACCAGGACCACGCGCGTCAGCCAGCTGAGAATGACGTCACCCGTATCGGGCGCGACATCGTCCAGCCTGCGAGCCCAATCCTTGGTACTCAAGAGCGTGTCACCTCGACCGTTACGTCGGCGCTAGGACGGTTCGCCTTGAGCTTTCTCGGGCGTGGTGGAGGCTGATTGGTCGCATCTCACGAGGCCATTTGGCCTAGTGAGAGGTCCCGGCGACGCGGGCCCGGACCGCGTCGAGGATCCGGGTCGCCTCACTGATTCGCATCCGTGAAGCGGCAGTCGCCAGGACGCCGAGGCCGATGCCGCCACCGGCTACGAGCGCGACGATGCTGCCGGTGACACCACGGCCGAGCAGGACGCCGGTCAGCTCGGCAAGCCCGTATGCAGCGCCGCCTGCGACGGCCGCCGCGAGCGTCACCCTGACGTATGTCTGGGTGACTCGCTGGCCGTCGATGCCGTCGAGACGGCGACCCAGCGCTCTCGCCGTCATGACGAAAGCGACCCAGTAGGAGGCGGCGAACCCAAGGGCGAGCCCGACGACTCGTGATCCGGGTGGCAGTGCGAGGTACAGGCCGACGTCTGCCCCGACGTTGACCAGGGTCGCGACGACGTTGATGAGTGCAGGTGTGCGGGTGTCGTGTAAGGCGTAGAACGCGCGGAGCAACAGCTGGAACATCGCGAATGGCACCAGCCCGGTGCTGAACGCGACAAGTACCCAGCCGATGTAGCGCGCGTCTGCTGCGCTGACGCGCGTGTGTGGGAGGCATCGAAAAATGACCGTTGTGATCTCGGGCGCCAGTGCGATCAGCATGACGGTCGCAGGGACGACGGCGACGCCGCTGGTACGCAGGCCTGTCGACAGATCAGCCCGCAAATCATTGAACCGGCCCTGCGCTGCGTGGGCACTCATGCGCGGCAGTAACGCCGTGATGATGGACACCGCGACGATCGCGTACGGCAGCTGGAACAGCTGATAGGCGTAGGTGTAGGCCGAGAAGGTGTCGGTGTGGCCGATGCGATGCGCTACGGCTGCCCGGCCCGCGGCCTTCCCGAGGTTGGTGACGATGACGAACCCGAGCTGGTTCACCGCGACATAGGCCAGTACCCAACCGCCGAGGGTGACCGCTTCGCCCAAGCCATTGCCGCGCCAGTCGAACCTCGGTCGCCATCGAAAACCCGATGCGCGAAGGGACGGCCAGAGCGCGAGGGTTTGCAGGACGACGCCTGCCGTCGTCCCAATGCCAATGAGTCGGATCTCACCGTTGGTGAGAGTGACCTGCAGGTTGGTCAGCTTCGCTACTGGAACGGCCTCGGTGACGGAGATGAAAAGCAGGCCAGTGCCGATGAGGACGAGATTGTTCAATACCGGAGCCCACATCGGCGCCGCGAAGCGGCCACGGGTATTGAGAATCGCGCCGATTGTGGCGCTGAGTCCGTAGAAGAAGACCTGCGGCAAGAAGTACCGCGCGAACGTCACCGACAACGAGCGCTGCTGACCGGTGAGGCCTTCTGCGTAAACGTCGATGATGAGCGGCGCGGCGAGCACACCCACCACCGTGCAAACGCCGAGCACGACCGCAACGACGGTAAGTAGGCGCTGCGCGTACAACTCGCCGGCCTGCGCGTCGTCCCTGACCGCTGTTACCAGGAGTGGGACGACGACGCTGGTGAGGATGCCGCCGAGCAGCAGGTCGTAGATTGCGTTTGGGATTGTGTTCGGGATGTTGTACGTCTCAGCCAGTGCGCCGCTGCCTAGGGCCGCCGCGAGGACGACCGTCCTAACGAACCCGGTACCGCGCGAGGCAACGGTCCCGATCGCCATGACCGTGCTTGATCGGGCCAGGCTGCTGTGGGGTGTGCCGGCCCTGCTGTCGGAGCCGTCCGCGATCGTCACGCCATCGGCGATGAGTCGGCCGCCGCAGCGGGTAGTTGCGGGCCGTCTTTAGGCGGGCGGCGGGAGGCGACGATGCGTCTGATTACCCGGATCGCCGATACCAGGAACACCAAACCCGCCGCAGTGGCTGCGATGACCAGAGCGACAGCCCCATAAGCGGTCGAGTTCATGACGAACGGAACAGGTGCCCCGAACGGCCGTGGGCTCGCATCCGGCGTCCAGAGTTGTGCGGCGACGTCGAAGCGGCCGCCTGTCGTTGCCTCGACCTCGATCAGCACTTGGTGCCGACTCTGATTGCCCGGAACGGTGAATGGCTCTTGCGGGGCGACCGTTAGCCGGGCCGCGTTCACTGCGGTTAGCCGGATCTCGATAGTCACTGGATCGGGCAAGTTGTTGACGACAGTAATCGGGATCTTCTGTTTTCGACTCGTCAACGTGATCAGGCCCGGTTTGACGATGTAGACATTGGCGATCTCGGCATCGAGTTGGGCCTGCACGGCAGCTCGGATCGTGGCCGCTCGAGCCAGATCTGTACGCAGACCGGCCGACTCCGCGCGCAAGATCGCGATGCTTGACGTGTTGATGAAGGGTTCCGTGGTGCTCGAGCCCAGTACGGCGCTGAACGCGACGAGCCGGGCGCGCAGCGCGGCGATCGGGAGCAGGTCTTCGCCTGGTATCTCGGCAGCTGATGCTGCGGCGGCGTACACGAGCGATTGCCGAGGGACGCCATCGGCGGTCTGGTCGGCAACTTGTCCGACGTTGGCGCCCTGAAGCCACGGCATCGTCGCGCTGTCCATGAGCAGCGTCGTCGCGAAGCCGTCGGTGGGATTCCAGTCGCGCGGCGGTGCGATTACCACCGAACTGCCGACGCCGGGTCGTTGCTCCGTGACGAGCATTGTCTCGGCGAGGAAGCGCTGCTCGGCGACCCGCACACCGCCGTCCACGCTCGTCGATGTGTTCAGCATGGAGGTCAGCGTCGAGTCGGTGAGCACCGCTCGTACGGTGCCCGACGCCGTATGCAGGTTCGTGCGGGCGCCGGTGACCGCGTTCGCGTCGCGCGGCGGGAGCGTCGTATCAGCGAGCACGACGGTGTCGACGAAATCGCCGGCTAGGTCGTTGAGTGTGGGCTCGTCGATCGTGCTGTCGACCGGCCAGACGACGTTAGGCAACGTTGGTGCCAGAAGGTCGCCAGTCAACGTCGACTGGCCGGTCGAGCGCGCTATGGCGATTTCCCTCGTCAGTCCGGCGCGCTCGAGAGCCACCAGGTCGGTGTCGCCATACGGCAGCCCGATGACCGCCGCGCCCGGTGCGGACACGTCGCTATGCAGCGCCGCGAGCCAATCCGTGGCCGCCGATGCACCTGTTCCATTGGTGGATCGCCCGGTGTCACCCGCGACCACCTGGTACGGAGTCGGCTGCGCTGCGGGTGGCGTCGTGCCGGCAGACTTGGTGCCTTCCCTCGGGGTGCTCGACGGTTTGGCCGGGGTGCTCGACGGTGATGCAGCGCTCGACGCTGGCTCAGAGGATGAGGCGATGTCGGACGGCGGCGGCACTCCGGTCACCCCTGTCACCCCCGCCGAGAGTTGGGCCGCCCCGGCCATCACAGTGGCGTCGTCGACCAGCGCAGGATCGATGGCGTATGTGATCGGCACTCGTGCCGCCGACGCCAGTGAGAGCAGCCGACCAAGTCGGCCGGTGGGTGCGAGGTCAGTGGCGAGCTGGTCGTCGAGAAACGTGTTGCCGTCACCGCGGTGTATCCCGTCAACCAATGGCACCAGCCAGCTGATCTGCGTCGGCCTGAACTGGGCGCCAATCGGCATCCATAACAGCTGCGTCGGCAGACGCGTCGTCGCGATGGTACGGCCGGACGTCGTACGCGCGTCGACAGCGAGTGGATACGCGCCGAAGTCAGCGGCGGACGACGGCAGGTTGAGGCGGTCAACCGGTACCAAGATCGTCCAGTGTGCGGATTGGCCGGCCGCAAGCGAGCCGATTGCGACGCGGGTGTTGGAGACCGTCGCCCCGAGTACCACGTTCGGGTCGAAGTCGCGCGCTAAGTCGAAGCGGGTACTGATCCGCGTTGCCGACGCGCGCGCCGCAACGCTCACACTCGTGAGGGGTGCACCCGAGATGTTGGTGATGGTGCCGTCGAGCACGACCGTGTCGTGCGGCTGGACGGCCTTGGGGTCGAGGCTCAAGAGCGTGATCGTCACGCGATGTGGCGCACTCGCGGGCGTTGGTGTCGGGGCAGCCGCAGGCAGCTGGCCGGTGTGGGGGGCCGCTGCATTTGGCGCTCGCGCGGCGTGAGCAACGCCGGTGACGGCGAGGCCGCCCGTTGCTGCGAAAAACACCGCCGCCACCGCGCTGGCCAGCTGTAGGCATCGACCTTTGCGCTTCACGCGATGTCCGCGAGCAGCCCCGGCACCTGGTCGACAAGGCGGCGCTCGTCGTCGTAGGCCAGCCGCTGCGCGAGTTCCTCCAGCGGCACCCATGCCACCTCGACGACCTCGATGTCCTCGTCGGACAGCTCGCCGCCCTCGGCGAGTAACAGGTAGTGGTGAACAGTCTTATGGATGCGACGCCCCTCAGCGACAAACCAGAAGTCGATGGTCCCAAGGGGTGCGACGACGCGACCAGCGATGCCGGTTTCTTCGGCGATTTCACGGACGGCGGCAATCTCAGGAGTCTCCCCTGCCTCGACGTGGCCCTTCGGCAGCGACCACACCAAGCGGCCACGCCGGTCGTGCCGGGCGATCAGCGCAGCGCGGCGACCTCGAATGCCCGGAATGCCGGTGTCGACGACCAATCCGCCGGCGGAGGTTTCCTCGACGCGGCGCAGGCGAGGCACGGGTCGGCGTCCAGGAGGCACGGCTCGATCGTAATGGCCGGGTGGGCACGGTCTGGTCGACCGCACGCAGTGCGGGTGGCACGGTCTGGTCGACTACGCCTCAGCTCGCAGTGGCCGCAACCACCGGCACGGGGGGTGGCGACGAGGTTCCCGATGCTGTTCGCTTGCGAACTCGCGCGGCGGCGCCTGTGCCGAGTGGGCGCTCGTTTTCACCGAAAATGGCCTCACTCGGAAGAGGCAGCGTGATCGGCGTCGGCGCGATCGGGTCAAGGTCGATCCTGACTGCCGTGTCGACGTCATAGCCGCTACCAGCGGGAGCGGCGACCTCAGCGGGGCCGTCGCTGGGCAGCACGAGGGCCCCGCTCAGATGCAGCAAGTCGGTCGCAGCGATCCCCAGCGCGGTGCCACCGTCGCCCGTCGCGGTGTAGATGATCGAGGTCGCGAGATCCAGCACACCTCGCGTGCTGACCACGATGACGTCGGGAGGCAATAACAGCGGAGCGAGATGCCCGGCGATGTAGTCGGTGCGACGGCTCACTAGGGCTGCACCCGCGACGCTCAGTTCCGCGTCTGGTCCGAGTTGGTCGCGCAGCAACTCGCGCAGTGCGAAGACCAGCGTGGCAGGTACGACCTCTTCGTCGGCGGGCGCCATGAGAAGGACGAGGAGGTCGCCGTCAGGAGTCAGAGCGTGGAACGGATGGATCGCCAAGCAACGCCGGGGAGTTACCCCGAGGACCTCAGCGAGATGTTCGGCGCCTGCGGCCGGCCGGGGTAGGCGGACGATCTCATGGTGAACGTCGTGCTCTAACAGGTACTGATGAATGTCGAGCGGACCCAACATGTTGACCTCGCTCACCGACGTGCGCCTAGCGGCGCCGCCGAAGCAGACATTAGGCGGGCTCGGCCAGGAAAGGAACCCCTGAAGTTACAACGCCCTTCGTGCCGAGTTAGGGACGAACGGGCGTCGTTGATCGTGCCGGGTGGAGATTCCCCTTTGAGGTGGCCTTAACCGGCTCGCGCGCGCCAATCGCATTAGGCCTACCCTTGACCCCTGTGCCTGCGTCGCGTTCCCACCCTCCTTCGCTAACGAGCACCCAACGGGCAGCGATCGACGAGCTAACCCTGGCGGCGCCGGTGGTTGACGAACTCGGAGAACTCTTCGCGCATGCCGGCCACGATCTGGCGCTCGTCGGGGGTTCGGTCCGCGACGCGTTACTCGGCCGGCTCGGCAACGACCTGGACTTTGCCACCAGCGCGCGACCCGACGAGATTCTGCGGATCACCAAGCAATGGCGTGACAGCAAGTGGGAGTCCGGGATCGCGTTCGGCACTGTCGGACTGCTCAAGGACGGCGTGCGGCTCGAGGTTACGACGTATCGCTTCGAGACGTACGACACGGTGTCTCGCAAGCCCGACGTCGTCTACGGTGAGTCACTCGACGAAGACCTGCGGCGTCGAGACTTCGCCGTCAACGCGATGGCCCTTAGCGTTCCTGATCACGTGTTCCACGACCCGTTCGGCGGCGCCCATGACCTGGCCGCTCATGTGCTACGGACCCCGGGTCTGCCAGAGGATTCGTTCTCCGACGATCCGCTGCGAATGATGCGTGCTGCTAGGTTCGCGTCGCAGCTTCGTTTCGACGTTGATCCGTCAGTTGCCATCGCGATGACGGCGATGGCTGAGCGGATCACGAAGGTGTCGGCGGAGCGGGTGCGTGACGAGCTCTCGAAACTGATGTGCACAGCAGAACCGCGACGTGGGCTTGCGCTGCTCGTTGATACCGGACTCGCCGACCTCGTGCTTCCGGAGTTGCCGAAGCTGCGGCTCGAAAGCGACGAGCACTTCCGGCACAAGGATGTGTATGAGCACACGCTAACCGTGGTCGAGCAGGCAATTGCATTAGAAGGCGACGATGTTGAACTTGACCTGGTGCTGCGGCTCGCTGCGTTGTTGCACGACATTGGCAAGCCCGCGACTCGGCGCAAAGAACCGGGTGGCCGCGTCTCGTTCCATCACCACGAGGTCGTCGGCGCGAAGATGGCAAAGGCGCGACTGACCGCGCTGAAATATCCGAAGGATGTAATCGCCGATGTTTCGCGGCTCGTCGAACTGCACCTGCGTTTTCACGGATATGGCGAAGGCGAGTGGACCGACTCCGCTGTGCGTCGTTACGTCCGCGACGCCGGCCAGTTGCTCGAGCGATTGCACAAGCTGACCCGCTCGGACTGCACGACGCGCAACAAGCGACGAGCGGCCGCACTGTCTGCTGCGTACGACGACCTCGAGGAACGCATCGAGGCGTTGCGCGAGCAGGAACAGATTGACGCGCTGCGGCCTGAGCTCGATGGCTACGAGATCGGCGCGGTGCTCGGCATCCCGCCCGGGCCTGACGTCGGCCGCGCGTATCGATACCTGCTTGAACTCAGGCTGGACGCCGGACCGATCGGTAAGGACGCCGCTTCAGCTGCTCTGCGGCAATGGGCCGCAGAGCATGACGTGGGTGGTTAGCGGTCGACCGTGCCGGCGATGAAGTCGGCAACTGCCTGACGCGCATCGTCGTCGCTGTACTGCACCGGCGGGCTCTTCATGAAGTAGCTGGACGCCGAGTTGATGGGTCCGCCGATGCCGCGGTCCTTCGCAATCATCGCCGCGCGGACCGCGTCGATGATGACGCCGGCGCTATTCGGGGAGTCCCACACTTCGAGCTTGTACTCGAGGTTCAGCGGGGTGTCGCCGAACGAACGACCCTCAAGGCGCACGTAGGCCCACTTGCGGTCGTCGAGCCATGGCACGTAGTCGGACGGTCCGATGTGCACGTCGGCCTTCGCCATCTCGTGCGGAATCTGCGACGTGACGGACTGCGTCTTCGAGATCTTCTTGGACTGCAGGCGCTTGCGCTCCAGCATGTTCATGAAGTCCATGTTGCCGCCGAAGTTCAGCTGGTACGTGCGCAGCAGCTCGACACCACGGTCTTCGAACAGCTTCGCCATGACGCGGTGCGTGATCGTCGCGCCGACTTGGCTCTTGATGTCATCGCCGATGATCGGGAGCCCGGCGTCCTCGAACTTCTTCGCCCACGTCGGGTCGCTGGCAATGAACACGGGAAGCGCGTTGACGAAGGCCACGCCGGCGTCGATCGCGCACTGGGCGTAGAACTTGTCGGCGACTTCGGATCCGACCGGGAGGTACGAGATCAGCACGTCGACCTTGGCGTCCTTTAACGCCTTTACGACGTCGACGGGCTCTTCCTCGGACTCCTGGATGATGTCGCGGTAATAGTCACCCAGACCGTCATAGGTGTGGCCGCGCTGGACCACGACGCCGGTCGTGGGCACGTCGCAGAATTTGATGGTGTTGTTCTCGCTGGCGCCGATCGCGTCGGCGAGGTCGGACCCGACCTTCTTGCCGTCGACGTCGAATGCCGCGACGAACTTGATATCGCGCACGTGATACGGGCCGAATTGCACGTGCATGAGGCCCGGCACCCGGTCGTCGGGGTCGGCGTTCTTGTAGAACTCGACTCCTTGGACGAGCGACGCGGCGCAGTTACCGACGCCAACGATGGCTACCCGAACCGAACCCATGAGCGGTGCTCCTTCAGTGTGATCCCGAGACAACCGGTTAATCCCCGTACGAGTGATGGCGCTAGACATTGGTGGCGGGGCTAGTTACTTGCGGAGTGGACGCGGGGTCGGCGCGCCGCTCGGTTTCGATCAGTTCGGTCAGCCAGCGAACTTCGCGCTCGACGGATTCGAGACCGTGCCGCTGAAGTTCGAGGGTGTAGCTGTCGACCCGCTCGCGAGTGCGAGCGACGGAGGTCTTCACGTTGTCGAGCCGCTCCTCGAGCCGGCTGCGGCGGCCTTCGAGGATGCGCATCCGCACCTCGGCGTCCGTCTGAGAAAAGAAGGCGAAGTGCACGCCGAAGTTCTCGTCTTCCCACGACGAAGGTCCGGCCTCGCCGAGCAGGTTTTGCAGGTGCTCTTTGCCGTCGGCGGTCAGCCGGTAGACGATCTTGCTACGACTCCCCGTCGATTCGCCGTCCGCGCTGACATGACCAAGGGCCAGCATCTGCTTCAGGCACGGGTAGAGCGAGCCGTAGGAGAATGCCCGGAAGGCGCCGAGCATTGTGTTCAAGCGCTTGCTGAGCTCGTAGCCGTGCATCGGTGACTCGTGGAGCAGCCCCAGGACGGCAAGCTCGAGGACGCCTGAGCGTCCTGACCGCCTGACTGCTTGCGCCACTGATTGCTCCTCGATGTATCGAGCCGATACATCGCAACGATACGGGGCCGCCTTCACGAACGCAAACACCGTGTCGCTGCGTGGCTAAAATGTCCGCCGTGGAGACGACCCGGTCCTTCATCGACTACTCGCTCGCGCGTCGGGCCATCCTCGCCGCCCTTTTCGGCGGGCGGGCGACGACGACCGACGTATGTGACGCGCACCCGTATCTGCTCCGGGCCGCCAAGTACCACGGCGAGCCGACCACCGAGCAGTGCCCGGTCTGCCGCAAGGAGCCGTTGACCCACGTCACCTACACGTACGGGGACGCGCTAGGCCAATACAGCGGTCGAATCAAGGCAACCCGCGAGCTGGCACAGATGGAGCACGAGGTCAGCGAGTTCACGGTCTACGTGGTCGAGGTCTGCCAGAACTGCGGGTGGAACCACCTCCGCGAGTCCTACGTGCTCGGTCACGGTGGTCATGCGCGTGCCGCAAATCATCCCCCGGCTCGCCGGGTGACTCATTCCCGCGAGCGGGCCCTCTCCGAGTAAGCGGGTCGAAGTAGCCGCGGTGTCTGAGCAGCGGGGGCTGCGCGGCTGCACCGCGGTGGCCGACTAAGTTTCCTGTCATGGACGACGTGCCGGCCGACGTGGCGGCGGGGGTGATCGCGCCCACGCATGACGATCCGTTCGTTCGAGGTGGCAGCGCGGCTTTCGGCGGGCCCCTGGGCAGGCACGCGCGCACCGGCTGGTCGTGGTGGACGCCGCTGCGGGTGCTGATCGCTCTCGCCCTAGCCAGTTCGGTTCTCGGGTACATGCAGAAATACCCGTGCCGCAACCAGGCATGGTCTGGCGGGTTTCAGTACAGCCACGCCTGCTACAACGACATCTATCCGCTCTATTTCGGTGAGGGTCTGTCTGACAACAAAATCCCCTACTGGGACGCGCACACCGTGTCCGACGATCAACCGGGGCACCCAACCGGCGAGGTCGAATACCCGGTCATGATCGGGGCCGCGATGGAGGTGGGCTCCCTCGGAACAAGGCTGTTGTACCCCTCCAACGATCGCGGCCAGGGCTTCATCGACTTGACCTGGCTGATGCTCACGATCGCGGCAGTGGTGGCGGTGATCGCGACGGCACTGACCAACCGGCGCCGCATGTGGGACGCCGCGATGGTGGCCGCGGCCCCCTCGCTGATCCTGGCCGGATTGATCAACTGGGACTTGTTGGCAGTCGCGATGACGTCTCTCGGCATCTTGGCGTGGTCGCGAAAACGCAACTTCCTGGCGGGCGCGCTGTTGGGCCTGGCCGTCGCGACGAAGTTTTACCCGATCGTGCTCTTCTTGCCATTGCTCCTGTTGTGCTGGCGTGCACGGCAGTTGAGGGCCTTCTGGATCGCTGTCGCGGGAGCTGCGATCGCCTGGTCAGTGGTCGACGTCCCGCTTGCGATCACGAGGTCCGAAGGCTGGTTCCGGTTCTACTATTTCAGCCGGACGCGTGGGGCTGACTGGGGCTCAATCTGGTACGTGCTCTCGCGTCCAGAAACGCTGCCGATCTTCGGTCACAAGATCAATTTCTTCGGCTGGAAGTACACGACGAACCAGCTCAACTTGTACGAGGCGGCTGCGATCGCGATCGCCTTCTTGGGCGTGTGCTGGCTCGCGTTGGCCGCTCGCCGGCGACCGCGGCTGCCGCAACTGTGCTTCCTGACGCTGGCATTTTTCCTGGTGCTCAACAAGGTCTATTCGCCGCAGTACGTGCTCTGGCTGCTGCCGTTCGTTGTGCTTGCCCGGCCGAGGTGGCGAGCGTTCCTGGTCTGGCAGAGCGCCGAAATCATCTACTTCCTCGGCATCTGGATGTACCTGCTGGGCGACCCGAGCGGTCGCACCGGCAAGGGCCTGGAGTACGGACCGTACGCGATCTCACTGGCCATCAGGGACATCTCCGTGCTGGCGCTGTGTGTGCTGGTGATCATCGACATCCTTCGACCCGAAGGCGATGTGGTCCGCGCCGACGGCAGCGACGACCCGGCCGGCGGGGTGCTCGACGGAGCGCCCGACATCTTCGACGGCGATCCGAGGTACGACGAGCCCGAGCCCGTCATGGCGCTGAACTGATCGCCGCGGTCGGGCTGTAGCCACTCAGGCGTCCGCTGGCGCTCAGGCGTCCGCGCTGAGGTGCTTGCGCAGGTAAGCGATGTCGGCGCTCTGGCCGGCAGCACCGTTCGGTGTCTCGCACACCACGGGCACGCCAGCCTGACGGACGACCTCGACGATGAGCGCGGGGTCAATGTCGCCGTCCTCGAAATTGGCGTGGCGGTCGGCGCCGGAACCGAACGGGTCGCGTGAGCCGTTGGCGTGCACCAGGTCGATCCGGCCGGTGATGGCCATGACGCGGTCGACGACGCCGACGAGATCCTCCCCGGCTGCGTGGGCGTGGCAGGTGTCGAGGCAAAACCCGGGCCCGTACTCGCCGACGGCCTCCCACAACATGGCGAGCCGGTCGAAGTGGCGCGCCATGGCGTTCTCACCGCCGGCAGTGTTCTCGATGAAGATCGGCAGCGGGGGCGTCCAGCGTTCGAAGGTCTTGCGCCAGTTGTCGACCCCGACCGCCGGGTCGTCGTCCTTCAAGACGTGGCCACCGTGCACGATCAGCGCCTTCGCGCCGATGCTTGCCGCAGCGTCGGCATGCTGCGCCAGGATCTTGCGGCTCGGGATCCGGATCCGGTTGTTGGTGGTGGCCACGTTGATGACGTACGGCGAGTGGACGTAGAGGTCGATCGGGGCGTTCTTGAGGGCCTCGACGCCGGCCCGGACCTGCGGTGCCTTCCAGTCCTGTGGGTCACCGAGAAAGAACTGCGCGAGGTCGGCCTCGCGCGCCCGCGCTTGCGCGATGGGGTCGTCCTGGTCGACGTGCGCACCGATCTTCGGCAGCGAGGTGGTCATGGATTGCACCCTAATCGCGACCCCTGACAGGCGCACCTGGCCCAAGCTCCTCGCCGTCCGGCCGCTTGCTCTGCTTGTGGACGGGGTTTCGGGCTTGTGGACAGGATTTCGGGTCGAGGCCGCCGGCTTGGTACTGTGACGCGTTGCTTCGACGCAACGAGCCCTCCTGCCACGGATCGACCGTGGCCGCCCAGACCGAAGGAGGTCGGTGCACGCATGCGTCGTTACGAACTGATGGTGCTCCTCGATCCCGATGTGGAAGAGAAGACCGTCGCCCCGTCCCTCGATCAGTTTCTCGGTGTTGTTCGCCAAGACGGCGGCACCGTGGACAAGGTCGACGTCTGGGGGCGTCGTCGCTTGGCGTACGAGATCGCCAAGAAGACCGAGGCCATCTACGCGGTGATCGACATCGTCGCTGAGCCGGCCTCCGTCAAGGAGCTCGACCGCCAGCTGAACCTCAACGAGACCGTGCTGCGCACCAAGCTCATGCGGCCGGAGAAGCACTAGCCATGGCCGCCGGCGACACTGTCATCACGCTGATCGGCAACCTGGTCGACGACCCGGAGTTGCGCTTCACCCCCAACGGCCAAGCCGTCGCGAAGTTCCGCATCGCCTCGACGCCGCGTTTCATGGACAAGGCGACGAACGAGTGGAAGGACGGCGAGAGCCTCTTCCTCACTTGCAACGTGTGGCGGCAAGCGGCGGAGAACTGCGCCGAGTCGCTGACCCGTGGCATGCGAGTCATCGTCTCCGGCCGGCTCAAGCAGCGGTCCTATGAGACCAAAGAGGGCGAGAAGCGCACCGTCTTCGAGGTTGAGGTCGATGAGGTCGGTCCCTCACTGCGCAACGCGACCGCCAAGGTCGTCAAGGCGGCCCGCGGTCCGGGCGCGAGTGGCGGTTACGGCAGTGGTTCCGGTGGCGGCGCTCCCGCGGACGACCCATGGTCGGCGCCCACAGCAGCGGGTGGGTTCTCCGACGAGCCGCCGTTCTAGAACTCTGCCGGGCGGCGCACACCTCGCGACGTCCCTCACTCGCTTTTTTCCTACCCCACGCACGACTGACTGCCCAGGCTACGAAGCCACACGGGCGCGACTACTTGGAGTAATGCGATGCCGAAAGTTCCTCTGCGCAAGCCGAAGAAGAAGGTTTGCGTGTTCTGCAAGGAGAAGGTCTCCTACGTCGACTACAAGGACACCAACCTGCTGCGGAAGTACATCTCAGACCGCGGCAAGATCCGGGCCCGTCGGGTCACCGGCAACTGCACTCAGCACCAGCGCGACATCGCCACCGCGGTAAAGAACAGCCGCGAAGTGGCGTTGCTGCCCTATACCAGCGCTGCGCGCTAGAAGACAGGACGACGACCATGAAACTCATCCTCACCGGCGAGGTCGCTGGCCTCGGTGCCCCTGGCGACATCGTCGAGGTCAAAGACGGTTACGGCCGAAACTTCCTCGTGCCGCAGGGTCTTGCCATGCGCGCGACCAAGGGCGCGGAGAAGCAGATCGCCTCGCTCAAGCGGGCGCGTGACATCCGCGAAGTTCGTGACCTCGCGCACGCACGCGAGATCAAGACCCAGCTCGAGACCCTGAAGATCACGCTGCCGACGCGCGCCGGTGCAGCAGGCCGGCTGTTCGGCTCGGTGACGGTCGCCGATGTCGTGGCGGCGGTGAAGGCGGCCGGCGGTCCGATCCTCGACAAGCGCAAGGTCGAGATCGAGTCGCCGATCAAGACCGTCGGTACCCACCAAGTCGTCGTGCGGGTGCAGGGCGACATCTCGGCGAAGGTCGCGCTCGAGGTCACCGCGGCGTCGTAGGTCCGGCCGGTGTTGGTCTACTCGAGCGCGTCGGCGATGGTGGCCGGGGCTCGCATTCGCCATGCGTCTGTCACCAGTTCGGTGAGGCGTTCGACGCCGACTTCGTCGAGCCGCAACATCACCAGCGGGAATCCGTCGTAGCCCTGTGTTGTGAAGAACAGCGTCGGCTCACCGAGCACGAGTGCCTGCTTCTCGGCCTCATCGCCGACGTAGAGGACGGCGACGTCGGTGCGAATTTCTCGACGCCTGCCTGGGCGGTACTCGGGGTAGGACCAGACGAACCCCTTGCCGCCCACCCTGAAGTCGAACCCTTCGCTGGGGATCTCGACCACCTGCGGCAGGCTCAACGCAATGCGTCGCACGTCATCGGCGTCAGCCATGGCCTAGGACCAGGCGAGGCCGGTCAGCCGCTCGTAGGCCTCGATGTACTTCTCGCGCGTTTTCGCGACCACCTCGTCGGGCAGCGGTGGCGGCGGAGTGTCCGAACTCTTGTCCCAGCCGGACGCCGGTGAGGTCAGCCAGTCCCGCACGTATTGCTTGTCGTACGACGGCTGCGCGTGCCCAGGCTCGTACAGATCGGCTGGCCAGAAGCGCGACGAGTCGGGGGTCAGCACCTCATCGGCCAGCACGATCGTGCCGTCCCCGGACCCTCGCCGTCCGAACTCGAATTTCGTGTCCGCCAAGATGATGCCGCGTTCGCGTGCGATCTCCTCGGCGCGACCATACGCCGCCAGCGTCAGGCGCTTGAGCTCGTCAGCTGCGTCGGCCCCTATGGTGTCTTCGACGTCCGCCAGCGAAATGTTCTCGTCGTGCTCGCCAATCGGCGCTTTCGTCGACGGCGTGAACAGCGGTTCGGGCAACCGCGACCCGTCGACTAGGCCCGCCGGCAGCGGGATTCCGGAGACCGCACCGGTGCGCTTGTAGTCCGACAATCCCGAACCGGTCAGGTATCCGCGGGCGATGCACTCGACCGGCAGCATGTCGAGGCGCTCGCAGATCATCGCGCGGCCGGCGAACTCCGGCGGCACGTCGGTCGAGATCAGGTGGTTGGGCACCACGTCGGCGAGCTGCTCGAACCACCAGATCGACATCGCCGTCAGGACAGCGCCCTTGTCGGGGATTGGCGTCGGAAGCACGAAGTCGTAGGCAGAGATGCGATCACTGGCGACGAACAGCAAGCTGCCGTCGTCCATCTCGTAGAGGTCACGCACTTTGCCCGAGGCGATGAAGGTGTAGTCGCTCATTCGCCGAAGTGTGCCAGAAGGTCTCTGGTCAGAGAATGTCGCCTGGCGCGTAGAACGCTGCGTCGGGGTAGCGGGCCGTGACGTGCGCAACCTGGTCGCAGAAGCGGGCGACCTGCGCGGTCGCGGCGCCGGTGAACGCGAGGGGTGCTGACGGCAGCGCAGCGATGTCGGCGTCGGTGAGCTGCAGCCGGTCATCTGCGGCGAGGCGCTCGAACAGGTCGTTGTGGTCGATGCCTTTTTCCCGCATCGCCAGCGCGACGGCGACCGCGTGCTCCTTGATGGCCTCGTGCGCGACCTCGCGTCCGACTCCGTGCTTGACCGCGGTGATCAGCACCTTCGTCGTGGCCAGGAACGGCAAGTAGCGATCGAGCTCACGCTGGACGACGGCCGGGTACGCGCCAAACTCGTCGAGAACGATCAGGAAGGTCTGGAAAAGTCCATCTGCTGCGAAGAAAGCGCCGGGCAACGCGACCCGTCGCACGACGGAACAAGAGACGTCGCCCTCGTTCCACTGGTCGCCCGCGAGCTCCCCGGTCATCGAACTGAAGCCGCGCAAGACGACGGCGAGGCCGTTGATTCGCTCGCACGACCGGGTGTTCATCTTGTGTGGCATCGCACTCGACCCGACTTGCCCTGCCTTGAACCCCTCGGTCGCCAGCTCGTGCCCGGCCATGAGGCGGATCGTGGTCGCAAGGCTCGAGGGTCCGGCGCCCGCTTGAACGAGAGCGGTGACGACGTCGAAGTCCAGCGACCGCGGGTACACCTGGCCGACGCTGTTCAACACCCGCTCGAAGCCTAGGTGGCCGGCAACGCTGGCCTCGAGCTGGGCGAGCTTCGCTGCATCGCCGTCGAGCAGATCGAGCATGTCCTGGGCGGTGCCCATCGGACCCTTGATGCCGCGCAACGGGAAGCGTGCGATCAGTTGCTCGATGCGTTCGAGCGCGACCAGCAGCTCTTCACCAGCCGAGGCAAATCGCTTGCCGAGCGTCGTCGCCTGCGCGGCGACGTTGTGACTACGCCCGACCATCACCAGTTCGGCGTGCTCGGCGGCGAGGCGGGCCAGCCGGGCCAGCGCAGCCACCATCCGGTCGCGGATGATCACCAGCGACTCGCGCACCTGGAGTTGCTCGACGTTCTCGGTGAGGTCGCGTGACGTCATGCCCTTGTGGATGTGCTCGTGCCCCGCAAGCGCGTTGAACTCTTCGATGCGCGCTTTCACGTCGTGGCGGGTGAGCTTCTCGCGTTCGTTGATGGAGTCGAGGTCGACGTCGTTGCTGACCCGCACGTAGTCGTCGACGACACCAGCCGGGACGTCGATGCCGAGCTCGGATTGGGCCTTCAGGACGGCGATCCAGAGCTGTCGTTCGAGCGCGACCTTGGCCCGCGGCGACCACAGTTCAATCAGCGCGGCCGACGCGTATCGCGTCGCGAGCACGTCGGGGATCTGGGTGGCTGCCATGACAGCACCATTGTCGCATCGGCGCGGCATCTCGCGTCTGCCCACGGGATGCCCGCGCCGCGGCTGCTCTTAGAAGTGGGTGGCCACCGCTTGCGCGAGCGCCAGCATGGTCGCATCGCTGGGGAGCTGTCCCGACTCAGGGACCGACAGGTCCTTGCCGTTGCTCGCTGCGACGTCTATTGCTAGCGGGTTCCCACCGGTGCGCAGGAGCTGGACGTCGACGACCGACAGCGAGCCCTTGGTCAGGTGGGATACACACGCGGTCACGTCCGAACTAACCGGAGAGCAACTCTGGTCGTCGACTCCCTTGACGCCGTCGGTTGCCGCACCAGGAGCGGGTGACTTTGTAGCGGCCGCGCTCGCCATCGCGCGCTTCTGGGCCTCGAGGCTGGCGATCGCCCCAGCATCAAGCGAAGCCGACGGTGAGGGCGCCGGCTTCTCGACCGCCGACGCCGAGTTCAGCCCGGCCGCGCTTGCGGCCGCCATCTTGCTGGCCTCGAGCTTGGCCTCTGTCGATGGATCCAGCGACTGCGGCGACGGCGCCGTGCCCCGGGCGATCTCGATCTGTCCCGCTGCCCCGCCCCCGCCGAGTTTCGCGGCGATATCGGGACCGGTTTGTGCGTTGACCTGCAGCTGGACCGTGCCGGTCGAGAGTGTGAACAATGCCTCGACGGTGCGCGACCCGTCGGGCGTCTGAACGCAGTTCGCCGCATGGTCAGGGGTTGCGGTGACACCGGCCGGCAGCGCCCCATTGACGACGCTGAGCCAGTTGATGGTGGCAGGAGTTGCGCACGGCACCCCGGGCGACGGCTTCGCCGGATCGGGCGCCGAACTCGACGATGACGGAGCGGGCGATGACGGCGGCGTCGTCGTGCCCCGAGCTCCAGTTCCGATGTCGGACGGCGAGGCGCTGCCGAGCCCAAGCAACGTTGGTCCGGTCACGATGCCGGCAACCGCTGCACCGGCCAGCACCGTCGACCCTGCGGCGTAGAGGCCGTGCCTGTTGCGATTCGCGCGCCGACCCTGGCGCGCCAGCAACTCGACGTCCGGCAAGGTTGGCGGTTCCCCGGTTTGGCCGGAGCGGAACGCGGCGGCAAACGCCTGCCGTGCGAGGTCCTCGTCGTTCATCGTTGTTGTCCTCTCGTCAGTTCAGCAGGGGCGGCCTCGGGTGCGAGCAAGTCGCGCAATTTCGCAAGCCCGCGTGCGCTTTGGCTCTTCACGGTTCCTTCAGTGCAGCCGAGCAGGTGCGCGGTTTCGGTGACGTCGAGGTCTTCCCAGAAGCGCAGGACGACCACCGCCCGCTGCCTGGGCGGCATCTTCGCGAGCGCATCGAACAGCACCAGCCGGTCTTCAACGCTGCCGGTCGGGGTGGCTCCGATATCGGGCGGTTCGGCGGAGCTCAGTTCGCGTCGCCATGACATTCGGCGGCGCCGTTCAAAGGTGGCCCGGACGAGCATCGTGCGCACGTAGCCGTCGAGCCGATCGTGGCGTTGAACCTTGTCCCAGTTGACGTAGAGCTTGGTGAATACCGTCTGCACGACGTCGTCGGCGTGATGCCAATCGCCGCATAGCAAAAAGGCCGTACGACGAAGATCGCGCATGCGGCCGCCCGCGTAGGCCTTGAACTCCGCCTCGTCTGCTGCTCGCACGCCGGTCCCTCTCGCGTTGCCTTGCACCCTCTAACAGGTGCCGATGGGCGCGCCAGGTTGCATGAGCTAGAGCTCGTCGCCCGGCGGGCGAGCAAGCGTGATCTGTCCGCGGACGGCGAGCAGTGCGATGTCGCCGCGATGGTGGCCCCCGTCGAGGGCGATCTGTGCGACGCCCGCGTACGCAGCATCGCGGGCGGCTTTGAGCGTGTCACCGGTTGCGGTTACCGACAGGACGCGACCGCCAGCGGAGACCGGCTGTCCGTCTCGGGTGGTTGTTCCGGCGTGCAGGACGTAACCCGGCGCTTTGACGTTATCGAGCCCGACGATGACATCGCCGCTGCGCGGAGTCTCGGGATATCCGGCCGCCGCGACGACGACGGTGACGGCGTAGCCGTCGTGCCACGCCAGCGGTGGATGCTCGGCGAGGGTGCCCGTCGCCGCTGCGTTGAGCAGGCCAGCGAGTGGCGTCTGCAGTAGCGCCAGCACAACCTGCGTTTCGGGGTCGCCAAAGCGCGCGTTGAACTCGACGACCCGAGTGCCCTTTGACGTCAACGCGAGTCCGGCGTACAGCAGGCCAGCGAACGGCGTGCCGCGACGGCGCATCTCGTCGACGGTCGGTTGGAGTACGTCACGCGTCACCTCACCGACCAGCGCTCCAGGTGCCCATGGCAGCGGTGCGTAGGCACCCATGCCTCCGGTGTTCGGGCCTTGGTCGTCGTCCGCTACGCGTTTGAAATCTTGTGCGGGTAGCAGCGGGACGACGGTGGTTCCGTCGGTGATCGCGAACAATGAGACCTCAGGACCGTCGAGGTATTCCTCGATCACGACGCGCGCGCAATGGCTTGCGTGCTCAAGCGCGACGCTGCGATCGAGTGTCACCACAACGCCCTTGCCCGCAGCTAGGCCGTCGTCCTTCACAACGTAGGGAGGACCGAACTCGTCGAGTGCCGCAGCGGCCTGCCTGGCGTCCGTGCAGACCCTTGACGCGGCAGTCGGCACGTCGGCGGCCGCCATGATTCCTTTCGCGAATGCCTTGCTTCCTTCGAGCTGCGCCGCCGCCTTCGTCGGCCCGAAACAGGCGATTCCCCGTGCTTGAACAGCGTCGACAACCCCTGCTACCAAAGGGGTTTCGGGCCCGATGACGACGAGATCGGCTTTCAGGTTGGTTGCGAGCGTTGCCACCGCGTCGGGGTCTCGCACGTCAACGTCGCTGACGTCCGCGATCGTGGCGATCCCGGCATTGCCGGGTGCGCAATGCAGTGCAGTGACGGCCGGGTCGCCGCGCAGCGCTCGGCAGATCGCATGCTCTCGCGCACCACCGCCGATCACGAGAATGTCCACAGCGGCCGGTGTCGTCAGCTGGCGGTTAGCGGCCGCAACAGCAAGGTCTGGTCGCGCGCGGGGCCGACGCCGATGACGCTGAACGGCGCGCCGGACATCTCCTGCAACGCCTCGATGTATCTGCGCGCGTTCTTCGGCAGGTCGTCGAAGTCCCGTGCCTTCGAGATGTCTTCACGCCAGCCGGGGAACTCTTCATAGACCGGCTGCGCATGGTGAAAGTCCGTCTGTGTCATGGGCATCTCGTCGATCACGCTGCCATCGGGTAGCCGGTAGCCGACACATACCGGGATCGTGTCGAAGTCCGACAGCACATCGAGTTTTGTCAGCACGAAATCCGTGACTCCATTGACCCGCGTGGCATAGCGCGCGATGACCGCGTCGTACCAGCCACAGCGTCGCGGTCGGCCAGTGGTCGTACCGAACTCCGCCCCTATCGCGCGCAGCTTCTCGCCGTCCGCATCTTCAAGTTCTGTCGGGAAAGGCCCGGCACCAACGCGCGTTGTATATGCCTTCACGACTGCGATGACGCGATCGATGCGGGTCGGTCCGACGCCCGAACCGGTGCACGCGCCGCCCGCCGTGGCGTTCGACGAGGTGACGAACGGATAGGTGCCGTGGTCGACGTCGAGCAGGGTCGCCTGGCCGGCTTCGAGAAGAACGGTATCGCCGCGGTCGAGGGCGTTGTTCAGGAGCAGGCTGGTGTCTTGCACCATCGGCTGTAGCCGGTCGGCGTATTCGAGGAGCTCGGTGACGACAGCGCTGACGTCGATCGCCGCACGGTTGTAGATCTTGACCAGCAGCTGGTTCTTGGGCTGCAGCGCGCCCTCGACCTTCTGTCGCAGGATCTTCTCGTCGAAGAGGTCCTGAACGCGCACGCCGACGCGCGACATCTTGTCGGAATACGCCGGCCCGATGCCGCGGCCAGTGGTGCCGATCTTCGCCTTACCAAGGAAACGCTCGCCGACCTTGTCGATCGTGCGGTGGTAGCTGGCGATGACGTGGGCGTTCGCGCTGACGATGAGCCGGCTGGTGTCGATCCCCCGCTGCTGGAGCATGTCGATTTCGCCAAAAAGCACGGCAAGGTCGATCACAACGCCGTTGCCAATGACCGGGGTGACCGTCGGGGTCAGAATGCCGCTGGGCAGCAGGTGCACGGCGTACTTCTCATCGTTGATCACGATGGTGTGGCCGGCATTGTTGCCGCCGTTGAACCGCACGCAATAGTCGATCTGGTCGCCGAGCAGGTCGGTAGCCTTGCCCTTACCCTCGTCGCCCCACTGGGCGCCGACGAGCACGATCGCGGGCATGCGGGACGGCCTTTCGGAAGACTGAAGGCCCCAAAGGATCGCAAGCGCGACCGGGGCCTCTTGCGAAGAGAGGCTACCCGATAGCGGCCGATAAGCGAGAATTTCGCGCCGAGCCCGCCTGACCGCCGGTTGATCACGTAAGGGGGGTGTGGGGGCCCCTCAACAGGTGGGCGCACCCGTCGGAGTGACGGTTCGCCTTGCGTGACAGCGGGATCGAACCAAGGCGGGACGGCGAGGGGTGACGGTGTGGCCGAACCAGCGGGAGGTTGACGGCCGAGCGTCGGCCCTGTTAGTCGGCCAGCGCAGCTGCGGCCGAGGGGCTGGAATCGCGGAGGAACTCGGCACAGCGCGCAGCCTCGTCGTCCTCACCGATCGCGGCCGCCGCGAGACCGAGCGCGTTCAGGCTGCGAAGGAATCCCCGGTTCGGCTCGTGCTCCCACGGCACTGGGCCATGTCCCTTCCAGCCGGCGCGACGCAACTGGTCCAGTGAACGGTGGTACCCGGTGCGGGCGTAGGCGTACGCGGCCACCGGTTCGCCAGCGGCGAGGGACCGGTCAGCCAGTTCGGCCCAAGCTGCCGCGTAGCTGGGGTGTGCCGCGGCGACCACTGTCGGGTCGATCCCGCTCTCGAGTTCAGCGCGCGGCTCGGGATCGTCGGGAAGGAGAGTGGCTGGGGGCTCGCCGAGGAGGTTGGTCATGACGCCCATCCTGCCCTGCCTGCTGCGGCAGCGCTGCCGGCGGCCCGAGCTAGATCCTTACGCGCTGATCGCCGCTCTGCGCGCAGCACGCGCAAAGGCCGCGACCAACCGACGTCCAAGCGGCTTGGCTTCACCTTGCACGTCGGCCCACCCGAAGCGCACGACTTCGAAGCCGGCCTCGCGCAGCCTGTCTTCGCGGCGCTTCTCGTCGTACAGGGTTCCCCTTCGCTCACCGTCGTACTTGAGCCGACCGTCGAACTCCCCGATGGTCCGATACTGGGCCCATAGAAAATCGACCCGCCCGATCAAGCCCATAGCATCGCGGACGTCGACTTGCTGGCGTGGCTGCGGCAGTCCAAGGCGCTCGAAGGCGATGCGGGCAAGTGACTCGCCGGGCGACTCGGAACCATTTGATGCGAAGGCGACCACTCGCCCCGCATTCCGGGCACCAGGCCAGTCCGCGCAGGTCAGCAACACCGAGCGCAACGACGCCGATGTCGTCCGCTCCTGCCAGAGGGCGGACTCTGCGAGCACGACTCCTTGTTCGAAGGTCAACTCGCGAGCTGAATCAATGACCGTCCAGGGCAGATCGGTAGCGCGGATCCCGTGCACGGTAATCACGCGCCCGGGCGGTACGCGGGCCACGTGGTGGTGAACTCCCGCCTCGGTGCGCGATGACGCGAGGCCGATGCGGGTCAAGTGGACAGTCGTGAAGTCAGGGTCGAGTGCGTCGACTTCGTGGACGACAGCAGCCGTGAGATGACTCGTGAACGCCCCGTCTTTCACGCGCAGCAGGGCGGCGCGCGCGCCGAGAATATGGCGCCCGGAGTCGTCGGTGGGGACGAGACGCGATTCGATGTAGATGCCTCGCCGGAGTCTGAGCCACTCTGTCGTGCGCGTAAGCACCTTGATCTCGCGCTCGCCATATCCAGCGCCGAGCGCCTGGGACGCGGTGAAGAGCCCGCGTTGGGTCGCCGCGATGTGGGCAAGGCGCGGAGGCAGAGGCATAGGCCACATGGTGGTGGTTAGCCGAGCAACTCCGCCGTCGTTGTCCACAGCCCGGGACTGATCGGCTTATCGGCTGCGACAGGCAACCTACGGCGATCGGGCGGAGTCGGGTTCGTCGTGCTAGGCGAACCGTTACTTCGACAGGTGCGCCCACCTATTGAGGGACACCCACACCCCCTTTACGTGATCAACCGGCGCGACTGCCGAGGCCGGGACGGCGGGACGGCGGGGGTGGAACCGGGCGGGGGTGGAACCGGGCGAGGGCGGAACCGGGCGAGGGCGGAACCGGGCGAGGGCGGTGGGTTCAGGCTTTGGTGCCAGTGGAGCGGAGGTCGGTGCAGGCCTCGACTACACGGGCCGCCATGCCGTTCTCGGCCAGTTTTGACCACGCCCGAGGGTCGTAGGCCTTCTTGTTGCCGACCTCCCCGTCGATTTTCAGCACCCCGTCGTAGTTCTTGAACATGTGCTCGACGACCGGACGCGTGTAGGCGTACTGCGTGTCGGTGTCGACGTTCATCTTCACGACGCCGTAGTCCAGAGTCTCGCGGATCTCCTCCAGCAAGGACCCCGAGCCGCCGTGGAATACGAGGTCGAACGGCTCCGTCCGGCCGTACTTGGAACCAACCTCGTCCTGGATTTCCTTCAGCACCTTCGGCCGCAACTTCACGCCGCCAGGCTTGTAGACGCCGTGCACATTGCCGAACGTCGCGGCCAGCAAGTAGCGGCCGTTCTCGCCTAGTCCGAGTACCTCGACTGTGCGCAACGCGTCTTCTGGGGTCGTGTAGAGCTTGTCGTTGATCTCGTGCGAGACGCCGTCTTCCTCGCCGCCGACAACACCGATCTCCAACTCCATGATGATCTTCGCCTGGGCGCAGCCGGCCAGCAGCTCTTTGGCGATCGCAAGGTTCTCCTCAAGCGTCACCGCTGAGCCGTCCCACATGTGCGAGCCGAAGAGCGGGTCGAGGCCGCGAGCCACCCGCTCCTTCGAGATCTCGATGAGCGGCCGCATGTAGCCGTCGAGCTTGTTCGGCGGGCAGTGGTCGGTGTGAAGCGCGATGTTCACCGGGTACTTTGCCGCGACCACGTGGGCGAATTCAGCCAGGGCGACCGCGCCGACGACCATGTCCTTGACCCGCTGGCCGGACGCGAACTCAGCGCCACCCCACGAAACCTGGATGATGCCGTCGCTCTCAGCGTCAGCGAACCCCTGGATCGCCGCGTTCAGCGACGACGACGACGTCACGTTGATCGCCGGGTAGGCGTACTTGCCCGCCTTTGCCCGATCGATCATGTCGGCATAGACCTCAGGGCTGGCGATCGGCATCTGAATACTCCGGAGAACGTGGCGGCTGGAGGAGGAGGTGCAGCCGAAGTATCCCGCATCCGGCCAACGGGGTGGCGCTTAGGTCTGCGGGCGTTCGAGCCGGCCCGTCGCGCTAGGCGAACCATCACTTCAACAGGTGCGCTCACCTATTGAAGGGCCCCGACACCCCCCTTACGTGATCATCCGACGGTGGGGGCGGTTTGGGCGGTCAGGTACCAGCCAGCTTCGTTGGATAGCCTCGGGCCATGATCGATCACCTGGCCGGCGCCAGCATCCATGCGGCCGTCGCGCAGCTGGCGGGCGCCAGCGTCCAGGCCTCGGTCAACGTCCTCGACGCGAACTCCGTCATCACGACGTTCGGGCTGTTCGGGATCTTCGTCATCTTGTTCGTCGAGACCGGATTGCTGATCGGGTTCTTCCTGCCGGGCGACACGCTTCTTGCGCTTGCCGGAGCGTTTGCGGCACTTCCCGTGTCCGATTCGCGGCACTTGCCACTCGCTGCTCTCCTGGTCGGTTGTCCGATCGCGGCGATTGCCGGAGGCCAGGTCGGCTTCTTGATCGGTCGCCGCAGCGTCGCGCTGGCCAAGCCCGGGTCAAGCTTCGAGCACTCCCTGCGGCGGATCGAGCCACTGTTCGAACGGTTCGGCGAGGGCTGGGTCGTCCTGCTATGTCGCTTTATCCCGGTTCTGCGCGCATTTATCAACCCAGCAGCGGGCATGCTTGAGATGCCGGTTCGGCGGTTCACGCTGTGGAACGTCATCGGCGGCATTGCCTGGCCGCTGGCGATCTTGCTGGTGGGTTACTACGCCGGTCTCAAACTACATATCGAGAAGTACGCGCTGCCCGTCGTGGGTTTCGCCGTTATCGTATCGATCCTGTCGATGCTGGTGGAGTTGCGCCGGAACAAGCGGCGACAGGCGGTTTAGGGCCTCGTAGAGCGCCGGGCTCGCAGACCTTGTTTCGGATCCGGAGGCAACAGCGGGTGAGTGACGCCGACCTGGCGATCGTGACGCGTGGTCTGACGAAGACGTTCACCGTTGCCAGGCGACACGAGGGCCGATTCGCCGGCTTCCGCTCGTTGATCGATCCCATTCACGACCGCCGAACCGTCGTCGACGATCTGACCATGACCGTCGAGAAGGGCGAACTCGTCGCCCTGCTCGGTCCCAACGGTGCCGGCAAATCGACGTCCATCAAGATGTTGACCGGGGTGCTCACCCCGTCAGCTGGCGAGGTCTTCGTCGACGGGCGCGTTCCGCATCGCGATCGAATCGCGAATGCCCGCAACATCGGCGCCGTGTTCGGTCAGAAGACCCAGCTCTGGTGGGACCTTCCGGTCAGGCAGTCGTTCGCGATCCTGCGCGACATCTTCGATGTGCCGCAAGCGGTCTACGATCGCCAACTCGCGGACTTCGACGCGATCCTCGAGCTTTCGGATTTCTGGGACACGCCGGTCAGGCACTTGTCCCTCGGTCAGCGGGTGCGTTGCGAGATCGCCGGCGCCATGTTGCACGATCCGGCGATCGTGTTTCTCGATGAGCCGACGATTGGCATGGACGTCGTGGTGAAGGAGCAGACCAGGCAGTTCTTGCGATCGCAGGTGGAGGAGCGCGGCCGCACGATCGTTCTCACAACGCACGACATGACCGAGGTCGCGCGGCTATGTGAGCGGGTCTTGCTCATCAACCACGGGCGGCTGATGTTCGACGGCACGCTCGACGAACTCAAGGCCGCGCACGGCGGCAAGCCGATCGTGAACGTCACGTTCTCCGAACCCGTGAGTGCACTCGAAGTGCCCGGCACGAAAGTGGTCAGTCACGACGGCATACAGGCTGTCCTCGCGCCGATCGGTTCGAGCACTCCTGAGGACGTGGTCCGCGCCCTCATCTCGCGCTTTCCGGTCGTCAATATCGGCGTCGTGGAGACGAACCTCGAAGACGTGATGCGCGATGTCTACCTGTCCACTCTCGACGAGCGCAACAGCGATGAGCGGGACGGCGATCAGCGCGCCGTCGAGACATCCACTGATCGACGTCCGGCGTGACGGTCTTACAGGTCGGCACCACCGGCACGGAGGCACCACGCGCACGTCGTTCATGGCGCATCCTTCGGATCGGCCTGCTGAATGAACGGGCATATCGGGTGCGGCTGGTCGTTGCTCCCGTCACGCTCGCTGTACAGCTCTATCTCTATGACCGCTTGTGGACTGCGGTGTTCAGCCACACGAGAGTGGCAGCCGGACTAACGCTGCGACAGACGCTGACGTATTCGCTGATGGCGCTACTCCTTGCGCGTATCCGATGGAACTCGCGAACGTTCAATGTGCGTGACAGTCTGAGTGTCGCGGTGCGCGAAGGCACTGTTGTGTACTGGTTTTTGCGGCCGATCTCGCCGTCGAGGTTCTATATGTGGCGGCAGTCCGGCGACATGATTTACGGTGCGTTCTGGGCACTGCTCGGATACATAGTCTTGCTGCTTGCTCACATCATCGCGCCACCGCGGGGCGCGAGCGGTGCAGCAGTGTTCGCTGCGAGTCTGTTGCTTGGGCAGATGGTGCTGTACTACCTCGGTCAGCTGGTCGACATTGCCATGTTCTGGCTCGTTAGCAACAGCGCGATCGTGCGCATGTACTACTTCATCCAGGATCTGTTGTCGGGAGTTTTCGTGCCGCTGCCGTTCATGCCGGCCCTATTGCTGGCATGTGCAACATGGTTGCCGTTTAGCTTCGGCATCAACGTGCCACTGTCGCTCTACGTGGGGCGGACCCCGATCGGTCACGCTGCTCGGGAGCTCGCGCTTCAGGCACTCTGGGTTGTCACGCTCGCTGTCATTTCCCGATTGCTATGGAGTCGCGCCGGTCGGCGCGTCGTGGTGCAGGGCGGATGAAGCTATGACCGCAGTGACCGAATCTGCCGTGCAACTGCGCGCGAAACGCGCGCGGCATACGCTTCGGGTCGTCTACAAGGTGAGTGCGCTGAACTTCCGCGCTCAGATGGAGTACCGCGGAAACTTCGTCGCCTCGATCATGTTCGGCATCCTCTGGCAGACGTCGACGCTCATCTTCGTCAGCGTTCTGCTCACCAGGTTCAAGGGTGGACTCGGTGGATTTCCTAGCGACGGTGTCTTGCTCATCGTCGGCATGCGACTCGTCGCTCACGGGCTCTACGTACTGTTCTTCTACAACTTCGCGTGGATACCGCTGCTCGTTGATGAAGGTCGGATGGACGGCTACTTCTTACGGCCGCTGCCCGTCTTCATGCAGTTGCTGCTCAGCCAGTTCAGCGTGAATGCGATTGGCGACTTGCTGGTTGGTTTCTCGACGCTTGGCGTCGCACTTGCGCTCGTGCACCTTCATTGGACCGTCGCGATGGGTCTGTACATCGCGGTCGCAGTCATCGCGGGCATGCTCGTCGAGGCTGCCGTGCAGTTGACTCTGTCATGCCTGCTGTTGCGTTCACCGGGCTCGCGCGTGCTTGGGTCATGGGTCGATGAGTTGCTCTCGACGTTCGGCAACTACCCGCTGTCGATTTTGCCAAGGACAGTTCAGGGACTCTTTACCTTCGTCCTGCCGCTTGCGTTCGTCGCCTACTTCCCGGTGGAGGTCATCCTCGGCATTGCCTCAAAGCACGGCGCGACGTCGGTGCTCGCGCATTGGTCGCCGGTCGTGGGATTCGTGCTGTTCTTCCTGGCTCGCAGACTGTGGGGATACAGCCTGCGCCACTATCACTCAGCCGGAGGCTGACGCTCCCGTCCCGCAGGCGGTCTTAGCTTGTTGCGACAGTGCGTGCGCGACAAGGACCGGTCGAGCCGCGTGCAACGAGCGCGACGGGCAAGATCACCGTCTTTGCACTGCTTCCGGGATTTGCGAGCCGATCAAGGAGGAGTTGCGCCGCTTGCACACCGACCTCGTATTGAGGGAGCCGGACTGTGGTGAGCGGCGGGCTTAACTGATCAACGAACGGCATGTCGTTGAAGCCGACGACGGAGACGTCGTCGGGGCAGCGCAGCCCATCTGCATGCACGGCTTGAAGCGCGCCAACCGCGATCATGTCGTTGGCCGCCACGATCGCGGTGAACGACCGATTGGTGGCGATGAGTGAGCGGGTGCCAACCAGGCCGGCCTCGACGGTGTAACCGTCGCACTCGACAATGTCGGGGCGTCGTGTTCGCAGCCCATGTGCTCGCATGGCTGCCCGAAACGCGTCCGCGCGAGCGATACCGGTCGACAGCTGGTGTGGGCCAGCGAGATGCGCAATCGATGTGTGACCGAGTTCGGCCAGGTGGTCGACCGCCGCCGCTATCCCGGCGGCGTCGTTGCCCAGAACGGCCGAGATGTCGTGGCGATCGGTGGTCCTATTGACCAGAACTATCGCCACGCCTTCCAGTGCCATGGTCTCGAGGAGACGGTGGTCGCGACGCGCAGTAGCGACGATGAAGCCGTCAACCCGACGGGCCCGCAACGCGTCGATGTGGGTGATCTCGCGCTCGTCGTCGTTGTCGGTATTCGCCAGCAACGCAACGAAACCGCGAGCCGCGAGGACGTCCTCGATGCCCCGGACGATGGGCGGGAACAGCGGGTTGGTCAGATCGGGCAGGACGATACCGATCGTCGATGTGCGCGCGGTGCGCAGACCCTGGGCCAAGGCGTTCGGGGTGTACCCGAGTCGCTGGGCAACGGCGCGCACCCGACGTACGGTCTGCTCGCTGACCCGGCTGTCGGTCGCCGGATTCAGGGCGCGCGACGCGGTGGCCTTGTGGACGCCTGCGGCTTTGGCGACGTCCTCGAGAGTCGGGGCACTCCGCACGTCCTGACGCTAGCGGGCGCGGAATATTCGCACAACCGATTGCGCAAACGCCCGCAGCGAAGAAGGGCTCGACGCCCGCTACGAAAGTCCGAGATCGGCGAGTGAGTACGCGGCTCGATACAGCAGGCCCGCGTCGGCAACCGCGCCCGCTGCACCACGTTCGACGATCACGGCCACCCCAACAACCTCGGCGCCCGCTTCGCGTAGCGCCTCCACTGCGGTCAACACCGACCCACCCGTGGTCGAGGTGTCCTCGACCGCAAGCACTCGACGTCCCGCTACGTCTGGTCCTTCGATGCGGCGTTGCAGACCGTACGCCTTGCCTTCCTTGCGGACGACGAATGCGTCGAGCTTTCGTCCGCGGCCGGCGGCCGCGTGCAACATCGCGGTCGCGACCGGATCGGCACCGAGGGTCAGGCCACCGACGGCATCGAAGTCGAGGTCGGCGGTCAGGTCGAGCATCACCGAGCCGACAAGTGGTGCGGCGGCAGCGTCGAGTGTGACGCGGCGCAGGTCGACGTAGTAGTCGGCCTCGCGGCCCGAGCTCAGCGTCACCTTCCCGTGCACAACAGCCTTGGACGTGATCTCTTGCAGCAGTGCGTCGCGGTCGCTCATGGCGCAGGAGCCTAACGGTTCGCCCCCACATATCGACCTAGCGGTTCGGCGTAGCTGTTCGACTGCGTGGGCGACGAAGGTTGCGGGCACGTGCGACGAGGGTCGCCGGCGCGAGCCGGCCGGCCCCGACGATCAGCTTGTAGCGAAGGCTCGGAATGCTGACGGCCTTGCCACGGCGCAGATCGTCGAGGCACGCGTCGACTACTTGGTCGACGCTTAGCCACATCCACGTCGGCGCGTTCGAGACGTCGACGTCGCCTCGCTCGTGGAACTCGGTGTGGACGAGGCCCGGGCACAACGCGATCGCACGCACGCCGCTGCCGGTCAGTAGCAGAGAAAGGCTTTCGCTGAATCGCACCGCCCACGCCTTCGCTGCTCCGTACGTGCTGTGGTTGAGGAACCCCGCGATGCTCGCGACCGTGATGATGATGCCGCTGTCGCGCGTCTGCATTCCGGGCAGCGCGGCCTTGGTGATGCGCATCGGCGCGCGGATCATGACCCGGAGCATTTGCTCTTCGTCGGCAATCGCCGAATGCAAAAAGTCGCGACCCATCCCGAAACCGGCATTGTTGACCAGGACGTCGATTGGCTGGTCTTCGTCGGCAACGCGCGCCTCGACAGCGGCACACCCCGCATCGGTGCCGAGGTCGGCGACCAGCACCTCGACGTCCACTTGCCATTGCTCGTGAAGGCTTGCGGCTTGGGCATCCAGGCGGGCGCGGTCGCGAGCGACCAGCACCAGATTGTGGTCGAGCTTGGCGTAGATCTCGGCGAATCCGGCGCCGATCCCTGAAGTCGATCCGGTGATAAGGGCCGTCGGCATGTGCTCAGCGTGCCAGACTGACGGCAATGCGTCAGGCTGGCCGTCGCAGGCCGCACGACTGGTAGCCGCGGGGCTTGCTGCCGCACGGCCGCAGGTCAGTAACTCCGAAAGGGCCCGTTCGCTTCTCCGGACTCACTAGGCTGACCGCGTGCCGGGCAACCCTCTCGTGCCGCGCCTCCAAGGGCTCGGGACCACGATCTTTGCCGAGATGTCGGCGCTGGCGCTGGAAACCGGGTCTATCAACCTCGGGCAGGGCTTACCCGACGTCGACGGCCCGGATCTCATCAAGCAAGCAGCGGTCGATGCGATCTGGGCCGGGCGCAATCAATATCCGCCGGGCATTGGCGTCCCGGAACTGCGGCTGGCCATCGCCGAGCATCAGCGCCGGTTCTACAACCTCGAGCTTGACCCCGATTCCGAGGTGTTGGTCACAGCCGGCGCGACTGAGGCCGTCGCCGCGGCCATGCTCGCGATGGTCGATGCCGGCGACGAAGTCATCGCGTTGGAGCCGTACTACGACTCCTACGTCGCTTCGATCGTCATGGCAGGCGGCGTACGGGTGCCGGTTACGTTGCGCGCACCCGATTTCCGGCTGGACGTCGAGCGGTTGCGCGCTGCGGTCACTCCCCGTACGCGACTCATTCTGCTGAACTCACCACACAATCCGACCGGCACTATCTTGACCCGCGAAGAGCTGCAAGCGGTCGCATCAGTGGCGATCGAACACGACTTGTATGTCGTCACCGACGAGGTGTACGAGCACTTGGTCTACGACGGTGAGCATGTGCCGATTGCCGGGCTGCCAGGCATGTGGGAACGGACGTTGACGATCTCATCAGCTGGCAAGACGTTTGCCCTGACCGGCTGGAAGATCGGCTGGGTAACAGGACCCGGGGCCTTGGTTGCCGCCGTCCGCACTACCAAGCAGTTCTTGACTTATGTCAACGGCGCGCCCTTCCAACCCGCGGTAGCAGTCGGTCTAGGGCTCGACGATTCGTTTTATGCCACGCTCGCCGGAGACCTGCGGCGTAAGCGCGATCTGCTGTGCGCCGGCCTTGCGTCCGTCGGGTTTTCGGTGTTCGTCCCGGCCGGGACGTACTTCGTCACTACCGACGTGCGCCCTCTCGGCTGCGACGACGGTGTGACATTCTGCCGCGACCTGCCCAAACGCGCGGGTGTGGTCGCGATTCCCCATTCAGTCTTCTACGACAACATCGAGACAGGGCGTCCGTTGGTGCGGTTTGCTTTCTGCAAGCGCGACGAAGTGCTGATCGAAGCAATCTCTCGGTTGGGCCAACTTGTTTCCTAGCCTCGCTGGAGGTCGTCGGTGATTTTGGTGTGCGGGGAAACCCTGATCGATCTCGTCCACGTCGACGGCGAGATATGGCGAGCACTGCCTGGGGGATCGCCTGCCAACACCGCGGTTGCATTGGCCCGATTGAGTACGTCGACGGCCATGCTCGCCCGTATCTCCGGCGACGCCTTCGGTGTGCGGTTGCGCGAGAGGCTCGTCGGCGATGGTGTCGACGTTCGATATGTGGTGAAGGCTGCCGAGCAGAGTTCGATGGCGGTCGTTGACCTCCGTGATGACGGCAGCGCACGTTACAGCTTCTACCTTCGCGACACAGCCGACTGGCAGTGGGTCACCAACGATTTGCCCGTGGCGTTCGATCCGTCTGTGACGGCACTGCACGCAGGTTCGATGGCTCTGCTGATGCCGCCAGGGGGCGTGGTCCTTGAGGCGATGCTTGGACGCGAGCGGTCGCAGCGCGTGGTGTCGATCGACCCGAATGTGCGCGCAACGATCTGTCCCGATCCGCGTGCGTACAGGGAATCGGTCGAGCGCTGGCTCGGCCTCGCGCACATTGTCAAAGCCAGTGTCGACGACGTGAATTGGCTGTATCCGGATCGCTCCCATGCCGACGTGCTCGCCGAATGGTCGACGCGCGGCCCGTCGCTGGTCGTGTTCACCAGGAGTGCCGACGGGGCCTTGGCGCGACTGCCGTCCGGACTTGAGGTCGGCGTCGGTGGCATCGATGTCGAAGTGGCCGACACGATCGGGGCCGGCGACACGTTCACGGCTGGCCTTCTGCACGCACTCGACGAGGCCGGGCTCCTGAACATTGCAGCACTTGCGCAACTGAGCGCCGAGCAGGTCGAAGAGGCGGTGCGGTTCGCCGTCCTCGTGTCGGCAGTTGCGTGCACCCGCGCCGGATCCGACCCCCCTTACCTAACCGACCTGCCAGCGCTCAGCAACTAGAGGCGGTCGGCTCAGGTGTTGAAGTCCAGCGCACGTTCTTGCGTGCGCTGGACTTCAATGCTCCTAGGCGGCGTGGATGACGAGCGCGTCCTTCGACGCGGCAACGTCGACTGAGACGGTTTCGCCATCGCGGATCTCACCGGAGAGCAACCCGCGCGCGAGCTGGTCACCGATCGCCGACTGCACCAATCGTCGCAAAGGCCGGGCGCCGTACAACGGGTCGAAGCCGGTCAGTGCGAGCCACTCCAATGCGGCCGGTGTCACCGACAACGTGAGCCGCCGATCAGCCAAGCGGGCTTGCAGGCGGGCGATCTGCAGATCGACGATTCGGGTCAGGTCATCGGTGCCGAGCGGGTCGAACAGGATCACCTCATCGAGGCGGTTCAGGAACTCAGGCTTGAAGGTGGCCCGCACCAGCGACATCACTGCGTCGCGGCGCGTGTCGTCGTCGAGTGTCGGATCGATGAGGTACATCGAGCCCAGGTTCGACGTAAGGATCAAGATCGTGTTGCGGAAGTCGACCGTACGACCCTGACCATCGGTCAGCCGGCCGTCGTCAAGCACCTGCAACAACACATCGAAGACCTCGGGGTGAGCCTTCTCGACTTCGTCGAGCAGGACGACGCAGTACGGACGACGACGAACGGCCTCCGTTAGTTGTCCGCCCTCTTCGTAGCCGACGTATCCAGGGGGCGCACCGACCAATCGTGCGACGGAGTGCTTCTCGGAGTACTCACTCATGTCGATGCGCACGATCGCGCGCTCGTCGTCGAAGAGGAAGTCGGCGAGTGCCTTTGCCAACTCCGTCTTCCCCACTCCGGTCGGACCAAGGAACAGGAACGATCCGGTCGGCCGGTCGGGGTCGGAGATGCCTGCCCTCGCACGACGTACCGCATCAGAAACCGCTGCTACTGCCTGCTTTTGGCCGATCAACCGATGGCCGAGTTCGGACTCCATGCGCAGCAGCTTGCCGGTCTCGCCCTCGAGAAGACGGCCGGCTGGAATGCCTGTCCATGCGCCGACGACCTCCGCGATGTCATCGGGGCCGACCTCTTCCTTCACCACCGCCCCGCCGCCGGCTTCGGCCTTGCCTGCTTCGGCAAGTGATCGCTCGAGGGTTGGAATATCGGCGTACATCAATCGGGACGCCGTTTCGAAGTCGCCGTCGCGTTGCGCGCGTTCGGCTTGACCGCGTGCATCGTCGAGACTTTGCTTCAGTTCACCGACGCGGTTGAGGCCGGCCTTCTCGATGTCCCATCGTGCGGTGAGCGCACTGAGCTGCTCTTGGCGATCGGCGAGTTCGGCTCGCAGCCGCTCGAGGCGCTCTCGGCTCGCGGCGTCATCTTCGTGCGCGAGTGCAAGCTCCTCCATCTTCATCCGGTCGACGACACGTCGCAGCTCGTCGATCTCGACCGGCGACGAGTCGATCTCCATGCGCAGGCGCGACGCCGCCTCATCGACGAGATCGATGGCCTTGTCCGGCAGGAAGCGGCCGGTGATGTAGCGGTCAGACAACGTCGCTGCGGCCACCAATGCGGCGTCCGATATCTGCACCTTGTGGTGCGCCTCGTAGCGCGACTTCAACCCACGCAAGATGCCGATGGTGTCTTCAACGCTAGGCTCGCCGACCAGGACCGGCTGGAAGCGCCGTTCCAAAGCGGGATCCTTCTCGATGCGCTCGCGATACTCGTCCAAGGTTGTCGCACCGACCATGCGCAGCTCGCCACGCGCCAACATGGGTTTGAGCATGTTGCCAGCGTCCATCGCACCCTCTGCAGCGCCCGCGCCGACGACGGTGTGCAGCTCGTCGATGAAGGTGATGACCTGCCCGTCCGAGCTCTTGATCTCGTTCAGCACGGCCTTCAGCCGCTCTTCGAACTCGCCCCGGTACTTCGCGCCCGCGATCATCGCGCCGAGGTCGAGCGCGATCAGCCGCTTGCCGCGCAACGATTCCGGAACGTCGCCCGCGACAATGCGTTGAGCGAGGCCTTCGACGACCGCTGTCTTGCCGACGCCCGGCTCCCCGATGAGCACCGGGTTGTTTTTCGTGCGGCGCGCGAGCACCTGCACGACACGGCGGATCTCGGTGTCGCGACCGATGATCGGGTCGAGCTCGCCACCGCGTGCACGCGCTGTCAGGTCGACGCCGTACTTCTCCAGTGCCTGAAACGTCGACTCGGGGTCGGGAGAGGTCACGCGCGCGTGTCCGCGAACGGATTCGAACGCGCCGAGCAGCGCCTTTGGGGTCGCACTGTGACGCCGCAACAACGACGCGACTTCGCCACCTTCGTCGGCTAGGCCGACGAGGAGATGCTCAGTCGAGATGTACTCGTCGCCCAGGTCGGTGGCCCGCTTCGCCGCGGCACTGATGACCTGCATCGACGGGCGGTCCATGCCGGGCGCGGCAACCGTCGATCCGGTAGCCCGCGGAAGTCGCGCAGTGATCTGGTCGGCCTCGCCGCGAAGCGTGCTGAGTGACACTCCGACGGCTTCGAGCAGTGGTGCGGCCGTACCGTCGGCCTGCCCCATCAGCGCGAGGAGCAGATGCACGGGCTCAACATGCGGATTGCCTTCAGCAACGGCCCGTTGAATAGCGCTGGCGACTGCCTCTTGGCTCTTGGTGGTCAGCTTGTACGTGTCCATCGGATCACTCTCCGAACTGCGGGACGTCGGGTCGGACGCCGAAGGGCTGGCTTGGCCAGACCACGGCGACCGCTGCTTGTCGCAGGGGGACAAGATCGCGGCGGTGTGACGCGTGGGCCTCGGCGACCCGGCGAGCTGCGGTGGAGTGCACGAGTTCGAGTTCGTGCGCCAACTCGGCCACCCGCTGCTGCAGTGCAGTGACCTGGTTCTCGAGCTCGAGAATTCGCTTGATGCCGGCCAGGTTCACGCCGTGCTCCTGCGACAGCCGCTGCACTTCGCGTAATTGCGAGATGTCGCGGCTTGAGTAACGCCGGCCACGGCCGGGCGCACGATCGGGTGAAACCAGGCCGAGCTTGTCGTAGGCGCGCAGCGTCTGCGGGTGCAGGCCAGACAGTTGGGCAGCGACCGAGATCACGAATACGGGGCTGATGTCTTCACGCATCAGTTACTCACCTTCCAGCAGGTGCGCTCGCGGATTGTCTGCCGACGTTGCTTCGCGGTAGGCCTCGAGCGCTTCCTTTGCCTTTCCAGAAACCTTGTGTGGCACGGCGACTTCGATGGTGACCAGCTGGTCGCCCTTGGTGCCGTCGCGCCGAGTGACGCCCTTACCGCGTACCCGCAACACTCGCCCGTTTGTCGTGCCAGCCGGCAGTTTCAGGGTCACCGGCGGCCCGTCGAGCGTCGGTACCTTGATCTCCGAGCCGAGTGCCGCCTCCGGGAACGTGACCGGCACCGTGATCGTAAGGTTGTCGCTGGCGCGGCCGAACAACGCGTGCGGCCGCACATGCACGAGCACGATGAGATCGCCCGCCGGACCGCCGCGTTCACCAGGAGAACCCTTGCCCTTCAGGCGAATCCGCTGACCGTCGTTGACGCCGGCCGGGATGCGCACCTGCATGGTGTGCTCACTCATTGCGCGCCCGCTGCCGTGACAGACCGGGCACGGGTCATCGACCAGCAGGCCGCGGCCGCGACAGTCGCGGCAGGGCTCTGAGAACGCAAACCCACCCGCACCCCGCGACGTCACGCCGGTGCCGCTACAGGTCGGACATACGCGCGGCGTCGTGCCCGCCTTCGCGCCGGTGCCTTTACACGCACTGCACGGTTGAGGGGTCGCCATACGCAACGCGACGGTCTCGCCATGCACGGCGTGCTCGAAGTCGAGAGTCACTTCGGTTTCGACATCGGCGCCGCGCCGCGGCTGTTGCGAGGTCGCGCCCGCCCGGCGTCCGCCGCTGAAGATCCCACCAAGGATGTCGCCGAGCCCACCGGCAGCGCCTGCGCCACCTGCACGCGCGTTGCCTAGGAGATCGCCGAGGTCGAAGTTGAAGCCGCCGGGTGCACCAGCACCGGCGCCGCCACTGCCGGGCATGCGGAATCCGCCGCTACCGAACAGCGACCTTGCCTCGTCGTACTCCTTGCGCGTCTTCTCATCCGAGAGCACGTCGTAGGCCTCGGAGATCTCCTTGAACTTCTCCTCGGACTTCGCGCTGCCGGTATTCGCGTCCGGGTGATGCACTCGCGCGAGCTTGCGGTACGCCTTCTTGATCTCCGCCGCCGTCGCGTCTTTCGGGACGCCGAGTGACTTGTAGTAGTCCTTCTCGATGTAATCGCGGGTGCTCATCGGCGTCCCTCCCTTCTGTTCTTGCAGTTATTGCAACGGGTCGGACGGCGAGGGGCTGGCGTCTGCGTCGACCTCTTCGTCGTCGACCGGCACCTCCAGATCGACCGGCAGTGAGACAGTCGGCTCCGCGACCGCGACCCGCGCCGGCCGCACGACGCGGCCCGCGTAGCTGTAACCGGGCTGCAGGATTTGCACAGCCGTCGGCTCGATGACTTCGTCGGAGTACGAATGCATCAAAGCTTCGTGTTGTGTCGGGTCGAACCGATCGCCCGGCTGCCCGAAGCGGGTCAGCCCGAGCTTGGTGACGGCCGCATCGAGTGCCTCGGCGACTTGCCGAAATCCACCTTCGAGCTCGCCGTGCTCGCGCGCTCGGCCGATGTCATCGAGAACCGGAAGCAATGCGGACAGCGCGTCGCCGACGGCGAACTCTCGCACCGCTTCGCGGTCACGTTCAACGCGCTTGCGGTAGTTCGCGTACTCGGCCTGCACCCGCTGGAGATCTGCCGTTCGTTCGGCCAACTCGGTGCGCAACTGCGACAGCTCGATCGAGTCGACACCGGGCCCGCGCCCGGATGGGCCCACAGATGAGGGCCCGGATGGGCCCCCCAAAGGGGACCCACCTGCGGGCGTCGGGTCGTGCGACACCGCGCCTGACGTCGGATCGAAATGCACCCGGCGCTTGTCACGAACCACGGGCTGCTCGAACGGATCCGAGCCGCTCACGAGGTGCCCTCGTCGACGATTTCGGCGTCAATCACCTCATCGGCCCCGTCACCAGAGCCACCTGCACCATCGGTCGGGCCGCTTTCGCCGCCCTCGTGACTCTCGTGACCTGCGGCTGCGTTGGTTGCCTGCGCGTTCGCGTAGATCGCGCTGCCCATCTTCTGGCTCTCGGCGGCCAGCTCATCGGTCGCGGTGCGAACTGCGGCGATGTCGGTGCCCTCGAGTGCCTTCTTCAAGTTGGCCAGTGCCGTGTCGACCGAGTCCTTCTCGGGAGCCGGGATCGTCTCTGCGTTCTCGCGAAGGAACTTCTCGGTCTGGTAGACGAGTGTCTCGGCCTGGTTGCGGGTCTCGGCCTCTTCCTTGCGGGCGCGGTCCTCTTCAGCGTGCGACTCGGCCTCGCGCATCATCCGCTCGATGTCTTCCTTCGGCAGCGCCGAGCCGCCGGTGATCGTCATCGACTGCTCCTTGCTCGTGCCGAGATCCTTTGCGGACACGTGCACGATGCCGTTGGCGTCGATGTCGAAGGTGACCTCGATCTGCGGGATCCCGCGCGGCGCCGGTGGCAGGCCAGTCAGCTCGAACATGCCGAGCTTCTTGTTGTAGGCAGCCATTTCGCGTTCGCCTTGGTAGACCTGGATCTGCACGCTCGGCTGGTTGTCGTCAGCCGTGGTGAAGGTCTCGGATCGCTTCGTCGGGATCGTGGTGTTGCGCTCGATGAGCTTGGTGAACACCCCGCCCTTGGTCTCGATGCCGAGCGACAACGGCGTGACGTCGAGGAGCAGAACGTCCTTGACCTCGCCCTTCATGACGCCCGCCTGCAGGCTCGCGCCCACCGCGACGACCTCGTCGGGGTTGACGCCCTTGTTGGGCTCCTTGCCGCCGGTCAACTCGCGGACCAGGTCGACGATCGCGGGCATCCGGGTCGAACCACCGACCAGGACGACGTGGTCGATCTGGTCGACCTTGATGCCGGCGTCCTTGATGGCCTGGTGGAAGGGGCCCTTGGTGCGGTCGAGCAAGTCGGAGGTCATCTTCTGAAACTCCGAGCGAGTGACCTTGACCTCAAGGTGCAGCGGGCCTTCCGCGCTCGCGGTGATGTACGGCAGGTTGACCGTGGTCTCTGCCTGCTGCGAGAGCTCGATCTTGGCCTTCTCCGCGGATTCACGAAGCCGCTGGAGCGCCATCTTGTCCTTGGATAAATCGATACCGTTGCTGTTCTTGAATGCCGTCACCAAGTAGTCGACGAGGCGCTGGTCCCAGTCGTCACCACCGAGGTGTGTGTCACCGCTCGTCGACTTGACCTCGACGATGCCCTCGCCGATCTCGAGCAGGGACACGTCGAAGGTGCCGCCGCCGAGGTCGAAGACCAGGATCGTCTGCTCCTTCTCACCCTTGTCGAGGCTGTAGGCCAATGCGGCCGCCGTCGGCTCGTTGATGATGCGCAGGACGTTCAGGCCGGCGATGGTGCCAGCTTCCTTGGTCGCCTCGCGCTGGGAGTCATTGAAGTACGCCGGCACGGTGATGACCGCGTCGGTGATCTGCTCGCCGAGGTAGGCCTCAGCATCACGCTTCAGCTTTTGCAGGATTCGTGCGCTGATCTCCTGCGAGGTGTAGTTCTTGCCGTCTATCGCGACGGTCCAGTCAGTGCCGATGTGGCGCTTGACCGACCGGATTGTGCGGTCCGCGTTGGTGACGGCCTGCCGCTTGGCGACCTCACCGACCAGAACCTCACCATTCTTTGCAAACGCGACGACGGACGGCGTGGTGCGCGATCCCTCGGCGTTCGCGATGACCGTGGGCTCGCCGCCTTCTAGAACGGCGACGACGGAGTTCGTCGTACCAAGGTCGATGCCGACCGCTCGTGCCATGGGAGTCTCCTTCGAAGCTCGATCTGTTTAGAAAAACCTGATCTGGTAGAAACTTGAGTCCGTGCCACTCATGTTAGTCGGCGGCGGCAGGATGTCAAGGCGAAGTTGAGTGTGTTCGGCTCAACTTTGAGAAGCGAACAAATCACTCTGCGAAGTCGGCTTGCATCGAGCGGGATGTTGAGCGGGATTGCGCATAGCCGCAGGCGGGTGGGGTAGTTTCGCCGAGCGGCGCGCACTAGCCTCGGGAAGCCGAGGCGGTCCACAAGTGACGCCTGAGGTCTATTCGGAGGTCGTTGATGTCGTCGAGTCCACGCGTGCTCCGGTGCCTCCGTGGCGGGGTTGCTGCGATCACCGTGGCTGGCGGCTGCCTCATCGCCGCGTCGGGTGGCGCGGCGGCGGCGCCCACCGCCGTCCGTGCCTTCGTGCCTTCGGCGCTACCTGCTGCGTTGCCCTCGAACGTGCAGCGCATTTCGGGCGCGAGCCGGTTCGATACCGCCATCGCGACGTCTCGGGACGAGTTCCCTCTCGATGGCAGCGCTGCGGCCGTCGTGCTCACCCGCGCCGACACCTATCCCGACGCCCTGGCGGGTGTACCGCTGGCGGCCAAGGTGGGTGGTCCGCTGCTGTTGACGTCGTCCAACTCCCTGAGCGCCGCGGTTCGCGCCGAGATCGTCCGCGTGCTGCCCGCCGGTGGCCAGGTCTACATCCTGGGCGGGACGTCGGCGGTGAGCGCTGCGGTCGAGACCACGATCACCGGCCTCGGGTTTGTCGTGCATCGCCTTGCCGGTGCCAACCGATTCGCGACCGCGGTTGCCGTAGCTGGCGCGCTCGGCAATCCGACAACGGTGCTCGAGGCAACCGGCTTGAACTTCCCTGACGCTCTCGCCGGTGGTCCGGCGGCAATCGAAGACGGCGCCGCGATCCTGCTCACCAATGGCAAGGTGCAGGCGGCAGAGACCAGCGCGTACCTTGCCGCACACACCGGAGGGTCTCACTTCGCTCTCGGAGGCCCGGCAGCCGCGGCCGACCCGTCGGCCGTCGCGATCTCGGGCGACGACCGCTACCAGACGGCAGCGCAGGTGGCGGAGACCTTCTTCCACACACCCGACGTCGCCGGTATTGCGACCGGCACCAACTTCCCTGACGCGCTCGCCGCCGGCCCCGACCTCGCTTCCAAGGATGCGCCGCTGCTGCTCGTGCCGCCTGCGGGCGTGCTGCCGTCAGGGACTACGGGCCAGCTGATCAAGTACGCGCAGACGCTTCGCAGCGCTTTGGTCTTCGGAGGTACCGCGTCGGTGGCCGACAGTGTCGCTGCCCAGGTCGGCACGTTAGCGAACTTGAGCGCGACGGCCACGACCGCGTCGACGTCGCCCACCTTTAGCGGTCAGTTCGGCATCCTGAGCACGCACCTGCACACCAACGCGGGCGTGGCCAACACGACCCAGGTATTCGACGGCAGCGCTGGCAGTTCGACGCTCTACACGCAGGGCATGGGCTCGAAGGTCATCCCAGGTACGGCGACCCGCGCCGACTTCAACGCCTTCCCAACCAACAACTCGGGCGCGCTGGAGTCGGCGGTCAATACCGCGTTCGCCGCGGTGTACGCGTCGGAGGGCTACAAGTCGACCGATGCCGGTGCGCAGTTCCTGGTCAACGCCGAGCAGGTGTTACTGAACCCGCTCGCGTCACCGACACTGCGTCTCGCGGTGTACGTCGCGCTGCTCAACTCGCCGGGCACCACCGCCACGTCGGGTGCCAAGGACGCGAACGGCCGTGTCGGTGTCGCCATTTCCGGCACGATCAGCGGCAATGGCAGCCTCACCCCAGAGCAGCTCTCGTACATCTTCGATCCGACCACGGGCAACCTGCTCGAGGACGACATCTTGGGTGGGGGTGTCGTGCTCGTGTCCAGTACCGTGACCACCTTCGCAACAGCCAGTACGGCGCCTGGGGACCCCTACCCGAACTGAGACCGTCAAACTGCAAAGTTCACCGCAGTCGGGTGCCGCTGCGGCCGATTGATTGCGGCTAGCTGATGAGGAGCACCGATGGCCCTGCGCATCGTCATCGGTGCGATCGCCACGGCCGTCGCGTTCGGGCTGACCGGCCGTCGCTTGTGGTGGTTGTTCCGGCTGATCCGGTCAGGGCAACCAGCAATAGATCGGGCCGGACGTCGATCAGCTGGCGCTGCTGATCAGGGCCCGAACGTGAAGGGCCTAGCCACAAATGTGAAGGGCCCAGGGGCCGAGCTGACCGAGGTCATCGGTCAACGCAAGCTGCTGGCGTGGACGATCCCCGGCCTTGCACACGCGGTCACGTTCTGGGCGTTCCTCGTCCTTGGACTCACCATCGTTGAGGCGTACGGCGCGCTGTTCAAGGCGAACTTCGGGATCGGCGAGTGGGCCGGACTCGGGTTCATCGAAGACCTGTTCGCGACCCTTGTGCTCGTTGCTTTGGTCGTGTTCACCAAGATTCGATTCTTCAATCGCGAGTCGCGCCGTGGCCGCGCATCACGCTTCTACGGCTCGCACAGCCGCGCTGCGTGGGTGATCCTCGGCATGATCTTCGCTGTGATCGCGACGTTGCTGCTGTATCGCGGCGCACAGATGAATACCGGTAACTTCCCCTACCGTCCTTATCCCTGGTCGTTCGCGTCGTGGCTGGTGTCGCGAGCGTTGCACCCGCTCGGTGCCGCCAACCACGGCATCGAGACGTTCTTCGTGCTCGCCCAGCTGATCGTCGTCCTGTCGTTCCTTGTTCTGGTGACCTACTCGAAGCACTTGCACATCGTGTTCGCGCCGCTGAACATCTATTTCGCGCGAAAGCCCGACGCGCTCGGGCCGCTGCTGCCGATGTACTCCGGTGACCACCAGATCGACTTCGAAAACCCTTTGGACGATGACAATTTCGGCGTCGGCAAGGTTGAGGACCTCACCTGGAAAGGTCTGCTCGATCTCTCGACCTGCACCGAATGCGGCAGGTGCCAGTCGGTGTGCCCCGCATGGAATACGGGCAAGGTACTGAATCCGAAGCTCATCATCACGCAGCTGCGTGACCACCTGTTCGATAAGGCGCCGGCGCTGTTGTCGGGCGCCGAATCTGCGGCGGCGATGCGGCCACTGGTCGGCACCATCGAGCAGGGCGGGGTGATCGACCCTGAGGCACTCTGGGCGTGCACATCGTGCGGCGCATGCGTGCAGGAATGCCCGGTCGACATCGAGCATGTCGACCACATCATGGACATGCGCCGGCATCAGGTACTGGTCGAGTCGGCATTCCCGGCTGAGGCAGGCGGCATGATGCGCAACCTCGAGAACGCCGGCAATCCCTGGGGCTTGCCCGCATCGACCCGGTTGGCGTGGACCGAAGGCCTACCGTTCGACGTCCGCGTTGTTGGTCGAGGTTCGCAGATTCCCGACGACGTCGAGTACCTGTTTTGGGTTGGCTGCGCCGGCGCGTCCGACGACCGAGCACGCACATCGACCCGTGCAGTCGCCGAGCTTTTGCACACCGCCGGCGTGCAGTTCGCGGTGCTCGGACCCCTCGAGACGTGCACCGGTGATCCGGCGCGGCGGATGGGCAACGAGTTCGTCTACCAGCAACTCGCGCAGCAAAACGTCGCCACGCTGCAGTCGGTCGGTGCACGCAAGATCGTCGCTTCGTGCCCGCACTGCTTCAACACGATCGCGCGGGAGTATCCGCAGATCGGCGGCAACTTCGATGTCGTGCATCACACCGAGTTGCTGGCGACTTTGGTGGCCGAAGGCCGGTTGCAGGCGTCGTCCGCCGTGGATTCGTCGGTGACGTATCACGACCCGTGTTACCTCGGACGGCACAACAAGGTCTACGGGCAACCGCGCGATGTGCTCGCTGCGGTACCGGGGCTCACGTCGACGGAAATGCCGCGCTGCAAGGAACGCGGATTCTGCTGCGGCGCCGGCGGTGCGCGAATGTGGATGGAGGAGCGCGTCGGCAAGCGGATCAATCACGAGCGCATCGACGAAGCGCTCGCGCTGGATCCGGACGTCGTCGTGACGGCCTGCCCCTACTGCCGGGTCATGCTCGGTGACGCAGTGCGTGATCGGCAGTCGCAGGGGTCGGCGCGGGCAGACGTCGTCGTGATCGACGTCGCCGAGGTGTTGCTGCGCTCGGTCCGCGGCCCCGGCCCGGCTTAGCTGCGGCAGAGGCAAAACGGGTGACCGTCGAGGTCGGCGAACACCCGAAACGTCGGATGCTCGGCCGAGTCGTCGAGCAGCGTCGCACCCAGGGCCAGCGCGCGGGCGTGCTCGGCATCCATGTCGTCGACGATGAAGTCGACGTGGGCCTGCTGTGGTCGGGTCGGGTCTGGCCAGTCAGGCTTGATGTGATCGGGCGCGAGCTGAATCGAGAACGCGGCGCCGGTATCGGTCTGCAGGTCGATCCAGTCGCCGTCGGTTCGCACGATCGGCCAACCGGTCAACTCGGAGTAAAACGCCGCCGCCGCGTGGGGGTCGGCGCTGTCGAAGACGACGTTTCCGAGGCGCATCGCCATCGGTACCTCCGCGTGAGTCCTAGATCTGGGTGCGGTGAAAGTTCTGCCACGACCGGGACGGCGTGGGCCCGCGCTGTCCTTGATATCGCGAGCCATAGACAGAACTGCCGTACGGGAACTCGGAGGGCGAGGAGGTGCGGAAGAGGCACAGCTGCCCGATCTTCATCCCGGGCCAGAGCTTGATCGGCAGTGTCGCGACATTGCTGAGCTCGAGGGTGACGTGGCCGGAGAATCCCGGGTCGATCCAGCCGGCGGTGCTGTGGGTCAGGAGGCCAAGCCGGCCAAGGCTCGACTTCCCCTCGAGACGCCCGGCTACGTCGTCCGGCAAGGTAATGACCTCATAGGTCGAGGCCAGCACGAACTCGCCTGGGTGCAAGATGAAGGGCTCGTCGACGGCCGGCTCGACCAAGCGGGTGAGGTCAGGCTGCTCGATGGCCGGGTCGATATGCGGGTAGCGATGGTTCTCGAAGACCCGAAAGTACTTGTCGATCCGGACGTCGACACTCGACGGCTGGACCATGATCGGGTCGTACGGATCGAGGACGACGCGGCCCGCCGCGAGCTCGGCCCTGATGTCGCGGTCGGAGAGCAGCACGCGCGCAATCTATCGGTCCGTGCGCGGCGCGCTACCAGCGAGTCGGGCGCCGATCACGCGCTGGCTTCGGCCGCTCGCTGCATCTGGTTGAGGTGCGCCAGATCGTGCGCGGCGATCTTGCGCACGGTCTCGTCCAAGGTCTCAGGACCCTGCTGCGAATGGTTTGCCGACCGCTCCTTACCCCCCGGCCAGTTGGCTTGCAGCACCAGCATGTTCGCTGCCCGTAGCCCCGACCACGCCTCGAGGAGCTCGGCGAACGGTGGGCGCGGCATCGGCGTCCAGAGCTTCTCGTCGTAGCCCGGGTAGCTCGGGCTGTCTTCGGTGAGCATCAGCCGCCAGCGGAAGCCGTAGACCAGGTCGACGTCGAACAGGTGGCCGGTGATCTGGGCGACCGACCATTCGCCGTCGACAGGCTGGTTCGTTAGCTGTTCGCTGGTGAGATCGCCGGTGATGGCGCGCCACTTCTCGACGGTTGTGCCGAGAGTGGCAATGGGGTCGGTCTCGCCGATCAGGTCGAGCAACGCCTGCTTATACAGCGCCGGCTGAGCTGTGGCGTCGGGGATCACGATCGGTTCGGTTGCCATGGGACCTCCCTTCGTATCGGACTGCGAATCTGGGACTGCGTGAATCGACGACTGCGTGGCACGGCATTGTGTGCGGACTGTGTATCCGTTTCGCGGGCCTACTGCCAACTGCATTAGTGAGAGCTACACGATTGCTTTAGTCCAAACAGCGCAATGCCGATTCACCCAAATGGCACCGCGTTCATGTGAACGCGGTGCATGCCAAGGTGGCCCCGACGATCGACCGCAGGCTCAGCGGAACAGGGCGTTGGTCCCTGTGGGACGGGACCGTTGCGGGTTCGAAGGATCTTGGTCGTAACCGACGATGAGGTATGAGTCCAACGCAGCTTGATTCGGAACTCGTCGAGGCGTACTTCGTGGGCGGTCCTGCAGACGGCACCACGACTTACATGACCCTCGAGTCGACAGGGTTTCCGCCAGCCCACATGTCGATCCCGGACGACGACGGAGTCACTCGCCACCTGTACAGCGCGCTGATGAGCGAACACGTGGATCTGACGGTTTTCCAGTACCTGGGTCCGCTGCCTGCAAGGTTCGAGCAACGCCGGGTGAATGACGTCTCGCCGGCTGCCGGCAAGATCGACCGGCACGACCGCTAGTGCAGTCGCGGTGGTGGTTGGGTTGATGGTCGCGTCGGTAGAGTGTTGCCGTCGCCAGGGCTGAATTGTTCGGTCTGTCGACACCCGCGGGTGTAGTTCAATGGCAGAACATCAGCTTCCCAAGCTGACAGTGCGGGTTCGATTCCCGTCACCCGCTCCAGCGGAAAACCGCCTCTGACCTGCGGTTTCACACTACACCAAGATCACGCTATGTGCCCGCCGGAGCCCCCTGATGCCCGTCTCTGGCCCTGAGTTGTTCCACGTTTGTTCCACGCCGACCTAGCGGATGCGGCATTTTGACCCGGAGCTCGGCGTGGTGCCAGAACACGTGGGTCCTTCGCGGTCATGCTTACCGCGAGCGCGTCGAGGGGGCCAACCATGACAATCGTCGTCGCGATCAGCGTCGCAGACGGGCTCGTGCTTGCAAGCGACAGCGCGACGACGCAGCAGATCGGCAGCTCGACGGGGTTCGTAGACACGATCAACATCTGGAACAGCGCCAACAAGATCTTCAACCTTCGAAAGTCTTGGCCGGTTGGCGCGACAACCTGGGGTCGAGCTGACTTCCTAGATCGCTCGGTCGCTTCCCACGCGAAGGACTTCCGCCAGCTCCTCACGGAGGGCTCGGCGGCAGTCGGCCCGCTCGATCCCTTGACCTACACAATCAAAGAGGTGGCAGACCGGGCGCAGGTCCACTTCGACGGGCTATATGCGGCGTCCCCCGGTGGCATCTTCGGGCTCCTCATTGGCGGCTTTGGCGCAGGGGAGGACAGACCGGAGGTCTGGCAGCTCGACATCGAGCCGGGTAAGTCGGTGTTGCATCAACCGCTGCCGTCGGGTGGCGAGGGCATCCTCCAGTGGGGGCAGCCCGAGGCCATCTCGCGCATCGTTGATGGGGTTAGCCTGCGGCTCGGAGCGGCGCTCGCTAACCTTGGTGTCGATGCGAGCCTCGTCGATAGTTACGTCGAAGCGATCAAGACTCAGATCGGGCTGCCGATCGTGCACGCAGGTGTGCCCCTCGGGGAGGTCATCGACCTCCCCGAGTTTCTTGTAGACGCAACGATCAAGTTTGTCCGTTTCACACCGGGAGATGCCTTTGTTGGGGGCCCCATCGAGGTGGCGGCTCTCACCAAGCACGAGGGCTTCAAGTGGATCAAGCGCAAGCACTACTTTTCATCAACCCTGAACCCGTAGGAGGGCATCACATGGAGAACACCAACGCCACGCGCGTCCGGGTCTACCGTGAGCGCTCGACTGGCGAGGCGCAGCGCGAGTCCGGCTCAGGGCAGTTCGCTTCGGTCCGCAAGCCAACGTCTGAGCCGTCTGTCACACCCGCTAAGGCTGCCGACGAACTGCCGCCGCTGCAGTTGAAAGTCCTCCCGAAGAAGGCGTAGCTGCTGGCGGACCTCGAGGCGTCCCGCGCGGATGAACTGTTCTACGTCGGCGGCGCTAGGCGGACATGCCAGCCGACCGTGTTGAAGGCGGTCCGCCGCTGGGCGACGAGTCCGGCTCGGCTCGATCCCGCGAGGCTTGCCAGTCGTCGCCCGACGGCCGATGGAAAGAAGTACGTCGGGTTCGACCCGGGGATGCCTGGCGATCTACCCGCGTTCCGCACAAGGCGCCGCTAGGTTTGCCTACCGTGGACGACGAGCGACTGGCTGCCGAGCAGCGTGCCCGTGCCCTGATCGACCGCCAGTTGTCTGATTCTGGATGGTCGGTGCAGAGTCGCTCCGGCCTGAACCTCTTCGCCGGTCCCGGTGTCGCTGTACGCGAGACGATCATGGCGCCCGGTCACGGCCGCGCCGACTATCTGCTCTATGTCGACCAGCGGGCGGTCGGGGTGATCGAGGCCAAGCCGGAGGGCACTCCGCTGTCGGGCGTCGAGTGGCAGTCGGCGATGTACGCGGAGGGTCTTCCGCCCGAAGTCAGGCTCAAGGCGTTGACCCGTGACGGTCGGCTCCCGTTCGTATTCGAGGCTTCGGGTTCGGAGACCCATTTCACGAACGGTTTCGATCCGACGCCGCGCGCTCGACGTCTCTTTGCGTTCCCGCGACCCGAGACGCTCGCGCGCACGTTGCGAGACGCCGGTGCCGATCCGGACGCCGCCACATGGCGCGCGAAGGTGCAGACGATGCCTGAGCTCATCGAAGACGATCTGCGCCCAGCCCAGATCGACGCGATCAACGCCCTTGAGCGCAGCCTCGCGGAGCAGCGGTTCGAGCGATCGCTCGTGCAGATGGCCACCGGTGCCGGCAAGACCTACACGGCCGTCACCTTGTCGTACCGGTTGCTCAAGCACGCCGGCTTTCGCCGAGTGCTGTTTCTGGTCGACCGTAACAATCTGGGCGATCAGACGTCGCGCGAGTTCCAGAACTATGCCACCCCAGACGACGGGCGCCGTTTCACCGAGCTTTACAACGTGGACAAGCTGACCGGCGCCGGCATGGTCGGCTCTTCGCACGTCGTGATCTCGACCATCCAGCGGGTGTACGCAGCTCTTCGCGGACAGGAAGTGGCGGACGTCGACGACCCCAATATCGACGATTACATCCCCGACAGGCCTGTTGAGGTCGGCTACAACCCGCAGATGCCACCCGAGGCGTTCGATCTTGTGATCGTCGACGAGGCACACCGGTCCATCTACGGAGTCTGGCGCGGCGTGCTTGAGTATTTCGACGCGCACATCGTGGGGCTCACGGCGACGCCGGTGAAGCAAACGTTCGGGTTCTTCCAGCAGAACTTGGTGTCGGAGTACACATACGCGCAGTCGGTCGCGGACAACGTCAATGTCGACTTCGACGTGTACCGCATCAAGACGGAGATCACGAGCCAAGGGTCGACGGTTGACGCGGGTACCGTCGTGCCCGTGCGCGACAGGCGAACCCGCCGTGAACGCTACGAAACCCTCGATGACGACCTGTCGTATACGGCCACCCAGCTCGACCGGGCGGTGACCTCGCGTTCGCAGATTCGGCTGGTGCTCGAGACCTTTCGCGATCGGCTGTTCACGGATATCTTCCCCGGACGCTCCACCGTGCCGAAGACGCTGATCTTCGCCAAGGACGACAACCACGCAGAAGAAGTGGTGACCACGATTCGCGAGGTATTCGGCAAGGGCAACGACTTCGCCGCCAAGATCACGTACTCGGCGCGCGACCCGAAGGGCCTCCTCCAACAATTCCGCACCTCGGCGAGCCTGCGCGTCGCCGTCACCGTCGACATGATCGCGACCGGCACCGACGTGAAACCGCTTGAGTGCGTGTTCTTCCTGCGCGACGTGCGGTCGGCGTCGTATTTCGAGCAGATGAAGGGTCGCGGCGCACGCACGATCTCGCCCGCCGACTTTCAGGCCGTCACTCCCGACGCTGCGACGAAGACGAGGTTCGTGCTCGTCGACGCGATCGGCGTTACTGAGCACGACTACGTCGACGCTTGCCCCTTGGAACGCGCAAAGACCGTGTCGTTGAAGCGGTTGCTTGACAAGGCCGCGTCACTGACGTTGAGCGAAGACGAGACGGCGACCTTGGCGTCGCGGTTAGCCAAACTTGAATTGCAACTGACGCTGGCCGAGCGGGACGAGCTCGATGCGGTCGCTGGTCAACCGCTCAAAGACGTTGTGCGCCAGCTCGTGGCAGCGGTCGATCCCGACGAACAAGCCGCGGCTATTGGGCTGGCGCCGCGCGTCGAGGGCGTTG
>DATCFU010000199.1:0-4690 GCA_036509315.1 Acidothermaceae bacterium
GCCACGGCTAGCTGCGCTGATCAGCGGGGGTCAGGCCGGCGGGTTCGCGCGTGAGGACCTTTTTGCTGCGTGGACCGCATTTCTTGAGCGAATTAGCCAGGACGGCGACACCGTCGTCTTAGTGATTGAAGACGCGCATTACGCGGACGACGGGTTGCTCGCATTCCTTGAGTCGATGCTCGCCAATGCGAATGCACCCATCTTCGTTCTCGCCCTCGCCCGTCCCGAACTGCTAACGCGTCGCCCCGACCTTGGTGGCCGACGCACCAGCGTGGTGCGCCTTGATCCCCTCGATGAACCGACGATGTCGACGCTGGTCGACGGGCTTGTTGACGGGTTGCCTGCGACGGCCAGGACAGCACTGGTCGAGCGCGCCGAAGGCATTCCGCTCTTTGCCATCGAGACCGTGCGCGCACTTATCGACCAGGACGCAGTTGTGCCGCGGGACGGGCGCTACGTGCCTGCCGACGGCATCACGATCGACTTCACCTCGATCGGTGCCCCAGCATCACTGCAGGCGCTCGTCGCGGCTCGGCTGGATGCGCTGTCGCCGACCGAGCGCGCCGTGGTTGCTGATGCGAGCGTGCTGGGCACGTCCTTTGCCCGCGAGGGCCTCGTGGCGCTCGGCTCCGATCGCGACGGCCTCGACGATGCGCTGGCGACACTGCAACGCAAGGAGATCATCGCCCTCCAGCAGGACCGGTTCTCGGCCGACCGTGGCCAGTACCGCTTCGTGCAGTCGGTCGTTCGCCAGGTCGCGTACGCCACGCTGTCGCGCCGCGATCGCAAGGCGCGCCATCTGGCGGCCGCCGACTACCTCTCCGCCCAACTCGACGCGAACGACGATCTCGCGGTGGTCGTTGCGCAACACCTTCTCGATGCCGTCGACGCCGGCAGCGCGACAGACGACGACACGGCGGAGTTGTTGCCTAGAGCGTGTGCTCTCCTCGAGCGGGCGGGCACTCGGGCACGCGCGTTGGGATCGCCTGCGGAGGCGCGCCGCCGGTATGAGGCCGCGCTGGCCCGCGCCACCGACCCGGCCGCCCGCGCCAGCCTGTATCTCGCTGCTGCCGAGGCGGCCTATGACGCCGGCGACTACGAAGGCGCAGTCGCCGAAGCTGCGGCGGCAACTGACCTCTTCGACGCGCTCGGCCGGCCGATCGATGCGGCACTGGCCGTGGCGACCGGAAGCATGGGTTTGCAGATACTTGGCGATTTTGCTGGGGTCATCCGCATCGCCGAGCCACGATGGCAGGCGCTTGACGGCGTCGCGGGCGCCGAGCGGGCGTTGCTGCGACTCGCCAGGCCGTTGGCGAACGCCACCGGGCAGCTCGAAAACGAGGAGGCCACCAGGGGATATGTGGAGCGGCGGGTACTACTCGCGGAGGCGGTAGGGGACGTCGGCGCGCTGGCCGAAGCGATGATTCAACTGGGCACGCACTATCACGGAATCGGCGGGCCGGCCACCGCTCGAGCACTCTATGAGGCTGCCGCCGACATCTCCCGGGCGAACGATGTGCCAGGAACGCTGGCGCGTTCGTTGATCAACATCGGTACGGTTCTCATGAGCCGTGATCTTCCGGCGGCGATCGAAGCGCTCCGCGAAGCGCGCGAGATTGCCCGCCGTTCGGGCGTCGTCTCGATGATCGAATTCGCGGAGGGCAACTATGCGTCGACTCTGTGGCTCGCCGGACGGCTGAGCGATTCGCGCACCGTTGTCACCGAGGCCGCCGCAACAACGGCGACCCCGTCCATGCAGAGCCTTCTCGCATGTCTCCAAGCCAACATCGCTGACGCCACAGGCGAGCCGGTGCCTGCTTCGCCGCATGCGGCGGGCACTGGTGGTGCGTGGGATCGCGCTGGGTTCGGATACCTCGAGATGCGGCGGCTGCTTGCCGACGGCGACGCTGCCGCCGCAGCGGCGACGACGGAGTCGACCCTCGTCCACGTGCTGGCCGCAGGGGGCCTGGACGACGACTTCTGCTGGCTATGGCCCCCGCTAGTAAAGGCGGCGGTTATGGCTGGTGACGCACCGCTCGCGACGCGTCTCCTTGAACCGGTCACGACCGCTTCTCAAGGCATCATCTCCGCGGCAGTCGCCGCCCAGTTGCGGTACCTGCTCGGGTTGGTCGGCGCGCTCCGTGGCGACGATGCCGGCCAGGTCGAAACGAATCTGCGTGCTGGCGTAGCCGCACTCGCCGAGTTCGGGTACGTGGGTGCGAGCGCGCGCGCTGAGGAGGATTTGGCCCGCTGGTTGATCGGTCAAGACCGCGCCCATGAGGCCCAGCCACATATCGAGCACGCCCGCTCGGTCTACGAGGCGATGGGGGCGACCGGGTGGCTGCGCACGCTCGATTCCGAGGTCGCGGCGAGCCTCGCGCCCTAGGCCAGATGTACCGAGTTCGGCAAAACGCCTCCGCGCGGGCTCGCGCACTGATCAACTATGTGTCGTCGCTGATGGGTGGGACCGACGACTGGGGATGAGCGCGCTGCAGGCGAAGTTGTGGCACGTCACTGTCACGGTTGGCGGTGACTCCATGGAAACCGGACTTGTCCGGGCCGCCCTTGAGCGGCTGTCGGGCGAACAGCCATTTCTACTCTCCGGCCGGTACAGCAGTGACAAGGCTGAGGTCCGTTACTGGGAAGAGGCGCCCGAGTGTGCCGACGCCGCCGCCCTCGCGCTCCGGCTGTGGGGCGAGCACCGGTCGACCGCCGGCTTGCCGCAATGGCACGTGCTCGGGATCGAGGTCGTCGACCGCGAGATCTTCCAGCACCGTGGCGGCGATGCGGCGGTCTCGCTCGTCGCACCCGCCGGGGGCTGGCGGCCCTTTTAGCAGGTGCGGCGTATCCTGACGCCGTGGATATGGCTGCCGACGTGCTGGCGACCGCGCAACGTGCGCGCATCGCATCGACCAAGCTCGCCACCGCTTCGCGTGCGGTGAAAGACGCTGCGCTGCTCGCCATTGCCGCCGCGTTGGTGGCGCGCGTCGATGAGGTGCTTGCGGCAAACAAGGTGGACGTCGAGGCAGCGGCCGCGTCGGGCGCTACCGCTTCGTACATCGACAGGCTGCGACTCGACGCGTCGCGGGTCGAGGCCATCGCGGCCGATGTCGTCAAGACCGCTGGGCTGCCGGATCCGGTGGGTGAGGTGCTGCGTGGCGGTGTCCTGGCGAACGGGCTGGAGTTGCGGCAGATTCGGGTGCCGCTCGGCGTCGTCGGCATCATCTACGAAGGCCGGCCAAACGTCACGGTCGATGCGGCCGCACTGTGCTTGAAGAGCGGCAATGCAGTGTTGTTGCGCGGATCGTCGTCCGCGTTGTCGTCGAACCAAGCGCTGGTAGCGATCCTTCGCGATGCCGTCGCGTCCGCCGACCTGCCTGCTGACGCGATCCAACTCGTACCGGGTGCCGGCCACGAGGCGGCCAAGCACTTGATGCGGGCCCGCGGGCTTGTTGATGTGCTGATTCCACGCGGTGGCGCAGACTTGATCCGCAGTGTCGTCGAGGAGTCGACCGTGCCGGTGATCGAGACAGGCGTTGGCAACTGCCACGTCTATGTCGACGCCGATGCCGATTTCGACATGGCGATCTCGATTCTGGTTAACGCCAAGACCTCACGGCCGAGTACCTGCAACACCGCGGAGACATTCCTCGTGCACGCCGACGTCGCCGATGCATTTCTGCCGCTGGCGCTCGCTGCTTTGAGCACGGCAGGTGTCACGGTGCACGGCGACGAGTTGGTTGCGTCGATGAGCTCCGACGTCGTGCCTGCGACCGCGGCCGACTGGGACACCGAGTACCTCTCACTGGACATTGCAGCAGCCGTCGTCCCCTCTATTGATGCAGCCATCGCACACATTAGGAAGCACGGCACTGCGCACAGCGAGGCGATCGTCACACGATCGCAAGCTGCCGCGCGGACCTTCATCGCCGAAGTCGATGCAGCGGCCGTGCTCGTCAACGCGTCGACCCGATTCGTCGATGGCGGCGAGTTCGGATTCGGGGCCGAGATCGGCATCTCCACGCAGAAGCTGCACGCGCGAGGTCCGATGGGATTGCCTGAGCTCACGTCGACGAAGTACGTCGTGGTGGGCGACGGGCACCTCCGTTGAGACACCGAGTGAGCTACGGCGGGTGAGTGCGGGGACGCCCGTGGGCGGCCCGCGGGTCGGGGTCATGGGCGGCACGTTCGATCCGATCCATCACGGGCACCTGGTCGCGGCGAGTGAGGTTGCGAGCAAGTTCGGCCTTGACGAGGTGATCTTCGTGCCGGCGGGCGCGCCCTGGCAGAAGGCCGACCAGGCGGTGTCGCCGGCCGAAGATCGCTACCTCATGACGGTCATTGCGACCGCGTCGAATCCGAGGTTCTCCGTCAGCCGGATCGAGATCGACCGGCCCGGCCCGACTTACACCAAGGACACGCTGATCCAGCTGCGCGACGAGTTGACGGCGTCGCGGGGAGCCGTCCCATCGCTTTTCTTCATCACGGGTGCCGATGCGCTGGCGCAGATCCTGTCCTGGCAGAATGCGGAGATGCTGCCTGATTTGGACCATTTTGTCGGTGTAACCCGCCCTGGTCATCCGCTGGCGCAGCCGCACGAGTTGCCCGACGGCGCGGTCAGCCTGGTCGAGATTCCGGCGCTGGCAATTTCTTCTACCGAATGTCGCGAAAGAGTGAGGGGTAACCAGCC
>DATCFU010000200.1:0-4087 GCA_036509315.1 Acidothermaceae bacterium
CCGACACCCGTTGCGTCCGCGTCGGCCGCGGCTGCGCAGGCGCTCGCATCGCAGCCGTGGTACGGCCGCTTGTGGTCGTCGGTGCAAGTAGCAGCGAATGTGCCAGTGACGCCAAAGCCGACGCCGAGTCCGACGTTGGCCCCGGCCCTCGTTTCGCCGCCCGCCGCGTCGGCACCTGTGATTACCCCCGTCGTTACGGCGAGTCCGAGTGCCGCTCCGACTGCTGCATCGACGGGTGCGGCCGGGTTCCGCGGTCCGTGACCAGCCCTGCGGTGTCGCGCGCCGGTGAACCGACCGCCGACGACCTCGCTGTCGTCGAACGGCAACTCGGTCGGACGCCGCGTGCTGTGCGCAGTGTCGTTCATCGATGTGAGTGCGGGCTGCCCGACGTTATTGAATCGGCGCCTCGGCTGCCCGATGGGTCGCCGTTTCCGACGTTCTACTACCTGACGTGTCCGCGCGCGGCGGGTGCGGTCGGCACCCTCGAGGCGGCCGGTCTGATGCGTCAGATGTCAGCTCGGCTGCAGATTGACGACGAGCTCGCGGCTGCATACAGCGCGGCGCATCACGACTACCTCGCACGTCGCGATGCGGTCGAGCGGCTGCCTGGTGATCCTGGCGTTGGTGGCATGCCGACACGGGTGAAGTGCCTGCACGTGCTCGTCGCGCATTCGCTCGCGGTCGGGCCACGCGTGAACCCGCTGGGCGATGAGGCGTTGGCGTTGTTGCCGCGGTGGGGTAGCGCCGGCCCCTGCGTCGAGGCGACCTCGTCGGTGCAAGAGTCATGACGCGGGTTGCTGCGATCGACTGCGGAACGAACTCACTGCGGTTGCTCATCGCCGATGTTGACGCGTCACGCGGAACGCTGGTCGACCTCGATCGCGAGATGAAGATTGTGCGACTAGGCCAAGGAGTCGATCGCACGCGACGCTTTGCCGACGACGCTCTGGAACGCACGTTCGCGGTGTGCCGCGACTACGCCGAACGGATCCGCGCGCGACACGTCCAGCGGGTGCGGTTCGTCGCGACCAGCGCATCGCGCGACGTATCGAACCGCGACGCGTTCGTCGCCGGGGTGCGACGCGCGCTGACCGTCGACCCCGAGGTGATCTCGGGCGATGAGGAAGCTGCACTCTCGTTCGCTGGCGCTACTCGCGAGCTTCTCGACGTCCAGGGAATTCATCAGCCCTACCTGGTCATCGACATTGGCGGCGGCTCGACGGAATTTGTGGTGGGCGGGCGTGCCGTCGAAGCTGCGCGGTCGGTCGACATCGGATGCGTGCGGTTGACCGAACGGCATCTGCGCGACGATCCGCCGACGGCTGCACAGGTCGACGCGGCGCGGGCCGACATCATCGCGGGGATCGACCTTGCAGCACAGACCGTGCCCGTGAAGACGGCCGCGACGTTGGTCGGTTTGGCCGGCTCGGTGACCACGGTCGCGGCGATCGCGCTGGGTCTCGATGAGTACGACCCGGTGCGCATTCACCACTCGCGCATCCCGGCGGCTCAGGTGCACGAGGTCGCCGACCGGCTACTTTCGATGACGCGCGCGCAGCGGGCGGCGACGCCAGTCATGCATCCGGGACGCGTTGATGTCATTGGTGCCGGTGCGTTGATCCTCGACACAATCGTCGAGCGGGTGGGGGCTGCGGAGGTCGTGGTCAGCGAGCACGACATTCTCGACGGGATCGCGTTCTCTATCGGCGGTTAGTGACAGCCGTACCACTGGCTACTCGTGGAAGGCGCGGTATTGCCGCCATCGCCTAAGCCGGCGCAGAGCGCTGCGGGTGTGCAGCTCCAGGCGGCCGCTGCCCGCACCCTCGATGAGCTGACTGCCGAGAGCATCACCTGCCGCGCTTGTCCGCGCCTCGTCGCCTGGCGTGAAGAGGTCGCCCGCGTCAAGCGCCGCTCATTCGTGGACGAGCCATACTGGGGTCGGCCGATCCCCGGCTGGGGCGACGAGCAGGCCCGAATCGCGATCGTCGGGCTGGCGCCGGCCGCCCACGGCGGCAACCGCACCGGCCGCATCTTCACGGGAGACCGCAGCGGCGACTGGTTGTTCGCGGCGCTGTACCGGGCGGGTCTCGCGGCCAAGCCGACGAGCGTGCACGCCGACGACGGACAGCAACTGTTCGGCGTCCGCATGGTTGCTGCGGTTCGATGTGCGCCGCCCGCGAACAAGCCGACGACCGACGAGCGGGACACCTGCCGCCCGTGGCTGGTTCGCGAGCTCGAACTGCTCGCGCCGACGCTGAAGGTGCTGGTCGTCCTGGGTGGATTCGGCTGGCAGGCGTTGCTGCCGAATCTGGCCGCCGCGGGATATGCGTTGCCACGGCCGCTGCCTCGCTTCGGCCACGGGGTGCGGGTCGATCTAGCGGACGCCGATGGGCGAGTCATTTCGGTGTTGGGCTGCTACCACCCAAGCCAGCAGAACACCTTCACCGGGAAGCTCACCGAGAGCATGCTCGATGACGTGCTCGAACTGGCTAAAAGGCTGGCCCCGATAGGCTCGTCGGCATGACAGAGCCACGGAGTGAGCCAGTCGTGGGGCCGCGAAGCGAGCCAATCGTCGGGCGTCAGAGACCGCACATCCTGATCGTCGGCGGGGGCTACGTCGGCATGTACACGGCGCTGCGTCTGGGTAGCCGGCTGCGCCGCGACGAGGCGATGGTCACGGTCATCGATCCGCTGTCGTACATGACGTACCAGCCGTTCCTGCCCGAAGCCGCGGCCGGCAACCTCGAACCCCGGCACGTCGTCGTCCCGCTGCGTCGTGTTTTGCCGCATGCACAGATCCTGAATGGTCGGGTCACGCGCATTGAGCATGGACGTCGAGTGGTGACGTTTTTGCCGAACGCGGGCCGATCGGTCGAGATCTCTTACGACATCATCGTGGTTGCGCCGGGTTCCATCGCGCGCACGTTGCCGATCCCTGGCCTCGCCGAGAACGGCATCGGTTTCAAGACGGTCGGCGAAGCGATCTTCTTGCGTAACCATGTGCTGTCGAAGCTCGACATCGCCGCGTCGACGGCGGACGTCGCCGTGCGCAAGCGCGCACTCACTTTCGTGTTCGTCGGCGGTGGCTATGCGGGCGTCGAGGCGATGGCCGAACTCGAAGACATGGCGCGTGATGCGTGCCGTTCTTACGACGGAGTCGAACCGTCCGACATGCGTTGGGTGCTCGTCGAGGCGAGCGATCGAATCCTGCCCGAGGTCAGTCGCGACATGGGCGTCTACACCGTCAACGAGCTGCTTCGCCGCAACATCGAGGTGCGACTCGGTACCCGGCTGAACTCGGCCGAGCATCACCACATCGTCTTGACGGACGGCGACGAGTTCGAGGCCGACACGTTGGTCTGGACGGCGGGTGTGAAGCCGAACCCCCTCGTGGCCGAGACCGACTTCCCGCTCGATGAGAAGGGCAGGCTCAAAGGCACTCCTCTTCTGACGATCGAAGGTGTCGCCGATGCATGGTGCGCGGGTGACAGCGCGGCGATTCCGGATCTGACCAATCCGGGTCAGTTCACCGGGCCGAGTGCGCAACACGCGGTTCGGCAAGCACATCGGCTCGGCGACAACATCGTTGCAGTGTTGCGGGGTGGCGAGCCGATGGAGTACCGGCACGCGTACATCGGATCGGTCGCGAGTCTTGGGCTGCACAAGGGTGTTGCGCAGCTGAAGTTCGCGGGCGTGAGCATCAAGCTGCGGGGCTGGCCGGCGTGGTTCGCGCACCGCACGTACCACCTGTCGCGGGTGCCGACGTTCAATCGCAAGGTACGGGTCGCGGCCGACTGGACGCTCGCGTTGTTCTTCCACCGCGAGATCGTGTCGCTGGGTGCGTTGCAAAATCCGCATGAGGAGTTCGTACTCGCTACCAAGCCCACGCCAGCGCAGGTCGAGAACGCGTCGCCCGCAAAGCCTGCGACGGATGGGAAGCCAGTGCCCGTCAAGAAAGCCGCCGCGAAGAAGCAGACCCCAGCCCCCCGCCGTCCCGACTAGTTCTGCTGCCGCCCCCGTAGCCCAACAGGCAGAGGCGAACCCCTTAAAAGGGTTTCAGTGTCGGTTCGACTCCGACCGGGGGCAC
>DATCFU010000201.1:0-4171 GCA_036509315.1 Acidothermaceae bacterium
TGTTCCTCGACGAGATCCATCGGATGTCGCGGCCTGCGGAGGAAATGCTCTACATGGCGATGGAGGATTTCCGGGTCGACGTCATCGTCGGCAAGGGTCCAGGGGCGAGCGCAATCCCGCTCGACCTAGCGCCGTTCACCCTGGTCGGGGCGACCACCCGCGCGGGTCTGCTACCTGGTCCGCTTCGTGACCGGTTCGGGTTCAGCGGGCACATGGATTTCTACGCGCCCGCCGAACTCGAGCGCGTGCTGCATCGATCGGCTGGCCTGCTCGACGTCCGGTTAATGGCCGAGGGCGGCGCAGAGATCGCCGGCCGTTCACGCGGGACGCCGCGCATCGCGAACCGGCTGCTGCGCCGGGTGCGCGATTTCGCCGAGGTACGCGCCGACGGGATCGTCACCCGCGAGGTTGCCGAGGCCGCGCTTGCGGTTTACGAGGTTGACGCAGTCGGGCTCGACCGCCTCGACCGGGCGGTGCTCGAGGCCCTGGTGAAGCGATTCGGAGGCGGTCCGGTCGGGCTGTCGACCGTGGCGATCGCAGTGGGCGAGGAGCCTGAGACGGTGGAAGAGGTCGCCGAACCGTTCCTCTTCCGGGCCGGGTTCATCGTCCGGACGCCACGTGGCCGGGTCGCCACGGCGGCTGGCTGGCGGCACCTCGGACTCGTGCCACCGGTCGGCTCCCTGGGGGCAATCGCAGCGGCCACCTTGTTCGAAGACGTCGACGACGCGCAGGGCTGAAGCGACGGACAGCATAGACTTCGCGGCGCGGCGAAGGCGGCCGCGCGTGCTTGCCCCGCTCCGCCCCGCCCATGTCGCCGCGGAGCCATCCGCGATGATTTGCCCGAAAGGTTGTTCGTGAAGAACCTCGCGCTACCAGTGCTGTTCTTCGTCGTGGTTTGCGTGGTGCTGATCTTGCCGCAAGGCAGGAAGCGCCGGCAGGCTGCGGCGCTACAGCGGGCGGTCGAGCCGGGCAGCCGGGTGCTGCTCACCTCAGGTCTCTACGGCATCGTCGTCGAGATCGAGACCGACACGATCATCATCGAGGCCGCCGAGGGCGTCCATCTTCGGTTCGCGAAAGCGGCGGTGCTGCGGGTCGTCCCACACCTGGACGACGCCGACGAGTACGAGGACGAGGACGACGAGGACGACGGTCACACCCAGGACGGCGACGGTCACGACGGCGACGGTCACGACGGTCACGACGAGGACGGTCGCGATGCCGCTCCGCCCGGCGAGGTGGCACGACCCTCGAATCGCGAAGATCAGGGGAACGACGCCGGTTCCGGGCCCGTTCCTCAGACCTAATCCGGGCGATCCGACCCGGCACGGGCCTGCCTCGACGGCGGTCCGGGCGCTCCGCTGCAACAATGTGGTGTTCGGCAGTACCTCGATGCTCGCAGTGTCCATAACCCGCAGTGTCCACAACCCGCAGTGTCCATACGCAGTCCGTAGGTCCGACAGGGAGATTTCAGGTGCCACCTGCCAAGAGGGCAAGTACAGGGCGTCCCCTGTTGCTGGTCCTGCTGCTTCTTGTCGTGCTCTATGGGCTGATGGCGCTCGGTGGTCGGTACTCGCCCGCGCTGGGCCTCGACCTGCGCGGTGGCACCACGGTCACGTTGGAGCCGAAGTCCACGACCGGTGTCAAAGTCACCAATGGCGACCTGAACACGGCGAAGAACATCCTGGCGAACCGGGTCAACAGCCTTGGCGTCAGCAGCGCCGAGGTGAAGCTCGAGGGCAAGAACGTCGTCATCTCGGTGCCCGGCAAGGACACCTCGGGTGTGCTTAAGAACATCGGCGAGACCGCGTTGTTGAGCATCCGGCAGGTGTATGAGACCAGCGACACGGGTCTGACCGGTACCGATGTCCAGGACACCACCTCGCAGACAGCGACCGCCTCCACCTCACCGACCTCGGCTGCGCCGTCCGCCACACCGTCGGTGTCGCCTTCAGCATCAACGTCCGCTACTTCTACCCCGGCCGCCCCGCCATCACCGTCGGCGGCCCCGTCGTCCAGCCCGAAAGCACTGGGTGTGCCCGGGACGTCGGGAGTCCACGCCCAGCCGGCCGCATTCGTGCGAGCCGCAGCTAGCGCGGGTCCGGCTTCGGCGTCAGCTACTCCGTCGGCGATATCTGCGGCCTCGCCGGCCGCCTCACCCAGCCCCTCGGCGTCCGCCTCGCCTAGCTCGGGGACCGCCGCAGTCGAGACCACGCCATCCGCTGCTGAACTCGCGGCCTACGCGAAGCTCGACTGCTCGGTGCCGGCCAACCAGCAGGGCGGCCTGCGGGTCGACAATCCGACCAAGTTCCTGGTCACCTGCGGCAATCCCGACGGCTCGACGGTCTACTTCAAGTACTTGCTGCACCCGACGCTGATCCTGGGCAAGGACGTCTCGACGGCGTCGGCGCAGCTCGACACGCAGACCGGCACGCAGTGGGACGTGCAGCTCACCTTCAAGTCTGGTGCGGCGAACACCTGGGCCAAGTTCACCGCAGCGCATGTCGGCACCGCGACTGCGATCGTGCTCGACTCGAACGTGTTCTCTGCGGAGGTCATTCAAGGCGCGATCGTCGGCCCCACGCAGATCACCGGGACGTTCACACACAAGACGGCGTCGAACCTTGCGGACGTCTTGAAGTACGGCGCTTTGCCGCTGGCATTCCAGCAGCAAACGGCGCAGACGATTTCGGCGACCCTTGGTAGCAACGAACTGAGGGCTGGCCTGCTCGCTGGTGGCATCGGCCTCGTGCTCGTGCTGTTCTACTCCTTTTTCTACTACCGCGGTTTGTCGTTCGTTACCGTCACCAGCTTGGCGCTCTCGGCGGCTATTCAGTATCCGATTATCGTCTTGCTGGGTAAGGCGATCAGCTACACCCTGACCCTTGCGGGCATCGCCGGATTGATCGTCGCGATCGGTGTGACGGCTGACTCGTTTGTCGTGTTCTTCGAACGATTACGCGACGAAGTCCGCGACGGTAACTCGTTGCGAACCTCTGTCGAACGCGGCTGGGTTCGTGCTCGACGAACCATCATCTCCGCCGACGTCGTCTCGCTCATCGCGTCTGTCATCTTGTATCTGCTCGCCATCGGAGATGTGCGCGGGTTCGCCTTCACCCTCGGTCTGTCGACCGTGGTCGACTTGGTGGTCGTGTTTTTGTTCACGAAGCCGCTACTGACAGCGCTGGCGAAGACGAAGTTCTTCGGTGACGGACACCCCTTGTCAGGTCTGGACGCGGCGCGACTAGGTGTCGAGCGCCTCAGACCAGCAACGTCGACCGCGCGGCGTGTCACGCCGGCCAGGAAGGTCTGACATGAGCCGCCTCGGCACGATTGGCCACCAGCTCTACACCGGGCAAGCGTCGTATGAGTTCGTTGGCAAGTGGCGGCGCTGGGTGCTCCTGTCGACCGTCGTCATGGTCATTGGCCTCGTGGGGCTCGCCACACGTGGGCTCAGCCTCAGCATTGAGTTCAAAGGCGGCACTCAGTTCACCTTCCCCGACAAGGGCTACACGGTCAGCCAGGTTAGTGACGTCACTTCTGCGGCGGGCGTCAAGTCGCCCGTCGTGCAACGCCTCTCCAATGTCGGAGTCGGCGGCGCCAACTACCAGGTGGAAAGCAAGCCGCTCAGCCAGGACGAGATCACTAAAGTTACCGACGCGATCGTTTCGCATTTCAAGGTGACGACGCCGCAGGTATCGCTCGAGACGGTCGGTTCCAGTTGGGGATCACAGATCACCCACAAGGCAGTCGAGAGCTTGATCATCTTCCTGCTCGCGATCGTCGTGTACCTGTCACTGCGCTACGAATGGAAGATGGCCGCCGCGGCAATTGTTGCGCTCATCCACGACCTCATCATCACGGTCGGCATCTATGCGCTCGTCGGGTTCGACGTATCGCCGTCGACTGTCATCGGTCTGCTGACGATCCTTGGATACTCGCTGTACGACACCGTCGTGGTCTTCGACAAGGTTCGAGAAAATACCGGGCCCATCGCGGGCGGCAGTCGCTACACCTACGCCCAGGCAGCCAACCTGGCGGTCAACCAGACGTTGGTCCGGTCCATCAACACATCCATCATCGCGCTGCTGCCCGTGGCCTCGCTGCTCTTCGTTGGCGCCGGTTTGCTCGGTGCCGGATCGTTGAAGGACCTCGCGCTTGCGCTCTTCATCGG
>DATCFU010000202.1:0-3988 GCA_036509315.1 Acidothermaceae bacterium
GCGCTCGGTCAGCACGGAGGAAGGTGCGTGAGATGGCGAAGGATCTGAGCAGCACCAAGGAACGCAAGAAGCTGAGCACGAAGTCATTCGCACTTCCGGGCAAGCGCAAGTACCCCATCCCTGACAAGGCTCATGCCCGCAACGCGCTCGCACGAGTTGCAGAGAACGGAACGCCAGCCGAGAAGAAGACGGTGCGTGCGGCGGTGAAGAAGCGCTTCCCGTCGATCGGCAAGAAGAAGAAGACGTAGGCGCTGGTGGTCGGGCGGCGGCTACTGCAAGAACATGTGCAAACGGACGACGCTGCCCGTGTCGTACGTGCGGATCTGAATCAAATCGCACAGCTGGGTGGCGAGCCATAGGCCGTGCCCGCCCTCCTGATCCAGCTTGGGGCGTAGCCGGCCGAGCAGCGGCTGATCGATAACGCCCGAGTCGGCGATCTCGCAGACTAATGAACCGTTGTCCGCCCACATCCGAAGAACACCAGCTCCGCCGCCGTATCTGATGCTGTTAGTGGCGATCTCATTCACCGACAGAACGAGGTCGGTCGTGCGTTCCGCAGGCAGCCCGTAACCGACTGCCACGCCACGCGCAAATGTGCGTACGGCCTTGATCTGCGCACCTGCGAACACCAAGACGTGGGGAACGTCCGCTGGCTCTGCTAGCGGATCCTCGAATCGTCGGGCCGACAGTCGAGACGTTCCGAAGGTTGGGCTCGAGTGCGAGGCGTCCGCATCGGCGATGATCGGGTGCGTGTGGCGCGCCTCAGCCAGCACGGTGGCGTCGAGCGTCGCCGTGTTGTACGGACAGAGCAGCCAGAATTCCTCTGTTGTTTCGAACGCGATATTCAGCAAGGCCTCGTGACGCTGGCATTCGACGAGTTCGGCCGGCGTCCGCGAAGCCCAAATAGGCTCGCCGACGCCGCGTATTGGTGCGCCAGGACGGCGACGCTCGACGAAGTCTTTCCAGGCCGAGATGATGCGCGCCGGGTTGGCACCTACCCGAGCCATGTCGTCGAAGACGACGCGGTCGGCGGCAACCCCGAGCTCGCGACGCAGGACGTCGATCGTGTGCTCGTCGACGACGACGTAGACGTCTTCGTCGTTTCGCAGACCTTCGCGTACGAACGGCAGCACACCGCCCAGGAAGTTGTTGGTGTCGCTGTAGAACAGTGCCTCGTGCCTGAATCGCGCCGGAGCGCCGGGCTCGCCAGTCATCTGCGCCACAGCAGTCACGAGGAGCTACGCTACCGGGCCACCCACTCATTCGGAGCCCACTTGTGGGTATTCGCTGCGCTTTCCGTCGAATTTTCGGATGACAGCTTCGGTTTCGGCCATCAACCGTGTGCTGTCGCATTCGCTGGCCCCCAGCGCGAACGTCGGGTTAGGCCATTCGGGTCTCTAGTTCGGCTTTGGCAGCGCGATTGCAGTTGCGGCGCAACCATGAAGTTCGAGCTTGGCAATGTAACCGGAGGCCCTACGGGCCTACGTGTAGTGGGGGATGGGGGCAGCGTGCGCGTCGTGCGTAGCGTCGTCCTGCTTATCTTCGCCGTGGTCGCGACGATCAGTCTGTTCGGCAATTCGGAAGCTCACGCGGCGGGCGGCGGCTATGGCCCCGGAATCGGTGGTCCGGGCGCGGCCCCTGGTGGCTTTGGCAACATCGTGACGACGCACGCGTTCGGCACGACCGGTGGCAGCGTGAGTGCCAACGTGCCAGGCGGCGAGGCAGAACTGACTGTGCCGGACGGCGTGTATAGCCAGCCGATTCAGGCCATCATCACCGCACCTGATCTGAGTGGCATCAACGCCGTACTCCCCCAACTCGGATTCGGGGAATACACAGCAATCGGCGGCGTGGGCATCAGCATCGACGACGCAAATGGCACGCCGATCACCGGCTTGTTCGTCCACCCACTCAGCCTGACGATTACCGGTTCTGGAATCGGCGCGGGTGACCTGCTCGTCGAGTTCACCAGCCTGTCAACAGCGGCGACACTGCAGGACGCCGCTTTCACGGACGGAAGCGTCACCGTGAGCCTGTCCGCGGACCCTGACTTCGCCGTTCTCGCACCGAACGGTACGAACCCGTCGGCAATCGCAGACTCGAGCCCCTCGTCGTCCGGTAGCAGTCCTCCTACTGCCGTCTTGGGCGAGCAATTCACCAAAAGCCCCGGCGGCTCCATCGTCGGCAAGACCTTGTTCGCGGTCTTCGTGGTGATCGTCGTTGCGATCGGTGCAATGATGCTTGCGCTGCGCCGCCGTCGTCCGGATTCCACTATTCCTCGACACTCCTCGGCCGGCGTGCAGGCAAAGCAGGTCAGGCATCGACGCACTCCGCCACCAACGTTTACCCCGAAGCACGCACGGTCGTGAGCGCGCTCGACGTCGTTCCCTCGCGCAGGCTCCTCTTCGAGGAGACCCGTCGCGTTGCGCTGGCTGAGGAAGCAGCGCGTCGACCACGACACCACGCGCGCCCGGACGACGCAGACCAGGCGCTGCTCACCTCGCGCATCGGTTGGTCGTTGGTCAGCTTGCTCGTCGGACTCACCGGCCTGCAGGCGTGGAACGGGTCGACGCTGGTGCCCGGCGCGAATCTGGTCAGCGTCGCCCTGATCCTGATCAGCCTCTGGGGCGGCTGGCGGGCGTGGGTCGGTCGCGACGGACTCGGAGTGCGCGGCCAAGCACTCGTGATGGTCGCCCTCGTCGTCGGCATGGGCTTCTTCGCAGCGGCCGTGTGGATGACGCAACCCGGCTACGGTACTGATGGAGCTGCGTTCGATCAGTACGCGGCAAGCCTCGCGATGCACGGATTGAATCCCTACACGCACTCCATGGCACCTGCGCTGACGCAGTTCCACGTTCCGCAGTCCTTCCACACCTACCGCCTCAACGGCACCGAGGTCGATAACCTTTCGTATCCATCGGCGTCCTTCCTCTTTTACCTGCCCGCGCTCATCGTCGGATTGCACACCCAGGCCGCGAACGTCGTCGACGTCGCGTTCTGGGGGCTGTCGGGCTTGATGTTGTGGCGCATGCTGCCGGCGCGTTCGTCGTGGGCCGCCGGTCTGATTCTCAGTGCCAACGTGTACCTCTCGTTCATGATCGGCGGCCTCACCGACGCGCTGTTCGTGCCCTTCGTGCTCATCGCTGTGTACCGATGGGACCGCTACGGCGTCCACCTCGAAGATTCGGTTGCGAGGTGGATCGGCCCGATTGCGCTCGGCGTCGCGTGCAGCGTCAAGCAGACACCGTGGTTCCTTGCACCGTTTCTCTTGATCGGGTTGTGGATCGAGCACCGCGAAAATGGCACGGACGGCGCGCGAGTTGTTGCCCGCTATGCGGCGACCGCACTTGGCACATTCCTTCTTCTCAACGCGCCGTTCATCGTCGCGAACCCTGCTGCGTGGGCCCGTGGAACGATCCTTCCGCTCGTGCAGCCGACGATTCCCGACGGGCAAGGGCTTGTCGACCTGACCATCTTCGACCACCTCGGCGGTGGTCGACTCGCTCTCTACACCGGCGCGGGTGTCGCCTGTTTCGCCTTGGCACTGTTGGCTTTTCGATACCGGTACGCCGCGCTCAAGCGGGCATGGGTTCCGCTGATCGGCGTGACGTTCTTCCTGCCGACGCGCTCGTTCGGGTCGTACCTCTTCATGCTCGTTCCTGCGGCCATCGTTGCCGGAGTCACGGCAAGCTCGCCGCCTGTCGGGTGGCGGGTTCGGCATAGCTTTCAGCGGTGGATCGGTCTTGGTCTCGTCACGGGTGGCGTCGTGACCTTGGGCCTCACGGTCGCAGCCGTCAGCACGCCCGCACCCTTGTCGATTCGGATCGTCGACACGCAGTCGACCGGGCAACTCGGCACCATCGACCAAGCAACGGTTCAGGTGACGAACCACACGGGTCGAGCGCAGCAGCCGCGCTTCACCGTGCAGACACAGGCACACGCGACGACATTCTGGAATCCCGTCGATGCAGCTGGGCACGCAGTGATT
>DATCFU010000203.1:0-5380 GCA_036509315.1 Acidothermaceae bacterium
GCCCTGCTCGTCCTGCGCGATGCGCGCATGAAAGACGACCTGCAGGAGCACGTCGCCGAGCTCCTCGCGCAGCGCCGCGTCGTCGCCGTCCTCGATCGCTTCAGCCGTTTCGTAGGCCTCTTCGAGCAGGTACTTCACGAGGCTGGCGTGGGTCTGCTCGGCGTCCCACGGACACCCGCCGGGTGAGCGCAACCGGTCCATGACCTCGACGAGATCGAGAAGCCGCTCTCCCCGCCGTCCCGTCACGCTTGTCGTCTTGCCTTGCTCAGCCGGTAGCAGCCGCGGGCGGTACAGGCGAGCTGAACGCGTCACTCGCGACCACTTGGAACTGCTTCGGCTGCCAAGCGCCGTAGCGTGGATTCACGCTGACGCCTTCTTGGGTGGCGATCTTGCCGAGGTAAGTAGTGAGCGCGGCGGACTGCGCAGTTTGGTCCGTCTGGCCGGGGGCGAGCGCGGTGATCAGCTTGTTGAGCAGCAGCGCCTGGTAAACCGCCGTGTGCAGTCCGGCGAACGGGATCCCGTTCGCTTTCGCGGTCGCCTCGTCGCTGCCGTTGGTCTGGCGCTCCTGCTGAAGCAGCGACTGGATCTCGGCCTCGGTGACCGTGACGCCCTTCGCCTTCGCGGCGTCGGCGATCAGGTCATTGCGAATGATCTGCGTCAGGCTCGTCTCGACTGCGGTCGTGCGGTCGGGCAGCTGACCGGTCGTCGCATCGGGGGTCTGCGCAGTGACGGCGGCCGCGGTGTTGAGCGCGGTCACGGAGATGCGGGTGTTACCGACGGTAGCGGCGGCGCCGGGGTGTTGTGGGCTGCAGGCCGCGACGGCCAGCGCCAACACGGCCAACGCAGGAACGCCGATAGCGAACTTGTAGCGTCTCACCGGCGTCCCTTCTGCACTCGCGCGGGCTGTTCGGGGTCGGCCCGACGTCCATTCTCGCGGGGGGTGCTGATCGGGACGACATCAGGGTCAGCTCACAAACGAAGGCGCGCCCCACCGGTGACCGGTCGGGCGCGCCTTCGCGAAGATCAGATCGAATCGCTGCGGCGCTTGCGCGACGCGAAAGCCAGTGCCGAGCCACCAACCACGAGCACCGCACCAACGCCGGCGAGAGCGATGGTGTCGAGACCCGTGAAGGGCAGGGTCGCCTGCGGCTTGACTACGACCACTGGAGCGACGGCCGCGGGCACGGGCTGGGCGACGGTTTCGCCGAGAACCTGGACGACGGGAGCCGGCGGCGGCACCGGCGGATAGACCGGCTCATCAGCAAATGCGACGCCGGATCCGACCACCACCGTGACGCCAGCCACGCCAGCCAAGACACACGCGCGTATTCCCCTATTCATTGCCTTACCCCCACGAACCTCAGAGTACTTCTCAGCACACACGTGCTTCCCAACGCACGGTGCGGAGAACCAGACAGCCGCGTTGAGCCGTCCTTCCCGCATTCTCCCGCTTGCTGGGCTGGCGAGCAACGGCAAACACCAGCAATCAGCCGTACGGCTCACTGCGAACACCGTCCGGAGCCAGTCGGCGCCGTAGGGGTGATGCCGGTGGTCACCGGAATGGCCTGCGGCTGGACCGAAAGCTCGGTGAGCTCGCTGGCGCCGTGGCCAGCGACGAGCTGCACCTCGACCACAACCGTCGTGGCCCGCGCGATGTCGACCGTTCCCCTTATGAGCCGCCAGCCCGATTCGGTGTCCGCCGAGAAGTGGATCGGTTTGCCGGCGACGGTGACGGCTTCGAGACCCCAGGCGGGCGACAGGTACACCGAGTACGACAGGCGCATGGTGGTGGCGTCGAGGCCGGCGAGGTGCGATCCGGCATAGGGAGGTATGGAGGCGGGCGCTTGGCTAGTGAAGGTCATGGTGAGTAGCGGTCCCGGCGCCTTGCAGTCAGCCACAGTCGTGGTCATCGCCAGATACGCACCCAGCTTCGAGCCATCGAGGCTGTTCAGTGCCACCCGGACGCTGCCCGGTGTCGGCGTACCAAGAACGCCGGCCATGCCGAGCCCCTGCCACTGTTGCTCAGCGCTCGGGTCGGCGCTCCAGACGAGCAGCCTGCCTTCGCCCGCACTTGAGGCAAGGTTGCGAGCAACTGCGGCGACCGAATACCCCTTGCTCGTGACGCGTTCGAAGACGGCCTTCGTGACCGTGCCGAGGAAGGCGACTCGCGGCGCCTGATCGACGCTCGTGTAGGTGTAGTACTCCTTGCGAAGCAGCACATCTGCGGCATTTTCTGAGGTGAGTTCGGTCCCATCAGCCTGAACCGAGCCGATAACCCCGAGCAGATTACCTAGCGCGACTGGGTCGATCGACAACACCGCGTCGGGACGAACGCCCTTGCCGGGGCCCGCGGTCCACGAGGCCGCAAACATCTGCGCAGCGTCAGGAAAAGACGCGGACAGATTGAAGTTCTGCGGCAATTGGATGTCAGGCCCGTAGTCCGCGGCGATCTGCGGATTGACACCGACCGGCAATGACGGCAGCGGCGGCAAGCCGTCGTTCGCGCCGAAGTCGACGAGCGACACCGCGCCCTTGTCGATGTGCAACTCACCCCATGCCCCGACCAACCCGCCGGTGCCCCGAGGCTCCGCCGGTGTCTGGAACAGCAACAGGACTGTCTGCGGCCGGGTTTGACCGAGCAGCGCAGGGGCCGCGATGGCGAGCCGGCCGGCATTGTGGATCTGCTCACTTGCTCGCGCGAGTTTGCCTTGAGCTGCGACGACGCGCCGCCTGACGAACGGCAGCAAACCTTTGGTACGAAGGGACTGCGCGTTCGCATTGGCCTGATCGACCGCCGCCACTGCACCTGAGATGGTCGCGGCGTCGCTTTGCAGCGCGCCCATGAGCGTGCCAAGCCCGGCCTCGTGGGCTTGCACCACACTCAAACTGTGCGAACTGACGAGCGGGTCGACACCGTTGCGCGCCACGATCTGCAACGACCGGGCTACGACCGATACTTCGCGCGGGTTGGTGCCCAGCCAGGGCACATGGGTCGTCAGAACCCAGAGCGGATCATGGGTCGCCGCTGCGGCTGCGTGTGAGTCTTTGCCTAGATGATGCGCGTCGTCTTGAAGCGCAGCCCAATCGCTGGCATCGACGTCGGCGCGCAGTTGCGTGACGTCGGCGTCCGCCAGTTCGAGCGCTGACGCGATCTGCGCCGCCCGGAACCCGTCCCAGCCCAACACAACGACGACGAGGGCGAGTCCAATCCACAGCCAGCGCCGACGGGGATGGCGGACGCGAGGTTCCACCGGGTCGACGACCTGCTCGTTCGCCACGCATGTCTCCTCGACAACCCAGGCAGTACCTCAGACCGCCGGTTTGGCCGCCGGCAGGATCTCGCGCACAAGCGTTCGCACCCACTGCAAGAGCGGGACGTCGCGCAGCGGCTGGCCCGCGGACCTCCCTGGTGCATCGGTGGGCCGTGGTACCAGGATCGTGTGTAGAGGTGCCTTCACGATGCTGTTCGGGAAAAGTCGCAGCAGTCGGAGCGTGGCTGACTCCGGCAAGCTGACGGGCGCGAACCGGATCTGGGGCCCGAGCAGCACAACTTCGGTGATGCCGTACGGCCTCAAGTCGACCCGCAGCGCGGCGACCTCCAGCAGGTTGGTCACCGGTTCAGGCAGCGGGCCGTACCGGTCGGCCAGTTCGGCGCGCACTGCCTCCAGGTCTTCATGGCTCGTCGCCTCCGCCATTTCCCGGTAGGCCGCGAGCCGCAACCGCTCGCGGTCGATGTAGTCGTGCGGGATGTGCGCGTCGACGGGCAGATCGATGCGGACCTCGGCGAGCTCGTGGCTGTGATCGCCCTTGAAATCCGCAACGGCCTCGCCTACCAGCCTTACGTACAGATCGAAACCGACCGCCGCGATGTGTCCCGACTGCTCGCCGCCGAGCAAGTTCCCTGCGCCGCGGATCTCCAGGTCTTTCATGGCGATCGCGATGCCCGCACCGAGATCGGAGTTCTGCGCGATCGTCGCGAGCCGGTCGTGCGCCGTCTCTGTCAGCGGCCGTTCGACGGGGTACAGGAAGTAGGCGTATGCCCGTTCGCGACCGCGGCCCACCCGCCCCCGGAGTTGGTGCAATTGCGAGAGCCCAAGCAGGTCGGCACGCTCGAGCACCAGCGTGTTCGCGTTCGGAATGTCGAGTCCCGATTCGACGATCGTGGTGCAGACAAGCACGTCGTAGCTGCGTTCCCAGAAGCCGATCATGACCTGCTCGAGAACGTCCTCATTCATCTGCCCATGCGCCACCGCGATCCTGGCCTCGGGTACCAACTCGCGCAATCGCGCCGCCGCACGATCGATCGACTCGACCCGGTTGTGCACGTAGAAGACCTGGCCCTCGCGCAGCAGTTCGCGATGAATCGCGGCACTGACCTGACGATCTTCATACCCTCCGACGAACGTCAGAACCGGATGCCGTTCCTCGGGCGGGGTCTGGATGACCGACATCTCCCGGATCCCGGTGATGGCCATCTCAAGTGTGCGCGGAATCGGAGTCGCCGACATGGCCAGCACGTCAACGTTGGTTCGGAGTTGCTTCAGTCGTTCCTTGTGTTCGACGCCGAACCGCTGCTCCTCATCGATCACGACCAGGCCGAGATTCTTGAAGCGCGTGCTTCCAGCTATCAGCCGGTGCGTGCCGATCACCACGTCAACGCTGCCATCGGCAACGCCGTCGATGATCGCTTCTTCCTCTTTCGCCGAGTTGAACCTGCTGACCGGACGCACCACGACCGGGAAGTTCGCGAATCGTTCCGAGAACGTGGCGAAATGCTGCTGTACGAGCAGCGTCGTCGGACACAGGACGGCCACCTGCTTGCCGTCCTGCACGGCCTTGAACGCGGCGCGAACGGCGATCTCGGTCTTGCCGTAACCGACGTCGCCGCAAATCAAGCGGTCCATCGGAACCGGCAGCTCCATGTCGGCCTTGACTTCATCGATCGTGCGCAGCTGGTCAGGGGTCTCGACGTACGGGAATGCCTCTTCGAGCTCGCGCTGCCACGGCGTATCCGGCCCGAACGCATAACCCGGAGCTGCAGTGCGCGCGCTGTACAGGCGGATGAGTTCGGCCGCGATCTCCTTCACTGCTTTGCGCGCGCGGCCCTTGCGCTTGGCCCAATCGGAGCCACCCATCCGGTCGAGGGTCGGGTTCTCGCCACTGACGTAGCGGGTGACTTGGTCGAGCGCATCAGTCGGTGCGTATAGGCGATCACCAGGCTGGCCGCGCTTGCTCGGGGCGTACTCGAGCACCAGGTATTCGCGCGTCGCTCCGGCAACCGTGCGCTGCACCATTTCGATGAAACGGCCCACCCCGTGCGCTTCGTGCACGACGAGGTCACCGGGCTGCAACTGCAGGGGATCGACGGTGTGCTTGCGCC
>DATCFU010000204.1:0-3948 GCA_036509315.1 Acidothermaceae bacterium
AGCGGAGACGAACGAGCGACGCCTAGTGAGCGCTCTCCGACAATTTCGGGCGCGCGTAATCGCCGGCGGATGTTCCGAGTCAGTCGAAACCCTGACGAGCGCTGCAATATGGCGGCGCACTTGTTTTGACCGAAGTAAGCGTGCCTGCCAGGGCGTCGTTGGTGATGAACATCCGCTCAGCCCGGGCGGCACCAGTGGACGCGTGGGGTGCCTGTGGCTACGTTGACACCTGTGACTGACGGGGGATCGAGAGTCTTTCGGGTATTGACTGCGCTGTCCGTTGCCGTCGCGGCCATCGCCGTCCCGAGTATCGGTGCGCTTGAATCGTCGGCAGCTGCGGCGCAGACCGTGACCATCACCGAGTATCGGGCGGGGTTGCCCGCTGGCGCGCACCCTGACCAGATCGTCAGCGGCCCTGACGGCAATGTGTGGTTCACCGACCTGAGCGGCGTCGGCCGAATCAACCCAGCAACGGCCGCCATCCAGACGTTCTCGACGGGATTGCCACCGGGCGCGATCGCTGCGGGGCTCACAGTTGGCCCCGACAAGAACTTGTGGTTCACCCTCACGGCCATGGATGCCGTCGGTCGGATCACTCCCGCGGGCGTCGTCACGATCTTTACTGCAGGCATCAGCGCCGGCACCTACGCGATTACTTCGGGCGCCGACGACAATCTGTGGTTCACCGAGATCAGCAGTCCCTACATCGGCCGGATTACGCCGACTGGAGTGGTGACGGAGTTTCCCGCGCCTCTAGCGTCCGGTTCTCTGGGCATCGCCACCGGCTCCGACGGAAACGTGTGGTACCTCGGATCCGGAAACGTCGGGCGCGTCACCCCCGGAGGTGTCGTCACGACTTTTCCGACGCCGGGGGAAAGCGGGGCTCGCATCACTGCTGGCCCCGACGGCGCTTTGTGGGCGTCCGGGAACCACGTAGAGCGCATCACGACGCAAGGCGTCGTGACGTCCTTTCCGACTGGAACGGGTATTTATGGCGGGCTTGTCGGCATCATCACCGGTCCTGACGGTGCGCTGTGGATTACCGAAACGTCGAACAAGATCGCGCGCGTCACGACAACGGGCGACGTCGCGCAATATCAAGCCGGGATATCCGCAGGCGCTGGTCCGCAGGAGATCACCGTCGGTCCGGACGGCAACCTGTGGTTCACCGAGTCGGGACAAACTCCGGGGAGAGCGGGCATCGCGAGGGCGGTCGTCAAGGGGTTGCCCGACGTCCCTGTGCCGACCGCCGCCCTCACCCGCCTGTCCGGGGTCGACCGATTCGGGACCGCGAACGCGATTGCCGACAGCGAGTATCCGGCCGTGGAGTCGGCCCAGGGTGTCGTGCTCGCGCGCGCTGACGACTTCCCCGACGCATTGGCGGGTAGCGCGCTCGCGGTGAAGTCGAATGCGCCGCTGCTGCTAACGCAGTCCGGCACGCTCGGCTATACGGTGATCGAAATCGAGCGAGTGCTGACCCCGGGCAAGACGGTCACCGTGCTTGGTGGCACCGACGCGATCAGCGACCAACGCCTCATGGATCTTCAGTCCGCCGGCTACCACGTGCAGCGACTTTCTGGGCCTGACCGGTATGCGACGGCAGCAGCGATTGCGGATGCGGTCGGCGCTCCCACGGCGATCCTGCTCGCGGACGGTAGCGGCTTCGCGGACGCCCTGAGTGCCGGCGCAGCAGCGGGTCATATTGGCGGAGTGGTGCTGCTAACAGACGGCGCCGCGATGCCCTCGGAGACAGCCGACTACTTGGCAGCGCACCCTGGTGTTCCGGTGTTCGCGGTCGGCGGACCGGCGGCGAGCGCAGCACCCATTACGGCGGTACCACTTGTGGGCGCCGACCGCTTCGCGACCAGCGTGGCCGTGGCCAAGAAGTTCTTCACTGCGCCGGTCAAAGCGGGCCTGGCCAACGGGCTGACGTTTCCCGACGCGCTCGCCGGTGACGTCGAGAACGGCCGTCTCGGCGCACCGATGCTGCTCGTCGGCTCAACGACGCTCCCCGCAGCAGTGCAGGCGTATCTCTCGGGCACTCCATCGATCAAGTCACTGAACCTGTACGGCGGGACGAACGCCGTCGCCAATTCCGTCGCAAATGCAGCCGCTTCTGCCGCCGGAATCAGTTCCTAGACGCTCTGATCAGGTTGGGTACGCAACCAGTCCAGGGTTCTCAGATGATCCGGCCCGCCTCGCCCAGCCGCAGAAATCAACATCCTCAACTCGGAAATGATCGTGTTTGCCCAGTAAGCCTGCGCAGCCAAGCCCGACTGTTGTACGAGTGGCAACGGGGTCGGGCGACGCACGAGTACTAGACGCCGAGTGGGTGCCAAACGGTCTTGGTCTCGAGGAACGTCGTCAGCCGATCGGTGCCGGGGTCGCGTGACCAGTCGGGTTCCACGTCGTCCGGCCTTCTCACTCGCTTGAGATTGTCGGCCGCTGCGATCTCGAGATCGCGCCAGAGCGCGAGCGGTATTCCGGTGAGGTCGAGGCCGTTGACGTCAGCGTGTGACGCTAGCCAGGGGGCCACCTCGGCGACCCGGCCGGTCAGCATGTTGACGACGCCGCCGGGCAAGTCGGAGGTCGCGAGCACCTCGGTCAACGTGATCGCCGCTAGTGGTCGCAGCTCGCTCGCGAGGACGACGGTTGTGTTGCCGGTAGCGATTACCGGCAACAAAACCGACACCAAGCCGAGCAGGCTGGACGTCGCCGGCGCGGCGATCGCGACGACGCCAGTCGGTTCCGGCACAGAGAAGTCGAAGAACGGTCCGGCCACCGGGTTCGCTGCACCGACGACCTGAGCTACCTTGTCTGCCCAGCCCGCGTACCAGACGACGCGGTCGATTGCGGCGTCGACAGCTGCAGCAGCCACGTCGAACTTTCCGCCCTCGGCATCGCGCACTTCGGTGACGAACTGGTCGCGTCGGCCCTCCATGACTTCAGCAACTCGATACAACACCTGCCCGCGGTTGTAAGCGGTCGCGCGCGACCATCCTCCGAACGCGGCGCGGGCCGCGACGACTGCGTCGCGCGCGTCCTTGCGTGACGCGAGGGCGGCGTTCGCCGCGAAGTCGCCGTCGTGATTCGTGACGGGGTAGCTGCGTCCCGACTCGCTGCGCGGGAATGCGCCGCCGATGTAGAGCTTGTAGGTCTTTCGGACGCCGATCCGGTCGTCCTCGGTCTTCTTGGCTCGCATCGCGTTACTTGCCCTTCGCGAGATAGGCCTCAAGCCCGTGGCGGCCGCCTTCGCGACCGTACCCCGACTCCTTATAGCCGCCGAACGGCGAGGACGGGTCGAACTTGTTGAAGGTGTTCGCCCACACGACGCCGGCGCGCAAGCGGTCGGCCATCCAGAGGATCCGGCTGCCCTTGTCGGTCCAGACTCCGGCCGACAAACCATACGGCGTGTTGTTCGCCTTTTCGATTGCTTCGTCGGGCGTGCGGAACGTGAGGACGGACAGCACCGGTCCGAAGATCTCCTCGCGGGCGATGCGATGCGCTTGGGTGACGCCGGTGAAGATGGTCGGCGGGAACCAGAAGCCGCGTTCGGGCAGCTCACAGGCTGGCGACCATCGCTCGGCACCTTCTGCCTCGCCGATGTCGGAGAGCTCGCGAATGCGCGCGAGTTGTTCGTATGAGTTGATCGCTCCGACATCGGTGTTCTTGTCGAGCGGGTCACCGAGACGCAGCGTCGACATCCGGCGGCGCAACCGGTCGAGCACCTCGTCGGCAACCGACTCTTGAACGAGCAACCGCGAACCGGCGCAGCACACGTGGCCCTGGTTGAAGAAGATCCCGCCGACGATGCCCTCGACCGCTTCGTCGATCGGGGCGTCGTCGAACACGATGTTGGCGGCCTTGCCGCCGAGCTCAAGACTGAGCCGCTTTCTCGTGCCAGCAAGGGTTTTCGCAATCGCACGACCGACCTCAGTTGAACCGGTG
>DATCFU010000205.1:0-6248 GCA_036509315.1 Acidothermaceae bacterium
ACCGTCATCGCGCGTTCGATGTCGTCGATGAACACATTCTCGGTGATTTCCAGCACCAGCGCCGCAGGGTCCATCCCGGTGCGTTTGAGGATCCCAGCGACCGTGGAAGGGAACGTCCAACTCATCAGCTGACGGGCTGAAACGTTGACCGCCACATCGAGGGCCATGCCGAGGCGCAACCAACGACCTCGATCCTGGCAGGCCCGCTCAAGGATCCACGCACCGATCTGCACGATGAGTCCGGTCTGCTCCGCGATGGCAACCATCGTCAATGGCGATACGGCGCCACGCGTCGGGTCCGTCCAACGCAAGAGCGCCTCCACTCCCACGATGTTTCGGTCGGCACAACGCAGAATCGGTTGGTAGGCAACGTCGAACTTCTTGCCAAGAAAGGCGGCACTAAGGTCGGCTTCCAATGTGGTGCGGTCGTCGTGCCGCATCGCCTCACGCAGATCGATGACCTGATGTGCGCTGCAGTCGTTACGTTTCGATTGGTACATCGCCGTATCTGCCTTAATCAGCAGCTGATCGGAGATCTCTTCACCAGGCCCGGCGTACGCGACACCCACGCTTGCCGTGACCGCAACCGGCCCAACAGACAAAGCAAAACCATCAGTGAATGCATCCTCAACCCGCTTACCGAGTGCGTCCACATCCTCGGCGCTGGTCAAGTCCTCGCACAAAAATACGAACTCGTCCCCCGCGAATCGCGCGAGGGTGTCACCGGGTCGGACCAAGGCCGACAGCCGTTGCGCGACGGCGACCAGCAACTCATCCCCGACGTGATGACCATGGTCGTCGTTGACCAGCTTGAAATGATCCAGATCCGCGAACAACACCGCCGCCGCAGTATGCGAACGCGACGCGCGCAACGCCGCATGGTCGAGCCGCTCATGCAACAGCGCGCGGTTCGGTAGGCCGGTCAGCGCATCGTGCAACGCACTGTGCTCGAAACGGTCAGAGGTCGCGCGTGCCTCCTCTCGCGCCTGCGCGTTCAGCAGATACGCGGTCGCGACATCGGCAAGCGTCTGCGCAGCTGCCATATCGTGGGGCTTCAGCGCCCCCGCGGTCTCTCGGTAGAGGTCCAAAGCACCCAGCCGACCCTCCCCATGGCGCAGCGGAAAGGTGAACACCGCGACCAAGCCAGCCTTCAGCGCGGCCGGCCCGAATATCGGAAACCGAGCGTCCTTCGCCAAGTCCGGGACAGAAACTGCCTCCCCAGACGCATACGCCAACAGACACGGACCCTGCCCGACATCGGTCTGTAGTCGCTCGAACCGCAGCGCCGACTCATCGGAGGCCGCGATGTAATGCGGCGCCGACCCGGCGGAGATCAACGTGACACCCGCAGCTGAAATCGGCAGCACGTCGACGATCCGCTTCACCAAATGATCGAGGATGCCCTGAATCGGGAAATCAGTGGCCAACGTCCGCGCGAACTCGCTCAGCACCGCAGACAACTTGTCGTCGTCCATGCCACCGCCAACGGCCAGGAAGGACCGCAGATGGTCTAGACGGACTACCAAGAGTCACCATACCATCACACAGCGCTCTTAAACCCGACTAATTGCCCATATCGGCAACAAGCGAGAGCCTGTCCCCGGCCTGAGTCAACAGCTTCGCGCTGTGGTCATCGTCGAGGTCGCACGGCTTCGTCCTAATCCGGCCGACGGAGAGTCCGCCGTGCGGCTGACCTCTTCCGTGGCTATCCGAGTCTGAGTAGCTGGGTCAGCGTTGTGGGTGCTTCGCCCTGAGCGTCGGCATGGTCGTCGACGATTACGCTGGGTTGCGAGGCCCGTGAGACGTAGTCGATTTGGCCGCTCGTGTTTGTCGCTTCCTTGCCGTCGGCGCTGATCGGCGAGGTCGCGCCCGCGCCCGCGGTCAGGGTCGTGAGTGGTGTGCCGGCCGGGTAGTAGGTGAGTGTGAGGGCGGTCGTGCCACCGGCAAGGTAGTTGCACACCGTTGTTCCGGCGCCGGCGCCGGCTTGTGACTGCGGGCCTGTGTAGGTGGCGCCGACGACGGAGCTGACGGCCGACGCACTGGGGCATGACGGACGCGACCCGCCACCGCCGCCACCGGAGTTTGCTGCCGGTGCGGTGGTACTACCGGACGGCGTGCCGGTTGCCGTCTGTGCCTGCGATGAGCTTGCGGCCGAGGCCGGCGGTGCGGAGGCGGCGTGATGGGTGGGACCGCAACCCGCCACGGAGGCAGCGGCTATGGCTGCCGTGGCGCACACCGCGAGGCGACGCCGAGTGCTAGCGCTGGGCGTGCGCGCAAACACATGTCCCATGGCTATCTCCTGTGACACGGCGGACTTGCTAAAATAGCAACCGATCATGCGATTGTCGCGAGTAGTGTGCCACATGAATCGCAGCTGAGGGGAGGTCGACCCGGAGCGTGTCCAAGACGTTGCTGAACCGGTTGGCACTGTTCGAGGTGCTCGATGTGCTGGGGCCCCTGAGCGTCACCGAGCTAGCGCGGCGCAGCGGCCTCGATCTCACCGTGATCTCGCGCACTGTCGCCGCATGCGAGCCCGCGGGGTGGCTGACGCGCATCGACGGCAAGGTCGCCATCGGGCCTCGCTGCACCCTGCTGGGCCACAACGGACCGACCGCCGACGTCATCGCACGCGCCGCCGCCCTCGTGCACGCCGTCGCGGGAGTCACTGGGCTGCTCACGCACGCCTACGCTCTGATCGGCACCGAGTCCGTGCTGATTGCGGCAGCCGCCGGACGCGAACCCGCAGTGCCCGCGAGCCTTGCGGTCCGCGCTCCGCTGCACGCAACCGCAGGCGGCCGGGCAATCGCGGCCCAACTCCATCCTGAACGCCTGCACGCGGTGCTGCCCAAAGAACCATTTCCCGGCGCCAGCGCAATCATCGCGACCATGACCGGCACTTCAGCAGCGGCACTATTCACCAGCCCCACCGTCGAAACTGCCGCCGGCTACCCCGGTCGGCTACCTCAGACTCACGCAGAGCTCGAGATCGAACTCGCCAAAATCAGGGCCGGTGGTCTGGCAGTCGACCGCGGAGATCTCGACCCCGCGATCAGCTGCCTCGCCAAGCCATGGCCACAACACGCACTGCCGGCAGCCATCGGCTGCCTCGGAACCCGAGACGCACTCGACACCGACGCGCCACTGATCCAGCACGCTCTCGCCGCCGCAACCACCCCAGGAGCAACAGCCCGCGACATCATCGCCAGCGCCGCCACCGAATAACCCTGCGCGCAACCGCAAATCCCGCCGCACCATCACGAGCCCCGCCCTAGGCAGTTTGACCGACGCGAGTAAGCGCGGGTTGGTGCATATCGAGCCCGACCGCGCCGACGCCGACAACAACAACACCGACGCCGAGCACCACCCGTCATTGTCGTGATTGGCGAGCCATCGAATCAGCGGCAGGAAGAACGCAGCGCCGCCATCCTTTGATCTTGTCGCCGACCGTTCACGCTCGCTGAAGGCGCCGGAACCCGCCAATGCGCTGGCAGCAACGCTGCGCTAGTTCGCTCAGGCGTCCTCGCACGATCCTCAGCCGTACGGTCACCAGGCACAGCGGCACATCCCGCAATGTGCACGCCACGCGGCCAGATGAGCGCGTTTCGACGCGCACGGAATCCCGTCAACTGGCCGAGCCCGACAATCGCCATGACGAGGCGATGATGGGTGTATGCCGTCGCGGTCTTATCGAGTTCCGACGCGCTGTTCATCGACGATCGGCACGCGCGACGCAGGCGACGCCTCAGCGTCGGTCGCGACGCCTAGACCGCGAGCCGCAGGGGCGAGGAGCCGTGCGGTGGTATTCAGTTTCGTGACGATCTCGCGCAGCAACGCGGTCAAGGTGGCACCGGCAGCTCGCGACAACAACATGCGGTCAAGACCGGCACCGACCGCGTCCAACGGGGGCTCATACGACGCGACGATCGAGACCAGGCTGCCGCTGGCGTCAACTTCAGAAATCGTGAGGTTTGCTTCCAGCGAAGGGAACAACCGACCAGCCGGTCCGGTCGGCTGCCAGCGCAGCGGAACCACCACCTTCCGCCCCACGTAGTCGAACGGCAACACCTCGACCAGCACCTGTTTGGCGAACCCGCGCGACCCGCCGGGACCCACCCGCATCAGAAACGACGCACCTTCCTCGGCGGCGCGCCTGGACTCCTCGGTCAGGCCACCATCAGCCAGGGCCGCGTCTAGCGCCGCGTGAACGGCGCTAAACGGCAGCGGCAATGGTGATTGCGCCTCGACGAACACCAACCCTCATCCCACTTCACGGTCGCGCCGGCACCAACCGGCGGGCCACTCCCGCACCCATATCACGGCCAGCTCCCGCGCCCACAAACGCAACGCGATGACCGATCCAGTCTCGGCGCCCGCCACGACCTGACCGCAGAGCCGAAGGTCACCAGCCAGGTGACCTTCGACACCGCACTCCTGAACGCCACGCCGACTCAAGCCCCTGGATCCGGACGGGCGACCTAACGGCTTTTCCGGCATCGCACGCCGAACCCGCTGGCTCGGCCGGGGACCGTAGTCGCGGCAGATCTGGTTGTCGCCCGCACGGGTGTTGATGCGCTCTGACTGCGCTTCGGACCGTGTGTTTGGCGGCTCGCTACGGCGTGTTGTCACGGCGGGGGTTTTGTCGTCTCTCACCACGCGCCGCTGCCGCGCCACGGGTTCGTTGTCGAGAGCGTCGTGTCCAGCAGGTCACAAACCCCCGGCCAGACCGTTCTTCGACCCGTTCCCGACGCCCTGCGCGCCACGTACTTATCGCCGAGAACGTGCTCAGCGAGCCATGGGGTAGCCGCCGGGCGTAGAAGAAATCGGGGCCCGAGCCTTCGCCAACGGCGCAGCGACGGAGCACGTTGTCGAGTGCCCGACTGTGGCGCCGCTCGTCTCGACGCGAAGCGCTACGGACTGGCGTCTTCGGCTTGCGGTCGCTGGTGCGGCTTTGTCGGGACATCGGCCGTTGATGGCCGCGAGTTAGGGCTGGCCGCGGTGTCGTCGCGTTCGCGTAGCAGCTGGTCGTCGACAACGAGGTGCTTCAGGATGTCGTCCGGGGGTTGCCAGCCTGCTTGTAGCCGGTCGACGGTCATCGCGTTGCGGGTGCGGATGACTTCTGCGGACAGCCGCAGGATTTCGGCGTGTGGCGCGCCGCGGGCTTCCGCGGACCGCAGTTCCGCAACGGCGCGCTGCCATTGCTGGAACGGCAGCGACGCCGAGGGTGGAGTGTCAACAGCCATGGCTGGTCTCCTGGTGCTCGTGAACCCTGGGTCTGGAGGTACACGTGCCTGGGTTCCGCGAGGAACCCGGCAGGGATAGTAGGACAGCGACGCAAATGACGCAATCAGGCGCACGGCGGGAGGTTCGCTACCCGAAACCGACCTGCTCCGGGTCGCCCATTTGCCGCGGTGGTCGGCCCGTTTGGAGCGTGCAGGTCGCGCCTGCGGGTGCCGATTAGGCAGGTGACAGCTTCCTTTCGGCAGTGTCTTGGCGGGGCGATGGAACCGGATCGGCCACGGCGTAAGAGTTACAAGGACCGCTCGGCGCTCGACGCGACGGCGAGCGGCATCGGGGTCGATCGGCGCGGTGAGGAGCGCTGGGATCGCCGCCGCGCAGCTGCCATGGGACTGCGCACCGCGATCGTCGGTGGGCCGATCGTCGCGTCGGTGTTCGCGATGGCGGTGCTCAGCCGCGTCCTTCCTTCCCCAGGTCCCCATAGTGGTGCCGGTGTTCGGGTTGGCTGGTGGGCGGCGATCTTGGCCGGTTCCCTGGCCGCGATGTGGCTGATGGACCGGGCCACCCGCCGCCTCGCGCCACTCGCCGCCCTGCTGGATATGGCCGTGTTGTTTCCCGGCCGCGCCCCAACCCGGTTCAAGGTTGCCCGCCGAGCAGGCGATGTGCGGCAACTGCAGGCGTTGACCGAGCAGGCGAACAAGCTCGACCAGCGCAACGGCTTGGCTGAGGCGGCCGAGCAGATCCTGGCGCTGGTCGGCTCATTGCGGGCCCACGACCGGCACACCCGCGGGCACTCCGAACGCGTCCGCGTCTACACCGACCTGATCGCCGCCGAAATGCGGTTGCCCCCTGCTGCTGTGGACCGGCTGCGCTGGGCAGCGCTGCTGCACGACATCGGCAAACTCCGCGTCCCTAAGACCACCCTGAACAAGCCCGCGAAACTGTCCCCCGCCGAATGGGAAACGATCCGCCAACACCCACTCGCCGGAGCCGACCTGGCGGCAGCCTTGTTG
>DATCFU010000206.1:0-49318 GCA_036509315.1 Acidothermaceae bacterium
TTTAACCCGGCGGGGCCCACCCGTAGGCGTAAGCGGCTCCAGGATATATGTTAACGCTCTCATGTTCTGTTTTTTTGACGGTCGAAGATGCCCCGAAGGGTTGGATATGCCTAGGCAGCAGGGCGAGTTGTGGTTCCTGACGGGGAGCCAGGACCTGTACGGCGAAGAGACGCTGGCGGAGGTCGCCGCGCACTCGCAGCAAATCGCGGCCGGCCTCGACAAGTCGGGTCTCATCCCGCTGCCGATCGTCTGGAAGCCGGTACTGACCAGCGCTGAGGCGATCCGCCAGGCGTGCGTCGCCGCGACGGACGATCCCCGATGCGTGGGCGTCATCACCTGGATGCACACCTTCTCGCCGGCGAAGGCCTGGATCGCCGGCCTCGATGCGCTGCGCAAGCCGTTGCTGCACTTCCACACGCAGACCAACATGGCGCTGCCGTGGGCTGAGATTGACATGGACTTCATGAACCTGAACCAGGCCGCCCACGGCGACCGCGAGTTCGGGTTCATCGAGACGCGGATGAGGCTGCGACGCAAGACGGTCGTCGGCCACTGGTCGGATACCCACGCAGTGACCCGCATCGCCGACTGGGCCAGGGCCGCCATCGGATGGCAGGCCGCGCACGACATGCGACTCGCCAGATTCGGCGACAACATGCGCGACGTGGCTGTCACTGAAGGCGACAAGGTCGAGGCACAGCTGCGGCTCGGGATGTCGGTCAACACCTACGGCGTCAACGACCTCGTCGCCGTCGTCGACGCCGTTCCGGAATCCGACATCGACGCGCTCGTTGCCGATTACGAGACTGCGTACACGGTGACGCCGTCGCTACTGGCGGGCGGTGCGCAAGCCGACTCGCTGCGATACGCCGCACGCATCGAAGCAGGGCTTCGCAAGTTCCTCGAGGACGGTGGGTTCACCGCGTTCACGACGAACTTCGAGGACCTCGGCGGCTTGCGGCAGCTGCCGGGCCTCGCCGTCCAGCGACTGATGGCGGACGGCTACGGGTTCGGTGGGGAGGGTGACTGGAAGACCGCGTCACTGGTCCGGCTCATCAAGGTGATGTCGGCCGGTCTCGAGGGCGGCACGTCGTTCATGGAGGACTACACGTACCACCTCGGTCCTGGCGAGCCGAAGATCCTCGGTGCTCACATGCTGGAGGTGTGTCCCACGATCAGCGGCGCACCTCCGAGCTGCGAGATTCACCCGCTCGGGATCGGCGGTCGCGAAGATCCGGTGCGCCTGGTCTTCCGCGCCAAGCCGGCAACTGGCTTCGTGGTGGGGCTGATCGATCTCGGGGACCGATTCCGCTTCGTCGCCAACGACATCGAAATCGTCGAACCCGATGAGCCGCTTCCGCGGCTCCCCGTCGCCTGCGCGGTGTGGCGCCCGGCGCCCAGCCTCGCGACGTCCGCTGAAGCGTGGCTCACCGCCGGCGGTCCGCACCACACGGCACTTACAACGGCTCTGAGTTTCGACACACTCGCCGACTTCGCACAGATCGCGAACGTCGAACTGCTGCGCATCGATGCCGATACCACCATGCGGCAGTTCGCTAACGAGGTGCGCTGGAATCAGGTGTACTACCGCGTAGCGGGCGGCTTGTAGGGTCACGTGGCGGGCGGCCTGTAAGACCGCCCGCCAGTCGGCCTTTACGGTGCGATGGTCCAGTCCTGACAGCTCGTGGAGTTCAACTACTGCCACAGGTCTGCTTTCGTTCCGTTCGCCGTACCGCAGTTCGTGTCATCGAGCACCATCCCGCTGTTCACGACCACGAGCTCATATCGACCGCTTCCGGTCGGGATGACCTGCCGCCGCTGGCAGAGATTACCGAGCGACGACCAAATGTCGACGGACGTACCGTCAGCCAGTCCGCAGTTGACCGCATCGAGAACGGTCGCGCTATTGACGTTCGTGATGGTGTAGACGCCTGAGTCGACACTGGCGAACTTCGACTGCTGGCAGGTGTTGCCGAGCGAGGCCCACAGTTCGATCAGCGTTCCGTTCGTCTTCACGCAATTTGTGTCGTCGAACGGTGCCGCTGTGCACATTGGTGATCCGGTAAGCGGTGCCGACGACAGGGAAGCTCGTACTTGGCCCGGTGTAACCGACCGAGACGATGTTCGCCTGAACGGCATTGTCGGCCGCGTCCGTCGGGTAGCCCGACGTCATGACGCCTTCGAAGAACGAACCCACGGAGCCGTCGCTGTTGTCACCGCCGGTACCCAACACGATGGATAGCGGTGGTGTTATCGCTCATGTGCGATGTGACCAGACAGGCACGGGCAGCATGAGATGAGCTACTGGCTACCCGGCCTAGGAAGACCAAGCAATTCGGTCGTTGAAGCAGCCAGTCAGCTCGGCGCCGTCTGAGACGGAGGCTCATGCTTTGGTAGCGCTAACATTGTGCTGCGCAGCTACTCCTCGCTCGTGACGATGGGGATGAACGGGACGTTACACCCGGGTACCACGCTCAGCAAGGGTCCCTCGGACCGCGCGCAACGTCGGTCGCTGGATCGCCGGTCCCCCGAAAGTCGCCGGCCGAATGTAACGGCCAGGACACGATTCGCGGCGGATCCCTGAGGACTGGTTGACCTACGCGATGTTAGCGTGCACAGTCCTTCGTTGACGGCATGGGTGCGCTCTCATCGTGAGTCGATTCGAGTGCGCCGGTGGCCGTCCGGAGTCTCTCTGGTGTCTATTGGCGGCAGAACGCTCGACCGCCAATGTAACGGGCAGGACACGATTCACGCCTGGCATCTCGGGAGGCCTTGACCAACCCGATGTTAGCGTGAACAGTCCCTCGCCGAGGAACCTACAGCCGTCCAGCACGACATCCGAGAACGATCACATTTCGAGAAGGAAGGCACGCAATGACTGCACGGCGTTACATGACCGCGCTCGTCGCCGTAGGAATCGTCCTCGTCGCGGGTTGCTCGTCCTCCAAGAAGAGCACCGCGACGTCCCCATCGAGCGCATCACCAGTTGCAACGACGAGTGCGCCGGCCCCCGCGACCACCGCGAGCGCAGCGGCTTCTACACCTGCACCCGCGACAAGCGGCTCCGCCCCTGCCGGTGCAAGTTCCGCTCCTGCAGGCGCGAGTTCCGACATCGCGTTCAACCAGGACAACCTGGCGAAGCTCGACGCGGCGTTGAAGACTGCAATTGCCGGCAAGGATCTATCGCAGGTCAACATCGCGATGGTCGTGAACGTCGCAGCCGACTACTGGAAGGCCGGTCAGGTCGGCTTCCTGAAGGGTTGCTCCGACCTCGGCATCTCTAGCAGCAAGTGCACCTTCTTCGCCCCGCCGAACGGCAAGCTCACCGAGCAGACGTCTGAACTCGAGACGCTCGACAGCCAAGGCATTACGGGTTACTCGATCTCGGCGATCGACCCAGCGTCCGCCAAGGGCACCATCGCTACCGACACCGGCAAGGGCATCTTCGTCCTCGCCATCGACTCGCCACTTCCGGGAACGGCCGCAGCTGGCCTGTACCTCGGTACGCCGAACTACGACGCCGGCTTCGCCGCCGGTACCGCGATGAAGAAGGCTTTGAACGGCTCGGGCAAGGTGGCGATCCTCGTGGGTTCGCTGACGGCGCTCAACGCTGTTCAGCGCATCCAGGGGTTCACGGCGGCCATCGGCTCTGGCATCACGATCGTCCAGAAGCTCAACGACAACTTGTCTGCGGCCACGGCGACATCTGATGCAGAAACGATTCTGGCGAACAACCCCGATGTCAACGGCCTGTACGGCGTGTACTCCTACGACGGCCCCGCGCTGGCGCAGGCGGTAGTGACTGCGAAGAAGAAGGGCACTGTCAAGATCGTGTCTGACGACTCCGACGCCCAGACGCTTGGCTTCATTCAGGACGGCACCATCTCCGCCACCATCGTGCAAATGCCTTACCAGCAGGGCTACACCGGCGCCTACATCTTGGCGGCGGAGAAGCTGCTCGGTAACGCAGCGACGGCGGCGATCGTGAAGCCGTTCCTGTCGACGGATGGATCGACCCTGAGTTCAGGCGTGGGTACCCTCAACCAGGGGGACCTCGATGCCTACAAGGCACTGCAAGCTTCGCTCGGTATCAGCTAAGCACCAGCCCCGTTCGAGGCGAAAGCAATCACCAAAACGATGAGCACCTAAGAATGACAACGCCTGACGAACCCCACAGCCGCGCGGTCTCCGCGCGGCTGTGGGGCGTGCAGAAGTCATATGGCTCAGTGCGGGTGCTCGACATCCCAGAGCTCGAGATCTATGCCGGCGAGGTCACTGGAGTCGTCGGCGAAAACGGCGCTGGCAAGTCGACGTTGATCGGCACGCTGTCCGGATCGGTATATCCCGACAGTGGCGAGATCGAGATCGGTGGAGTGCCACTCGCAGTCGGATCGACTGGGTCGGCAGCGAACCGTGGCGTCGCGCTGGTCTCGCAAGAGTTTCCACTCGTGGGCCAGTTGAGCGTCGCCGAGAACATGTTGCTCGGCCGCCGTCCGCGCGTATCGAGGCGTCGCGTCCTGGTAGACAACCGAGCCCAACGGGCCGAGGCCACGGCGATGTTGGAGGAGGTAGGGCTTTCTCCAAAGCAAGTGCCCGTCAACCGCCAGGTACGCACGTTGCCCGTGCCGACTCGCCAAATGCTCGAGATAGCAAAGGCGTGGGGGCGCGAACCATCGTTGCTCATCCTCGATGAGCCGACTTCCTCGCTCGGACCGGTCGAGGCACAGATGGTGTTAGGCCTCGCTCGCACACTTGCCGACCGCGGCGGCGCGGTTCTGTTCATCGGCCACCGCCTCGACGAGGTGCGCGCAGTGAGCGATCGCGTTCTCGTGCTTCGAAACGGCCGTCTGGTCGCCGACCTACAACCCGCACAGGCGACCGAGGAACGGCTAATCCGAGAGATGGTCGGTACCGAGTTAGGGCGCGGTGGAGCAAAGGCCACGCCTGACCAAGCTCGTGTCCTGTTCAAGGCCGAGGGCCTGACCGCAGACAGCCTCGGCCCCGTCGACCTCGAACTTCGCGCTGGCGAGATTCTCGGCGTGGCCGGGTTGATGGGCTCCGGCCGAAGCCGACTGATTCACACCGTGGCCGGTGCTCAACCGGCCACCGGCGGCTCGATGGAACTGGCCGGTCGCTCTTACTGGCCGCGGGGACCGGCAGACGGCACTGCTGCCGGGATCGCGCTGATTCCCGAAGACCGCAAACAGCAGGCGCTCATCTTGTTCGCGCCCATCCACTCCAACGTGACCGTCTCGATACTGCGCAACCTCAGCAGCAAGGGCATCCTCACACCGAAGCGCGAACGCAACGCAGCGAAGAAGATCACCGCCGACGTAAAGGTCCGGATGCAGTCGATTGACCAACCGGTCGGATCGCTGTCCGGCGGCAATCAACAGCGCGTGGTCTTCGGCCGTGCCTTTGCGACTCAACCCAAGCTGCTGCTCCTCGACGAACCGACGCGTGGTGTCGACGTAGGGGCCAAGGCGGAGATCTACGAACTCATCGACCGAGCCGCTCAGCAAGGTATGGGCGTGCTCGTTGCGTCGTCAGAACTCGAAGAGCTGTTGTGGATGTGTCACCGCATCGTGGTGATGAATCACGGACTCATCGTCGACGTGATCGACCGCGAGGACGCCAGTAAGGAACGAATCATGACTGCTGCAGCAGGCAGCGGTCCTCGGGCACCGGGAGCACAAGCATGACTGCGCAGACCACCCTGGAACCGTCGCCGCCGCGCGCCGCGTCACGCGCCAAGTCGACGGTAACCGGCCTGCTCCGCACGCTCGCATCGTCTCCTGAGGCCGGCGTTGTCACTGCCTGCGTGCTCGTGTTCGTCTGCATCGGGCTTGCCGCACCCAACTACACGCACGTCGGCAACCTCCAGGTCATGGGTCGCGATCTCGCACAGATCGGCATCCTGGCCATCGGCGAATCGGTAGTAATCCTGACCGGCGGCATCGACCTTTCCGTCGGTGGTTTAGCGGGTCTCGCAGGCATCATTGCGGCCTGGCTCAACGTGCACGAGAAGTTGTCAGCGCCGGTCTCGATCGTGCTCACTCTCCTCATCTGCGCAGCCGTCGGGCTCTGGCACGGCACGATGGTGACCAGACTGGGAGTGCCGCCGTTCATCATTACGTTGGTCACCTTCACGATCTCGCAAGGGTTAGCGCTCGCCATCACGACCGGCACGCCCATCAACGACATCTCCCCGCTGTTCAGCCGGATAAGTTCGTTCCACGTCGGGGACGTTCCATTACCCGCCGTTATCTTCGTCGCCATCGCGATTGTGGCGTGGTTCGTGCTTGAACGAACGTACATAGGCCGCCAGGTTTATGCCGTCGGTGGCAACGCCGAGGCATCTCGCCTCGCCGGTATCCCAGTCGCGCGCCGTAAGACGGGAGCCTACGTCGCGAGCGCAATGCTGGCCGGCATCGTCGGAATCCTTATTATCGGTCGGATGAATGTCGCTGACCCCTCGATCGGTTCGAGTGGCTTCGAACTGACCGCGATCGCCGCGGCCGTCATCGGTGGGGTTGCCCTGACAGGCGGAGAGGGCAGAATTCTCGGCATCGCAGCAGGCGCAATCCTTCTCGAGTTGATCACCAACGGGCTACTCGCGTTGCGAGTCAGTCCCTACGACCAGCAAGTGGTGCAGGGTGGCGTTCTCGGCGTTGCGGTCCTCGCGGATCGGCTACGGGCGAGGCGGTTCGGCGCGCAGCGAAGATGATGACGACGCGACGATGATTACGTCAAGAACGCGTGGCCCGTGCACGCCTTCGACTCGTTTGAACTCGATGTCGCTGGTTGCACTGGGTCCACTGATAAACGTGAGCGGTCTCGCCGCATCAAGACGAGTCAGCGACTCTGGCACGCTCATCACTATCTGCTCGGCGTGCACCACCACGATGTGATGGTCGGGCACGAGGGTGAGCACTCGGCGTCCCTGATCTGGCCCTGCATCGAGCACGATCGTCCCGGTCTCCGCGATAGCGACGCGGCACCCAGTGACAACGGCGGCGATGCCATCGAGTTCGCCCGCTGTCAGTGGCGCCAGATCGCTGTCGATGCGCGCGCCGTTGCAGGCGTCGCGCCACTGCGACGGCGCGCCACGTGGCAACACCACCGACGCGTCTGAGGCCACCACAGCTGCCAATGTCTGTGCGAGGGTGTCCGCGTCGGTGCGATGCACGGTCGCTTTGTAGTCGGTGAGCCGGTCGACGAAAAGCGCGATCACCTGTTCGCTGCCGGGCAGTCGGTTGGAAACAAGCCGGTAGCTGCGAGGAATTTCACCGGACGCCGGTTGCCCGGCGAGAGCGGTCCTGATGCGGGTCAGCACTTCTTCGCGGGCGCTCATGTGTCGCCTTCAGTCGAACCGAGTGCCCCGCGCTCACGCAACCACCATTCGCGAAACGTCTCCTTCGGCGGAATCGGGAGGTCGCGACTTGTCGTCCATGCCGACCCCGGCCATGGCAACCCAGTGATCCGACCCCGGCGAAAGCCGAGCAGTCGGCCGAGCCGCATCAACCGCTCGGCACGCCCAAACCGGCGCGACGAGCGCATCGCCCACGCGACGGCTTTCATCGAGATCAGCTCGGCGTTCGGAGCCGACTGCGCACGCGTGTGGTCGACGGCGCGTGCACGAAGATGAACGAGGATCGATGGGATATCGATCTTCACCGGGCACACCGAATAGCACGCGCCACACAGTGTCGAGGCGAACGGCAGGCTGGAGTTCGGATCGCTATGGCCGTTCATCCCGGTCAGTTGCGGACTGAGGATCGCGCCGATCGGTCCCGGGTACACCGAGCCGTAGGCGTTGCCGCCGGTCCGTTCATAGATCGGGCACACGTTGAGGCAGGCACTGCACCTGATGCAGTGCAAGGCGGCGCGGCCGACCTCGTCGGACAGTGCCGCCGTCCGGCCGTTATCGAGCAGCACCAAGTGAAAGGCTTGCGGGCCATCGCCCGGCGTGACCGCCGTCCACATCGAGGTATACGGATTCATCCGCTCGCCGGTCGACGAGCGTGGCAGCAGTTGCAGGAACACTTCGAGGTCACGCCAAGCCGGGAGCAGCTTCTCGATGCCCATGACGGTGATGAGGGTGTCAGGCAGCGTCAGGCACATGCGGCCGTTGCCCTCAGACTCGACGACGGCCAAAGTGCCCGTCTCTGCGATCGCGAAGTTGGCGCCACTGATGCCGACCTTGGCGGACAAGAATTTCTTCCGCAGGTGCGCGCGCGCAGCCATGGCCAACCGGCGCGGATCATCGGTGAGATCTGCGGGAGCGTCGGGCATCTCGCGCATGAAGATTTCGCGAATCTCTGAGCGGTTGCGGTGAATCGCGGGCACCAGGATGTGGCTCGGCTTGTCATGCCCGAGTTGCACGATGAGCTCGGCAAGGTCGGTCTCGATCGGTGCGATCCCGGCCGATTCGAGCGCCTCGTTGAGACCGATCTCCTGGGTCACCATCGACTTCACCTTGACGACCTCTCGCGCGCCGGTCTCACGCACAAGGTCGACGATGATGCGGTTGGCTTCGGAGGCGTCGCGAGCCCAGTGCACGACGCCACCTCGTGCGGTGACTGCAGCTTCGAGTTGCTCGAGCAGCTCGGGCAGCCGAGCCATAACGTCGGCCTTGATTGCGGCCCCGGCGTCACGCAACTGTTCCCAGTCATCGACCTCCGCGACAACAGTTGCCCGTTTCTCGCGAATAGTCGCCGTGGCAATGCCGACATTGCGGCGCAGCTGGGCACTCTTCAGCGCCGAACGCGCCGCGTGCGGGAAGCTCTCGTCACCTCGCAGGTTGCCGACGCCTTCAGGCGCGTAGGTAACCGGCTTCGGCAGCCCGAGGAATGTCGTCACTCGTCCTCCGTTTTAGCCAGGATTTCGGCGAGATGCACTGTCCGGACGCCGGTGCGCAGCCGCGACAGACCACCGCCGATGTGCATGAGGCATGACGAGTCGCCAGCCGTGCACACCTCGGCACGCGTCGAGACCACGTTGCTCATCTTGTCGGCGAGCATCGCTGTCGAGACGTCGGGATTCTTCACCGAGAAGGTGCCACCGAATCCACAACACGAGTCAGCGGCTGGCAACTCGATCAGGTCGAGACCGCGCACCGCGCGCAGCAGCCGCACCGGTTTGTCGCCGATGTGCAGCATCCGAAGGGAGTGGCAGGTTGGGTGATACGTGACCCGGTGCGGGTAGTACGCGCCGACGTCCGTCACACCAAGCACGTCGACCAGCAGTTCTGACAATTCGTACGTACGCGCCGCGACCCGCTCAGCTCGCTCGGCCAGCTCTGGTGAGCCTTTCGCGCGAGCGATCATCGCGTGCTGGTGCCGGACGGAACCGACACACGACCCGGAAGGCGCGACCACGGCATCACAGGTCTGAAGAGCGTCCTCGAACGTCTCGACGTGATGGCGCACGAGCGGCGCCGCCTCGTCGAGGTAGCCGCTGTTCACGTGCATCTGCCCGCAGCACGTCTGCCCAGCAGGGAAGACGACGGTATGGCCGAGCCGCTCGAGAACAACGACGGTCGCGCGACTCACGTCGGGGAACATCGCGTCACCGAGGCAGGTCGCAAGCAGCGCGATGCGCATGTCGCTCCCGGGGTCTCGTCAACTACACCGATGACGCTAGCGCATGTGGTCAGACCACACTACCCTTGCCGGCATGGCGGCCCAGCGCGAGCGCACCCACGAGCTTGTGGTGCGCCGGATCGAGGCGGATCTCTTCGACGGGCGGATCTCCCTCGGCGAGCGGTTGCCGGGTGAGCGTGGCATCGCAGAACAGCTCGGGGTGAGCCGCGCCTCGGTGCGCGAGGCGATTCGGGTGCTCGAGGCGATGGGAATCGTTCGAACAGCCGTTGGGTCGGGTGCCGACGCTGGCGCGATCATCGTGGCCGACCCGAGCCTCGCCTTGACGGCGGCACTGCGCCTTCATCTGGCGACCAGCCACCTAGTGATCGCCGACATCGTGGCTACTCGGGTGCTCCTCGAGTCGTGGGCGGTTCGCGTCGCCTCGGCGTCGCCCGATCAGGGGCAGTACGAGAGAGCCGAACGACTTCTCGATGAGATGGACGACGCCACGTTGGCGCCCGAGGATTTTCACCGACTCGACGCAGAGTTCCACGTGGAGTTGACGCGCCAGGCGGGCAACGTCGTCGTCGCAGCCGTTATGGCGTCGCTGCGCGAATCGATCCAAGGCTACGTGTTGGCTGCCGTTCCCGCGTTGCCGGACTGGCCGGCGATGACTCGCAAGTTGCGGCGAGAGCATCGGCGCATCTTGGCTGCAGTGCGCGCGAACAACGGTGCTGCCGCGGCGATCGCCGTCACCAAACACATCGAAGGCTTCTATCGCGCGACAGGTCTAGGGTCGTCGTCGTGACCGACCAGATCGCGCTGGGCCGCGGTGGCTTACGAGTTGGTCGCTACGGGTTCGGCGGTGCGCCGATTGCCGGCCTCTTCGAGTCGGTAAGCGACGATCGGGCGCGCGAGTGCATAGGGCAGGCATGGTCAGCCGGCCAGCGCTACTTCGACACCGCGCCGCATTACGGAGCCTTGTCTGAGCATCGGGTCAGGGCGTTCCTGGCCCAGGAACCCAGTAACGAGTGGGTTTTGTCGACCAAGGTAGGGCGGCTGATCGAGACCGCGAACCCCCGTCGCAATGCGACTTTCAACTATGAGCCCGCGGCTTCCGACGTGCTGGCGATGGCAGTGCAGATCGACGCAGTGTGCTCGCGGCATGGCGTCCCCATCGAAGACAGCTCCCGCTTCATCGCGACACCGATGCCCGAACAGCTGTGGGCCGACCCGTTCGCGGCTGAACTGCTTCGACCGGGCGCACCCGGCCCCGGGCCCTCGAAACCCACAACAACACACAACCACCACCACAGAAGGCAGTGAACGCAGATTCATGAACCTTGCCCTAGCCCGTCTCGGAGAGCCCGGCCACGAACGTCCGTTCGCCATCGTCGACGGAGCCGCGTCAAGCATTGACAGCCTGACTGCCGATATCGACGGCACGTTCCTCGACAGCGGCGGCGTCGCGCGAGTCCGGGCCGCGCTCGCCGACGGCCAACTGCGGGCAGCAGGCCCCGTCGAGTCGCTCGGCCTGCGCTACGGGCCGCCCATCGCACGACCAGGCAAGGTCGTGTGCGTTGGCCTGAACTACCGTGACCATGCGGAGGAGACACACGCGGTCATGCCGGTCGAGCCGATCCTGTTCATGAAGGATCCGTCGACGGTGATCGGCTCCGATGACGAGGTTCTGGTGCCGCGTCTGTCGGTGAAGACCGACTGGGAAGTCGAGCTTGCCGTCGTCATCGGACGCACCGGGCGCTACCTAGGCAGCGACGCCGAGGCCCTCGCGTGCATCGCCGGCTACGCCATCGCTAACGACGTGTCCGAGCGGGAGTTTCAAATCGAACGCGGCGGTCAGTGGGACAAGGGCAAAAGCTGCGAGACGTTCAACCCGCTCGGTCCGTGGTTCGTGCCAGCCGACGAGATCGCCGACCCCCAGGCACTCGGTTTGCGCCTATGGGTGAACGGTGAGCTGCGACAGAACGGCAACACTGCGAACATGATTTTCGGCGTCGTCGAAGTCGTCCGCTACATCAGCCAGTTCATGGTGCTGCGACCCGGTGACGTCATCAACACCGGCACCCCCGCCGGGGTTGCGCTCGGCCAGCCCGAGCCAAAGCCGTTCCTGCGTGCCGGCGATGTGCTCGAGCTGGAAATCGACGGTCTCGGACGCCAGCGCCAGGTTCTCGGACAAGCATGAAGTACCTAGGCCACGCATGACGACGATCGATGAGGAGAGCGGCATGACGACGGACTTCGGCGGCCTGGTCGCCGTCGTCACCGGAGGCGCGTCGGGGATCGGCCTGGCGACTGCACGGTTACTCGCCCGGCGAGGCGCGAAGGTCGCGTGTCTCGACGTGACGATTGATGGCCTCGACGACCACCTGTTCGGGGTACGAGCCGACGTCACCGACGACGATGCGGTCAAGGCAGCGATTGAAGCCGTGGTGTTCAGATACGGCGGCATCGACATCGTCATCAACAATGCCGGCATCGGCGCACGTGGCGACGTCACCGCCAATGACGATGCCGAGTGGCATCACGTACTCGACGTCAACGTCGTCGGCATGGTTCGGGTCAGCCGCGCAGCGCTCCCTTATCTGCGAGGATCGTCGCACCCGGCCATCGTCAACACCGGATCCGTGGCCGCCTCGGCCGGATTGCCGGCACGTGCGTTGTACTCCGCAAGCAAAGGCGCCGTGCAGGCGCTGACGCTCGCAATGGCGGCCGACCATGTACACGAAGGAATCCGCGTCAACTGCGTGAACCCGGGCACTGCAGATACTGCCTGGGTTGGACGACTGCTCGACGCTGCCGACGACCCGGTCGCCGAACGAGCCGCGCTCGAAGCGCGACAGCCACTCGGGCGCCTGGTTAGTGCCGACGAAATCGCCCAGGCGATCGTCTATCTGGCATCGCCAGCAGCGGCGTCGACAACAGGAACCGCACTAGCGGTTGACGGCGGCATGTACGGGCTACGGCTGCCAGCCCGCCCGACAACGTGATTCAGCGACGTGCGGGCAGTCCGTAGACCTGTACTTCCGTGCCGACGAATGCGGCATCGATCATTGCTTGCGAGCAACCGCCAACCTCGTCGGGCTGCGCACTGGCTTGCACCATGACGCCGGCGCCATTGCTCGAACCTCCGACGGGTGCGGATGCGACAAGACTCAGAATGCCGCTACGTGGGATCCGGTTGTCACTCGTGCAGCTAGCCAGTCTACGAACGCAGCGGCCGACATCGGGCGGGCGATCAGGTAACCCTGTGCAATGTCGGCGCCAAGGGCCAAGAGGTGGGCGTACTCGGAGTCACGCTCGATGCCTTCGGCGACGACTCGAAGTCCGAGAGTGTGACCGAGCTGAATGATCGAACGCACGATTGCGGCGTGCGTCGGATCGGCGACAACCCTCGACACGAACGCGCGATCGATCTTGAGTTCGTCTACCGGCAACGCCGCGAGGTAGGCGAGGGAGGTCTGCCCCTGACCGAAGTCGTCGATGGACAGCACGATCCCAGCGTCATGCAAGGTGCCGAGCGAGACTCGCGCCGCGTCCGGATCGACAAACAGCGCCGTCTCGGTGATCTCGACGATCAGTCGATGTGGTGCTACGCCGGACTCCGCCAGGATTGCGAGCAAGCGAGCCGCGAAACCGGGGTCGGACAGGTTGCGCGCTGAAACGTTGATGGCGACCTCGAGACCGGCCGCTGCCGGACCCCACGCGTCGAGTTGCGCAAGCGCGGTGCGCGCCACCCAGTCTGTTAGCGGGTGGATCATCGCGGTCTGTTCGATCGACGGCAAGAAGACGCCGGGCGGCAACAACTCGCCGTCCAGGTTCCACCGGATCAATGCCTCGACGGCGACAACGCTGCCATCGGATAGCAACGTCTTCGGCTGGTAGTGCAACTCAAGTTCGCCAGCTGCGATCGCGCGGTGGAATCGGGGCAACAGCGCAACGTTGGAAGCGGCGCGGTCTGGGCGGTCGACGTAGCCGGCGCACTTGTCGACGGACGCCTTCGCCCGCCCGAGAGCAGCATCGACGCGGACGAGCAACTCATCGACGGGTTCAGCCACAGCGGCCCGGTAGTAACCGACAGCCACCTCGACGAGCACCGGAACACCGTCCGCTAGAACCGGCTCGGCGGCCGCCGCTTGCAACCGCAACGCCCAAGTGCGCACGTCCACGTCGCGCGTCGTGAAACTGGCGAGCGCGAACTCGTCGCCACCCAAGCGCGCACCAACAGCGTCGGTGCCCGCTGCGTCAGCAAGTCGGCGTCCAAGCTCAAACAGGACCTCATCGCCACGCGCCCGGCCCAGGGCTTCGTTGATCTCCCTGAAGCGAGAGACGTCGATGAGGGCCACCGACGGAGTCGCGGCGAGATCGCCGACCGCGGCGCCATCGCGGCGCGACTGCAACGCGTCCGCGAAGCCTTCTGAGTTCAGCATCCCCGATGGCACGTGGTGGTGGGCGATGTACTGAAGTCGTTCGGCGCGCTTGCGCAACCGTCGCGTCGTCGATGCCGAGATCACACCCAGCACAACCCACAGCGCGAGCAGTCCGACCGTAAGTAGTTCATACATCGTGTGCAAGCCTGCGGTCACGTCGTGCTGGATCGGCGCGTAGGGCAGGTACATCTCAAGGACGCCAACTTGCGTGCGGGACGCACCGACAAGAATCGGCTGATAGATCTCGACTACCCGCGGGCCGATGGGCCCAAGGTCGTTGGCGTCGCTATTGAGTCTGCTCAGGCTACTGACAACCCGGCCATGGGTCGCATCGAGCGCCTCATCGTCGGCCGCAACGTCCGCCGACTTGCCGCTGCCGTCGTCGGACCACACGACGTCACCGGTCATGTCACGCACCCGAAGCCGGAGCAGTCGGTTTTCGCCAGAGGCTCGGCTAAACGCAGCCGCGATTGCGGTGGCGGCGCTCGGCGGGATCGAGCCTTCAAGCGGCTTGCTGCCAAGTGTCGGTCCGACGATGTCGTCGGCGAGTAGCGAAGCCTGGCTGCGTGCTTCGGCCATCGCGCTGTTGTTCGTGTCGGCCCGGTAGGTAATTGCGAGAACAGCGCCGAGCGCGACGACGGGGACGAGCGATGCGGCCGCGTAGACCGCAAAGAGCGGGATCGCGGGCCTTCGGCCCGACGTAAGGACGGCGCGCGTGCGGCTGGAAGCGGGCGCGGCAGGCTCCGCCTGGCGGCGGTTGTGACGCACGCTTCGCATGTATGGAATGTCGACCACCCCACGCGGGAGAGTTCGGCCATCTGCGCGTATCGACTACGCCGACAGGTGCAATAGTGAGCGGCCGTCCGACCCGATCGTCGGTAGCTCGAATTGCCCGGTCGCGCGCATTGTCAGTGGCGCAAATTGTGGTGCTGCCCGAATCAGGAGCTGGTCGCCTCTCGGCGAGGAGCTCGACGCGGCTTCGGCGAACCGATCCCTCCGCGCCGGCTATAGGTGAGGCCCGGGGACACGGGCTCCCGATCCGGGCAGCGGTTATTCATCGGCGACGGGTACGCCGAACTGAAACGGCCGTCAGTGACGCCGTCGCAGCTAGCACCGGATGCGCATACCCACGACACTGTGGTGATGAATCGGCTCTTCATCCTGCGCCACGCGAAAGCGGCGACCCATCCGCCCACGGCGAGTGGCGGAGATCACGAGCGCCCACTGGCAGCTCGCGGCGAAGCGGTGCTGCCAGGTGTCGCGCGCAGTGTTGCGGAGCACCTCGACGGACGTCCGCTGGATTTGGTGCTCTGCTCAACGTCAGCCAGGACACGCGAGACGGTCGAGCTCGTCGCGCAAGCCGAGCCAGCCGTGGCCGCGGCACCACTGAAGCTCGACGCCAAGCTTTACCTCGCCAACGCGCCTCGATTGTTGAAGTCGCTACGCAAGGTGCCCGCCGACGCCGCCACCGTCTTGCTGTGCGGTCACAACCCGGGCCTGCACGAGCTCGCGCTGCTACTCCTAGCCGACGATGCCTCCGACGATGGCTCCGACGACGCCAACGAGCACGTACCGCCAAGACTCCGCTATGACCTGCCGACCGCCGGGCTCGTCGTGCTTGATCTCGAGGGCAGCTGGACGTCGATTGGTGGCGGTCGGCGGTCTCGCGCAGCAACGTTGCGAGCGTTCGTCGTTCCGTCGGATATGTAGGAGTTGATCGCCCACGCCACAACGGCGGTGGGCACCGACGCTGGACGCGCACCGGTGGCGCTCGCGTTCGTCCAAAGGCTGCGCGCCACATCGTCGGGCAGGTCAGCCACCAGCGCAGCGAGTTCGACCGCCGCTTTCATCAAGGCCAGCGGTTCGGCGTCGCCGAAGATCTGACCGACTTGGGTCGAGCCATAACCGCGCACGAGGCATCGGTAAGCGGCCGGCCCGATCCCCGCGACCAGCACTGCCGCTTGGGTGATCGACCAATCACCATCCAGAACGACGCGTGCATTCGGGGACTTCTCGCCGTCCGGCCGTGTCATGAGATCGAGGGCAGTGTCGACGGCGATGTCGACAACCTGGCGATGGTGCTGCGAGGCGCGGTGAGCGAGTTCGACGGCGGTCGCCGCATCGATGAGCTGCGCGGGATCCCAGGCATCGGCAACGCGCGCGGCAGCGAGGGCAACGAACGCGTGCAGACCATCGGCGACCGAGTCGACCGGCGCGGCGCACTCGAGCAGTGCGACCCGGCGTTCGACCTCGTCGAGTTCGGCACGCCAATGGCGCACCAGCGCGGGCGAGACCAGGCCCAATCGACCGGTCGCGTCGTCGACGAGATCACGCCACGCCCTCACGCCACCTCCCCTACGCTGGCTCCCGATCTCGCATGTATCCGTTCGGCGGCGGCGGAGCCGCCGCGCATGTACGCAGTCTCCTGGAGCGAGTATGGGCACAGATCGAGCTCCAACGGAGGTCAACACCTTCGCCCGTTCACTGTTTGCGGATCTACCTACCCGCTATGACACGTTGGCCTACCTACTTTCGTTCGGTCAGGACCGGCGGTGGCGGGCCGCGGTCGTCGACCGCATCGTTGCCGCGGACCCCAAGCGAGTGCTGGACGTCGCGTGCGGACCGGCCGGGGTGACGCTGGCCATCGCTCGCGCGTGCGATGCCGAACTCGTGGGCGTCGACCTCACTGAGCACATGCTCCGACAGGGTCTGGTCAACGTTCGCGAGGCCGGTATCGACGACCGGATCAAGCTCGCGATCGCCCGTGCTGAGGAATTGCCTTTCCCTGACGGCACTTTCGACGCGATCTCGTTCAGCTACCTGATGCGTTACGTCGAGGATCCGGCAGCGACCATCGCCGAACTCGCGCGCTGCCTGGCACCGGGCGGAACGATCGCGAGCCTCGAATTCCACGTGCCGGGTTGGGCTCCGGCCCGCGTCGTGTGGTGGTTCTACACCCGCTTCGTGTTGCCCGCCGCCGGCGCACTCACCGGAGGCCGGGCGTGGTACCGCGTCGGCCGGTTCCTCGGTCCGAACATCAGCTATCACTACCTGCGCTACCCGGTGGCGGCCCACGTTGCGAACTGGCGCGCCGCCGGGCTCGAGAACGTGAAGGTGAAACCGATGAGCTTCGGGGGCGGTGTGGTGATGTCGGCGACGCGCGCTCGGCGTGGCTGAATCCCAGCCCGCCTTCTACGGCAAGGGGCGCGGGGACGGCGGGTGGCGCGACTGGGTCACGCTGCTGCACCCGCCGTACACCGCCTGGCACCTGTCCTACGTCGCGATCGGCGCCGCACTCGCGCACCCGATCCGCCTCGATCGGCTCGGCTGGAGCCTGCTCGGGTTCTTCCTGGGCGTAGGCATCGGCGCCCACGCCCTCGATGAGCTGCACGGACGTCCGCTGCGCACCGGCGTCCCGACCTGGGCTCTTAGCTGCGTCGGAGGCGCCGCGATTGCCGGCGCGGCCGTCGACGGGTGGCTTGTTGGGGGCACCCACCTGCTCCCGTTCGTGGCCGTCGGCGCGCTGCTCGTATTGGCCTACAACCTCGAGTGGTTCGGCGGTCTGATGCACAACAGCGCAGGGTTCGCGGCGTCGTGGGGGGCGTTTCCGCTGCTCACCGGGTACTACGCGCAGCACTGGTCCATCTCGGTCGGGGCGTGCCTCGCAGCGGTAGGTGCATTCGGGTTGTCGTTCGCGCAACGCACGCTGAGCACGCAGGCTCGTTGGCTGCGCCGGTCGGTGCGCGATCTCGATGGGCACGGCACCCTGAACGACGGGACGCAGGTCGAGCTGAGGATCCCGAGCCTGCTGAGCCCGATCGAGACGGCCCTCAAGGCGGTGTCGTGGTCGTTGGTCGCGTTGGCAGCTGGGCTGGTCATCGCCGCGCGCTGAAATCACTACCTGACCCTGCCAATTTCCGGCGTCCCGCCGGAGCATGCTTAGCGGGTCGGCCTTTCGGGCATGGCGCTGGGGATGACTTCCTCAACTCGCGTGACGCAACGATGTGCCGACGCGCACTTCTAGACCTGGAGCCGACGCCGCAGGCGGCCGGCGATGCCAGGCGCTTTGTCGCGAGTACGTGCGATCGCTGGGGTATCGACGCAGTGATGGACGAGTTGACCCTCGCCGTGTCTGAACTCGTCACTAACGCGGTGCTGCACGCGCGTACCGAGATCGAGGTTCAGCTCTGCGTCACGGCTGGCCAGGTTACGTTGAGCGTGGTCGACCGCGACCCACGGCCGCCTGTCATTCGTCCGGTCCGCCTCGACCTGCTGGCCGACCTCGACGCCGTCGGTCCTGATTTAGGGCCGTCCATGCTCGCAGACCTCGACGATCGGCACCCGGCTTCCTACGTCGGTTCGAGCGGCAGCATCGCCGGTGGCCGCGGGCTTTTGATCGTTGACGCACTCGCCGACGAGTGGGGCGTCGCTGAGCGGACCGAGGGCAAGGAGGTCTGGCTCACGGTCCCGGTGCAGTGGACCCATCAGCACGAGTGCGTGTGCGACCAGCACCGATTGGGCCGGCCGGGTCAGGGCTGCGTCCATATGACAGGGCCGTGGGACGCCCCTGCGGTTGATTACGCTCAGTAGCGGCGCGCCTGAGACGGCGCCCCAGTCTTGGCGACACGCCGTGGAAGTCGCAAAATACGTTTGGCGTGGGGCGTCAGTGGCGAAGTTCCGTACAGTCGGACAACCGCGAGCACGGGTCGCGAGTCATAGGTTCGGCGTGTCGGCCGGGCTTTGGATTGCGAGCCCTCGACATGAACGAGGAGGCGGCGCGTGGGCAACGGACTAGCTGAGGTCGGCTTTCTCGCCATGCTGACCATCATCGTCTTGCCCTGCTGCTTGTTCACGTTGCTGGCCCTGCTCGACCGCTTCGAACGTAACCTCGACCCAGATGTTCAGGCCGCACCAACACTGGTCAAACCCGAACCGGTAGTCGCAACCGCTGCGTCGGACGACGAAGCCGTCGGTGGGGACGTCGTGTCGCTGCCGCTTCCGGTCACCGTGGCCGAAGCCCCCGCCGCCGCAACCGGCTAAACCCTATTCTTGCCGCCGAGCGAAGGAACTACGTCGTGTTCCGCGCAAATTCCGTGCGCAATTCCTTCACTCGGCGTACCGCGACTTCGGTTAGACCTCGACGTCGTGCATGAGCGGGCCTTCTTCTAGCAGGACCTGCCGGGTGGGGAACAGCTCGTTCGGCTGCTGGGTGGCCACGGTGGCAGGGCGCTGCTCTGCGGGCACGTAGGCGGGCTGTCCCTCTGGCACGTAGACCGGCTGACCAGCAGCTGCCGCCGGCGCGCCTACGGGCGCAGCGGCAACGGGCGCGGCGACCGGGGTGTTGCGCTGGGCGGCGGCTAGGTCGCGCGCCAACCTGTCGCGCTCCGCCACGAGCTCGTCATGCTCTTCACGGGCGGCCCGGCTTTCTGCGCGGCGGCGGCTGGACGCGCGCCGACGAATGCGGGTCGACACGCTGGCCGCCCACAGGCCGAAGAAGAAGATCGCGGTCAAGACGATCCCGGATATGAAGATCTGCGCCAGCGTGTAGTGCCCAAGCACGTGCCCAAAGCCCTTGATGGCGAACGTCCCGCCACCCCAGTTCTCCGACATAAGCACGCCTGCGAACGCGGCGGCTGCCACCAAGATCAGGAGGCCGATGAGAAGCATCGCGTGTCACCCTTTCGGCAATTTCGGTATATCTATCGCGAGTCCCGGCGTGGGCGTTCAGATCAGGCCCACGCTCCGGTTGATCCCTACCCCTTCTGGGCCCTCCAATGCTCAAAATCACGGATGAGCGGAGCTCATCTCCAAATCCTCGTGTGACCAGGGATGATTACCTAAGACCAGCATGCCAGCATCACCGGGACGAATCACCTTCAAACGCACCCACACACGACCACAGGAGTAGCTCCATGGGGGACGACAGCCACACCGACAACGGGGAGGCCAATCTCGAGTTGATCGCGGCCGGGCTGCGGCGCGACGCCGAAGACACCAGACTGCACGGTCAGGTCGTCCTTGAGTCCCTGGCGAACGCGTTGCCGCCAGAACTCGCCCGTGTCGAGCGGTCAGGTGGGCTCGTGCGCAAGTCGAAAGTCGTCGGCGTGCATATCAGCGTCGGCGATCGGCGTTACGTGCTGAAGACCACGCCGTCCGGCCTCGCTTCGTCGGTGTGCCACGAATCGGGTGGCATCGTGATGAGCACCACGCCCGTCGAATTCGACGCATGGGTTCGTGACTTGCTCTCGGCGCTTTCCACCGCGGCCGGGCGCAGTGCGTCGGCCGCACTGGCGTTGCAGCAACTAGCCATCAACGGGACCAGCTGACACCATGCCGAGCAGCTTCGACGACGCGCTCGCGGGGATGACCCCCGCCGATATCGACGCGCGCAGCATTGCCGAACTCGACGCCGGCCGCCTTCCGTTGCGGGCCCAGCAGCGACTCGCCACCATGCGCGAGGACGCCGCGTTCACGTCGTCCCTTTCTGTCGACGAGCACCACGCAATCAGATCAGTCGGCTTCTCCCCCGTCGGCCAAGTCATGGGCACCTGCGTGGTCCATCCGGGCGCGTATGCACTGAGCATGTGCGGCTATTACGGCGGTGGCGGCGGCATGGGCATGCGCTACGCATGGGGCTCCGCGCCGATCTCGGTTGCGCAACAGGTCGAGGCGGCGCTGAAGAGTGCACGGCACTCCGCGGTCAATCGCATGGTGCAAGAGTGCGAAGGACTACGCGGCGACGGCATCGTCGGCGTCCGGCTGACGATGGAGCCGTTCGTTGCGGGCGGCATCGAAGTACAAGCGATCGGGACGGCGGTGCGAGCGGACGGCGATACGCGACCGCCGCGTCCGTTCACCTCCGACCTCACCGGCCAGGACTTCGCGAAGTTGATGCTCGCTGGCTGGCTGCCGAGCGGCTTGGTCATGGGAACCGCCGTTTTGATCCGGCACGACGACTACACCACTGCTTGGCAAAGCGGCTCGTGGAACAACACCGAAGTCAGCGGCGTCACCGATCTGGTGACCAACGCCCGCGAACGGGCCCGCGCGACATTGCAAACCGATGCGTCTCGCTTTGGCGCTCAGCACGTCGTGTTGCGCGATCTCGGTCTCTGGGTGTTCCACCAGGGGTGCCGGTCTGGCAGCGAAGGACACGACCACGTCGCGGAGTCACTGGCGATCGGCACGGCGTTAGTGCCGCTGCGCCGCGGGCACGCAAACGAGATTCCCCGACCATTACCGATTTTGCGCCTGAACAAATGACCCCACGTCTGAACAGAGCGACCAGAGGAGATGCCCGATGACCGAGCCCACCGCGGGCGGCCTGCCCCAGGACGCCATGACGAGGTTGTCGGAGCTGCAGCCCGGCAGGCCCGGCTCGATCTTCACCTCCGACCTCACCGTGAACGAGTTCCTGCTCGTCAAGCAGGCCGGGTTCACTCCGGTTGGCATGGTGCTCGGCTCGTCGATCTATCACGTCGGTATTCAGGTCGGCCGGTGGAGCCAGAACCAAGAACTCGACGTCTTGTCGCAGGCGATGTACCACGCCCGCGAGCTCGCCATGAGCCGCATGGAACAGGAAGCGAACGTGCTCGGTGCTGACGGCATTGTCGGCGTCCGGCTTGAAGTTGAGTTCAAAGAATGGGGCGCCGACATCGCGGAGTTTCTCGCGGTCGGCACCGCAGTAAAGGCCGACGACGGCACGAGTTGGCGTAACGACAAGGGACTCCCGTTCACCTCTGACCTGTCAGGTCAGGACTTCTGGACACTCGTGCAGACCGGCTACGCACCGCTCGGCATGGTGATGGGCACCTGCGTCTACCACATTGCACACCGCGGGTTAGGAAACGTGCTGTCAAACGTCGGCAAGAACACCGAGCTGACGCAGTTCACGCAGGCGCTCTATGACGCACGCGAACTCGCGATGGAGCGCATGCAGAAGGAAGCCGAAGAATTGCACGCCGAGGGCATCGTCGGTGTGCAGTTGCACCAACGCAACCACTCATGGGGCGCGCACACGACGGAGTTCTTCTCGATCGGCACTGCAGTTCGGCCGCTGCGCGCCGACCATGTCATCACGCCGCCGTCCATGGTCGTCAGCCTCGACAACTAGCGGCTCGACGACTAGCGGTGGCAACGAGCACGGCGACCACGCAGGACGCCAGCCCGAGCCGCGTCAACCTCGACGCGGTCGCGTTGGCGGCGCCATTACTGACGCTGCTGCTCGTCGCGATCATCCGCAAGGGGGCGTTCTTTCGTCCCGACATCGTGGTCTCGCCTGCGCTCACTTTCGCGCTCGCATTGTCGGTACCGCAGGTCCGCGATTGGGCTCGTGACCACCTTGCAGTAGTCGCCGCGGGGCTACTCGCCACTGCATGGTGGATCGGCGACGCGGAACTCACGCACCACAGCGTCGACTCGTGGCGACTCCCGGCTTCCTGGTTGTGCCTGGCGACCGGATACGGCTGCGCACGCAGTCTTTCGGCGGCCGCGCGGCGAGCGGCATTGGTCGGCACCGCGGTGCTGGGCGACGCGCTGGCGATCGCCGGACTTGTGCTCGTCGGCGTCCGCTCGACGTTTTGGACGTTGCAGGACCAGCGTTCACTGCGCTTCGCCGGCCCGTTCACCTACCCGAGTGCAGTCGGCCTGTTCCTAGTGATCTCACTGATTGCGGGAACGGGCTTCGAAGTAAACTCGCGAGCGCGCCGCGTTCTCAACTGCGTGCGCGCGGTCACCGTTCTCGGCATCGTCTCAACCGACAGCCGTGGGGCCGTCGTCGGGCTCGCCGTTGCATTGTGTTTTCGCAGCGTGCGGCGAGAACTCGGTACCGCCGTCATTGCCGCGGTGATCGGCGCACCGATGCTGTTGTTGGGCCAACGCACACACGCGAACCATCTTCTGGTGGTCGTGGCAGTCGTCGTTGCTGGGGGTCTTGCATTGATACCGGACGGCGTGGCGCATCGCTTCGTGCGCTTCGTCGCCGTTCCGGCGGTGTGCGTTGTCGGCTGGTTGCTTGTCACGCAGCACCACGCCGTCTCGGGCTTCGACGCGAGTTGGACCGAACGTGGCCACATCCTGCGCGGTGCGGTGACCGTGTTCGCAAAGCATCTACTCTTCGGGGCGGGGCCCGACCCGAGCTTTGGTGCGCACACGTTGACGGGTCAGGCAGGCATCGCGTATTTCACTCACAACGAGCCGGTCGAGATCTTGATTTCGGTTGGCGTGATCGGCACGGTGGTGCTCGTGTTGTGTTCCGTCGTCGTCATCCGCGCACTTGCCGCTGGCCGCGGATCGCTTGCAGTTCCCGTGCTCGTCAGCGTCGGCGCGGCCGGACTCGTCGACTTCGTGTGGCACTTCCCCGCACTCGGGCTCGCCACCGGCATCGTGGCCGGCGCGAGCAACTTGCGACGAGCCGGTGGCCTGCGCAGGGACCAGTAACGTGGCGCCGTGACTACCGACCCCGTCGACACGGAACAGCCCCCCGGCCAGCTCGTGCTCTTGAGGCACGGCGCCACCGAATGGAGCTCCAGTGGCAAGCACACCGGGCGCACCGACGTCGCGCTTACTTCGCTCGGTGAGCAGCAAGCCGCACGCGTCACGCCTCTCATCGCCGACCGTAGCTTCGCCTTCGTGCTTGCGAGTCCGCTGGCTCGTGCGCAGGAGACCGCGCAGCTCGCCGGCCTGTCGCACATCGAGACCGACGCGAACCTTGTCGAGTGGGACTACGGCGACTACGAAGGCCTGACAACAGCGCAGATTCGAGCAATCCTGCCCGGGTGGTCGCTATGGCGCGATGGCGTACCAGCGCATCGCGACGGTCAGCCCGGCGAGACTGCGGCGGACGTCGGGGTGCGCGCCGATCGGGTCATCGCGCGCGTCTTGCCGGTGCTGGGTCGAGGCGACGTTGCACTCGTCTCGCACGGCCATTTCCTGCGCGTGCTCGCCGCTCGCTGGCTGTCGCTGGCGCCAACGGGCGGGGCGATGCTTGCGCTCGACACGGGGAGCGTGTCCGTGCTCGGCTTCGAACACGGCGCGCACGTGCTCTGGCACTGGAACCAGCTGCCGCCGCCCTGACCGCGGGCATTGACGGCACCCATTTACTTCTTCTCGTCGTCCTCGCCGACGGCCTCTTCAAGCTCGTCGCCAAATCGCACGCCCGGCAGCGGATAAGCACCCGCGCCCGCGATCGGCAAGGTCACACCTGGCGCTTCGGCGCTGTTGGGATCCTCGCTGTTGGGATCCTCGTCGTCGGGGATGCCCAGCCTGTTGTTCTTGCCTACCAGGTCGGAGTCTTCGTCAACCGGCGGCAGGGGCACGTTCGGGTCAAGGGTTGAACTCATGGCCGCACTCCTCGAACTCCTCAAGTGGCCGCCTCGTACGGCGGCTCGATCCTGGTCTTACCCTGCCTGCATTGGCGGGGAAACCTCGTGGGTAACGGAACCTTCACGACCGACACTGCATTCGCGACCGACGCTGAAGGAGGGCGAGTGGCCAACGAGGGGTATCCGGGAGCTCGTACGTACGTGCCGGCGAACGCCGATCTCGATCAGCTGCGCAACGGCGTGCAGAAGTGTCGCGGCTGCCCGTTGCACGCCGGCACGACGCAGGCCGTCTTCGGTGCAGGTCCGGCGACTGCACGGTTGGTGTTCGTCGGCGAGCAACCCGGCGACCAGGAAGATCGACGTGGTCTGCCGTTCGTCGGCCCCGCCGGGATCCTGCTCAATCGCGCGTTGAACGACGCTGGGATCGACCGCGAGCAGACGTACGTGACCAACGCGGTGAAGCATTTCAAGTTCACCCAAGAGGGCGAAGGCAAGCGCCGCATCCATCAGACTCCTGAGCAGCGCGAGGTCGTAGCGTGCCGCCCGTGGCTGGCCGCCGAACTCCGGTTGATCGACCCTGACGTCATCGTCGCGCTCGGCGCCACGGCCGGAAAATCGCTGATGGGTAACGATTTTCGAGTAACGAAGTCGCGGGGTACGGCCATCGCTTGGCCACCACCAGGCATGGCCGCGGCCGATCGACGAAGCGTCCTGCTGGTGCCGACCGTGCACCCATCCGCCGTACTGCGCGCCACCGATCGCGACGGGGCGTACGCCGGCTTGGTCGCCGACCTCGAGGTGGCCGCCCAGGCCTTAGGGCGAGAGCCGCTCAACGATCCACGGAGTTGACGCCCCGCCGTCCGGCCCGTCTGTTCGCCGGAAGCGCAGCCGATCATGCAGGCGCGCGTTGCGGCCCTGCCAGAACTCCACAGTTGCGGGCGCGAGCCGGAAGCCACCCCAAAACGGCGGGGTCGGGATCGGGTCGAGGCCGCCGTACTTGGCGGCTACCTGCGCGTAGGCGTCGTCGAGTTCGGCGCGGCTCGCGACAACGTCGGATTGATGCGCACTAGCCCACGCGCCGAGTTGCGAAGCGCGCGGCCGCGAGGCGAAGTAATCGTCGGATTCCTGCCTCGTGACCTTCGTCACAAGACCGGTCACGATGACTTGGCGTCCGATACAAAACCAGGGAAAGCACAGACTGGCCAGCGGATTCGCCGCCAGTTCACGACCTTTACGAGAGCCGTAATTGGTGAAGAAGACGAAACCGTCCGGCCCGACCCTCTTGAGCAGCACATGACGACTGCTGGGCTGTCCATCCGAGTTCGCGGTCGACAGCACCATCGCATTCGGCTCCGGAACCCCGAGCTCGACCACCTCGGCAAGCCACGCCGCGAACTGGTCCATGGGGTCGATCGCAAGATCGGCCTCGTCGAGGCCAATGCCTGCGTAGTACGCGCGCAGAGCAGCCACCCGGTCGGCGTCCATCTAGAAGCACCTCGGTATTTCAGGGGTCACGGCATTCTCCGCAGGACCTGCTCGTTCAACCCGCACAGTAGCGGGGACAATGTGAAGACCGCCGCGTGTGATCCCGTGACCCGTGAGCAGAGCGAGGAGTGCCGCTGATGTCCGACTTCGTTCCAGGCCTCGAAGGGGTCGTCGCGTTCGAGACCGAGATCGCCGAGCCCGACAAGGATGGCGGATCGCTGCGCTATCGCGGCGTCGACATCGAGCAGCTGGCCGGGCAGACGTCCTTCGGCGACGTGTGGGGGCTGCTGGTCGACAACTCGTTCACGCCCGGGCTGCCGCCGTTCAACACGCTGGTCCTGCCGGTGCGCTCCGGTGACGTGCGGGTCGACGTCCAGGCCGGTATCGCGACCCTGGCGCCGCAGCTCGGATTCAAGCCGGTCCTCGACCTCGACGACACCCAGGTCCGCGACGAACTGGCTCAGACGTCGGTAACCGCACTGTCCTACGTCGCGCAGTCCGCGCGTGGCGACGAGCCGCCGGTGCCGCACAGCGAGGTCGAGAAGGGCACCACCTCGGTCGAGCAGTTCCTGCTGCAATGGCGCGGCGAAGTCAACCCGCTCCAGGCGAAGGCGCTCGACGCCTACTGGGTTTCGGCCGCCGAACACGGGCTCAACGCGTCGACGTTCACGGCGCGCGTCATAGCGTCAACGGGCGCCGACGTGGCAGCCGCGCTCTCGGGAGCGATCGGGGCGATGTCCGGCCCGCTGCACGGCGGTGCGCCGACGCGGGTGCTGCACATGGTCGAGGAGGTCGAGAAGACCGGCGACGCCGACCGTTACGTGAAGAACCTGCTTGATCGGCACGAGCGGCTGATGGGATTCGGGCACCGGGTCTACCGGGCCGAGGACCCACGCGCGCGCGTGCTGCGTCGGGTTGCGCAGGAGTTGGGCTCGCCGCGTTTCGAGGCGGCAGCCGCGCTGGAGCAGGCGGCGCTCACTGAGCTGCGCACCCGTCGTCCCGACCGACCCATCGAGACGAACGTCGAGTTCTGGGCAGCGCTGATCCTCGACCTGGCCGCGGTTCCGGCACACATGTTCGCGGCGATGTTCACCTGCGCCCGGGTGGCGGGCTGGAGCGCCCACGTGCTCGAGGAGAAGCGGACCGGACGCCTGATCCGGCCGTCGGCTCGCTACGTCGGCCCCGGCACCCGGCCCGCATCGTCGGTTCCCGGCTGGGATGTAGCCCACAGCCACATCTGACCGGCTCGCAAGACGGGGCGACGGGCGGACCTGCGACAATAGGCACCAGGCAGCGTCGCCGACCCCCACCCGTGCAGCTCTAAGGGAGCCTTTCCGTGACCGACGCGACCGAGAGCATCCAGATTCCGGCCGACCTCAAACCCAGCGACGGCCGGTTCGGTGCCGGCCCTTCCAAGATCCGCCCCGAATCCGTGGCCGCGCTCGCCGCGACCGGCACCAGCTACCTCGGCACCTCGCACCGCCGACGGGGCGTGAGAGGCGTCGTCGGCCAGATCCGGGCCGGCCTTACCGACCTCTTCGAACTGCCCGACGGCTACGAGATTGTGCTCGGCAACGGCGGCGCGACGGCGTTCTGGGACATCGCGACCTTCGGCTTGATCAAGGAGCGCTCGCAGCATCTGAACTTCGGCGAGTTCTCCAGCAAGTTCGCCAGCGCGGCCAAGGAGGCGCCGTTCCTCGGCGATCCGACGGTCATAAAGTCCGAGCCCGGCACCCATCCGCTGCCAAAAGCTGAAGCCGGCATCGACGCGTACGCGCTCACCCACAACGAGACGTCGACCGGCGTCATGATGCCGATCAACCGCGTCGAAGGGGCGGACGCCGATTCGCTGGTGTTGGTTGACGCCACTTCTGCGGCTGGTGGGCTGGACGTAGACATCACACAGTCCGACGTCTACTACTTCTCACCGCAGAAATGCTTCGCTTCCGACGGCGGCCTGTGGCTGGCGGTCTTCAGCCCGGCGGCTCTCGCCCGCGTCGAGGAGATCAAGGCCTCCGGTCGTTGGATCCCGACGTCTTATGACCTAACGACGGCGATCGAGAACAGCCGGCTCGACCAGACGTACAACACCCCGGCGCTCGTCACGTTGTGGTTGCTCGCCGATCAACTCGAGTGGATGAACTCGCAGGGTGGGCTGAAGTTCACGACGTCGCGCACTGCTGACTCCGCGCAGCGGCTCTACACGTGGGCAGAGAAGACCGACTACACAACACCGTTTGTCACGGATCCTGACATGCGCTCGAACGTCATCGGCACCATCGACTTCGACGAAGCCATCGACGCCGAGCAAGTCGCAAAAACGCTACGGGCTAACGGAATCGTCGACACCGAGCCATATCGCAAGCTGGGACGCAACCAGCTGCGGATCGCGATGTTCCCAGCGATCGACCCGGCCGATGTCGAAGCGTTGACGACGTGCATCGACTACGTAGTCTCGAAGCTCTCCTGACGAAGGACCTCACCACAAACCCGGATGCCGGCAACGCGGGGTCCGGGCCCTTCGTCCGTGACCATCTGACGTGGATGACCTATCTGCAGCTGGCCGTCTACGGATATTTCCTCTACGCGTTCACTCCCTCGGTCACGCTTTTGCGCGACGACGAGCACACCAGCCGGGCGATCTCCGGTCTGCACGGAACAGGCCTCGCCGTTGGCGCGATGCTGACGGCCGTGATCGCCCCGCGACTGATCAGACGCTTCGGTCGGGCGCGAATGATCTGGGTGGCACTCGGCATCCTCTCGCTCGGCGCGATCGTCTTCGTCTCGTGCACCCTCGTTCCCGTCACGATCGCGGGAGCACTGATCGCCGGCTTCGGCGGGACGCTGACGATCAACATCGCCGTCCCGATCTTGACGGCGCATCATCGCGGTGCTGCGGGAGGCGCCGCCGTCACCCAAGCGAACGGGCTCGGGTCGGCGTGCGGCATCCTCGCGCCATTGCTCGTCGGTGGCGCGGTGGCAGTCGGAATCGGCTGGCGGGCGGGCGTGCTGGTGACTGTGGTGTTCGCGGCCGCGGTCGCCATGATCTTCGTGCGCCGCGTGCATCCCGCCGAGATTCCTGCGGCGCCCGTTCAGCCGCACGCGCACGGCGGCCGTCTCTCACGCGAGTACTGGCGCGCCTGCTTCGTGCTCGTCATGACGAACGCGATCGAGTTCTCGATGACGATCTGGAGTTCCGACGTCTTGAATCACCACGACGAGCTCTCGAAAGGGGTAGCGGCGACGGGCGTCACTGCAATCGTGACCGGCATGACGATTGGCCGACTCTCGTCGGCTCGGTTGGCCTTGCGCTACAGCGCTGACACCCTGCTGCTGTTCGCATTCGGCGTGAACATCGTCGGATTCGGCGTCTTCTGGATATCAACGAATCCAGTCGTCGCGTTCGCAGGGTTGTTCATCGCCGGGCTCGGCATCTCGTTGCAGTTCCCACTCGCGATCACGAGGGCGGTCGGATTTTCTGATGGCCGACCCGACCTGGCCACTGCTTACGCCGCGCTTGGCGGCGGCTTCGCCGTCGGCGCCGCTCCGTTCGGACTCGGTGCGCTCGCCGATCACGTCGGGTCACACACCGCCATGACAGTAGTTCCGTTGTTTGTCTTGCTGGCTACTGCGGGCGTCGCAACCACACGTCGTCCGCCGAGTACCGTCAGCGCTGCCGCCGCACCACCGCTACCTATCGCGATCGGCGACGTCCCGGTTTAGGTTCGACGCCACGGCCACCAGCCCAGACGCTCCGCAAGCACGACCACGCCGGCGATTCAAACGAAAGCGACGATGTCGGCAACGAGGTCGTGACAGGCAAGGAATCCTGAGAACTAGGCGATGGTGTCGGCTTCGAACTCGTCGTCGGCTTGACCGTTGGTTCACCGTGGGCTTCGTGGCAACACGGCAGACGTCGACGCCTGGTCGGCCAGCTCCCTAGCGGCCGGCAGGACCGTGCCGCTCGGCGTCCGATATGGGCGTGAAATGATTGAGAGATGGATTACACACACCTTGGCCGCACCGGCCTCAGCGTCAGCCGCCTCTGCTTGGGCACCATGAACTTCGGTCCCGTGACCGATGTCACCGACAGCCACGACATCATGGATCGCGCCCACGAACTAGGCATCAACTTCTTCGACACCGCGAACGTGTATGGCTGGGACAAGAAGGGCCTCACCGAGAGCATCGTCGGAAACTGGTTCTCGCGCGGCGACGGCCGCCGCGAGAAGACGGTTCTCGCCACCAAGCTGTACGGCGACATGGGTGAGTGGCCGAACGACGGCAAGTTGTCGGCGCTCAACATCCGCCGCGCATGCGACGCGTCACTCAAGCGTTTGCAGACCGACTACATCGACCTCTACCAGATGCACCACATCGATCGCGATGCGCCGTGGGATGAGATCTGGGAAGGTTACGAAACCCTTCGTGCGCAAGGGAAAATCATCTACGCAGGCTCGTCAAACTTCGCCGGCTGGCACATCGCGAAGGCACAAGAGGCCGCGAAACGACGCAACTACCTCGGCTTGGTCGCCGAACAGTCGCTCTACAACCTTGCGGCCCGCACGGTCGAACTTGAAGTACTCCCGGCAGCAGCCGACTACGGGCTCGGTGTGATCCCGTGGAGCCCGCTGCAGGGCGGTCTGCTCGGCGGCATCTTGCGCAAGCAGGACAACAACCGCAGCAAGAGTGGCCGCGCCAACGACACGCTCGAGGCAAACCGCCCAGCAGTTGAAGCCTACGAGGCGTTTTGCGATGAGCTCGGCGAAGAGCCTGCGAACGTGGCGCTGGCGTGGCTGCTGCACCAGCCTGCGGTGACGGCGCCGATCATCGGCCCTCGCACGTTGGCCCAGCTCGACGGAGTGGTCCGGGCGATCGAGATCAAGCTCGACGACAAGGCACTCGCCCGACTCGACGAGATCTGGCCCGGCCCAGGCGGCCAAGCACCGGAGGCCTACTCCTGGTAAGCAGTACCCATGAGCGCGCGCGACTGGACGGCGGCGGATGCTGTCCACCTGCCGTACGGTCGCGTGCGTGACGAACATGGCCGCGCTATCGCGGGTGTTCGGTTGGGCGCCGAACTCGTTGATCTAGCTACCTTCCTGGACGGCGGGGTGCTCGCCGATCTGTTCACTGCGGGTCGGCTCGAGGCATTCTTCGAAGCCGGGCCGCAAATTTGGTCGGACGTGCGCGGTGCGCTGCTCGATGCCGCGAGCAGCGGTGCGGACGAACGGCTCGATGAATCGATACGGCCTCTTGCAGGCAGCACCGAGCTGTTGCCCTTCGAGGTCGCCGACTATGTCGACTTCTATGCCTCCCGCGACCACGCCTCGAATATCGGTCGGATCCTGCGGCCCGACGGCCCGCCATTGAGTGCGAACTGGGAGCACATGCCGATCGGGTACCACGGTCGCGCGGGCACTGTCGTCGTCAGCGGTACGCCGATCACGCGGCCGAGCGGACAGTCGAAGAACGCCGACGGATCGATCGCTTTCGGCCCATCTGCGCGGCTGGACTTCGAGACAGAGGTGGGATTCGTCGTCGGAGTCGGGTCGTTACTCGGAACCGGCGTCGCTGTCGATGACTTCCGCTCACACGTCTTTGGTATCTGCTTGCTCAACGACTGGTCGGCACGCGATATTCAAGCCTGGGAGTACGTGCCGCTCGGACCGTTTCTCGGCAAGTCGTTTGCAACAAGCATTGCTGCATGGATCACGCCGCTCGATGCGCTCGAATCGGCGTGGGTCGGGCCGCCCACACGCAACCGGGAGATCCTGTCGTACCTCGACGACGCGGGACGCAGCGACGCGCTCGATCTGCAGCTGACGGTGGAGATCAACGGAACGGTCGTGTCGTCGCCGCCGTTCGCGTCGATGTACTGGACGCCCGCGCAGATGCTGGCGCACATGACCGTCAACGGCGCGAGTCTGCGTACCGGCGACTTGTACGGCTCAGGCACGGTCAGCGGTGCGCAACCTGATCAGTGCGGCAGCCTGATGGAACTGAGCTGGAACGGAGACCGGCCCGTGATGACCTCCAACGGGCCGCGGGGCTTCCTGGAGAACGGCGACGTCGTCGTGATCCGCGCGACAGCTCCGGCACCTGCAGGACGAATCACGCTGGCCGAAGTCAACGGGCAGATCGTCGGAGCTGCTGCCACATCGCGGACGTTGACCGCCCTGTGAGGGCGGTACACGTCACTTCTTTGCCCACGACCACGCATATTTACCGTCGTCGGAGGCCCTGCCGGCTTCGCCGAGCTCGAGTGGACGGAACGTGTCGACCATGACGGCCAACTCGTCGAGGAACTCCGTGCCGAGCGAGCCCTCGACGGCACCGGGTTGTGGGCCATGCGAGTGGCCGCCGGGATGCAACGAGATCGAACCGCGCCCGATGCCCGAACCCTTGCGCGCCGAGTAGTCGCCGTCGACGTAGAACATGACTTCATCGGAGTCGACGTTGTCGTGGTAGTACGGAATCGGCACCGCGAGCGGGTGGTAGTCGGCCTTGCGCGGCACGAAGTTGCAGATCACAAAATTATTGCCCTGGAACACTTGGTGCACCGGCGGTGGTTGGTGCACGCGCCCGGTGATCGGTTCGAAGTCCGCGACGTTGAACACGTAGGGATACAGGCAGCCGTCCCAGCCCACGACGTCGAACGGATGGTCGTCGGCCACGTAGATCGTGCCGCTCAAACCACCCGGGCCGGACCCTCGATGCTTGATATAGATCTCGGCGACACCCTCGGCGAGCAGCGGCTCCGAAGGCGCTCGCAAGTCTCGCTCGCAGTACGGCGCATGTTCGAGAAACTGGCCGAACTTTGAGAGATACCGAAGCGGCGGCGTGATGTGCGAGTTGGCCTCGATCACGTAGGTGCGCAGCGGTTCGTCGCCAGTTGGCAACCAGCGGTGCGTCGTCGCCCGCGGCATGATGACGTAGTCACCGCGGCCGACGGTAAGGGCTCCGAACACCGACTCGACCGTCGCGGCGCCATCCTCCACGTAGATGCACTCATCGCCGACGGCGTTGCGATACAACGGCGAGGGCTTTGACGAGACCGCATACGAGATGCGCACGTCCGCATTGCCCAGCACCAATCGACGTCCGGTCACTGCATCTGTCGTGAGGTGATCGTCGCCGACGAACAGACCATGCAACAGCAGGTGCCGAGGGAGAAGCGGGCTATTCGGCACCGTTGACAGATCGGGCACATCCCACTCGCGTGCGTCGGCGATCGCCGACGGTATGCCACGGTGGTAAAGCAACGACGAGTCGGAGCTGAAGCCTTCTTCTCCGACGAGTTCCTCGGAGTACAAGCGACCGTCGGGCTGCCGGAACTGCGTGTGCCGCTTGTGCGGAACCTCGCCCACCTGCCGGTAGAAGGCCATCAGAAGTTGCCTCGTTTCTCCTGCTCGCGCTCGATGGCCTCGAACAACGCCTTGAAGTTGCCCTTGCCGAACCCGAGCGAACCATGCCGCTCGATCAGTTCAAAGAACACCGTCGGCCGGTCACCGATGGGCTTGGTGAAGATCTGCAACAGGTAACCATCTTCGTCGCGGTCGACCAAAATGCCGCGCTTTTGGAGTTCCTGGATCGGCGCCCGAACCACGCCGATGCGTGCGCGCAGGGCGGGATCTTCGTAGTAGGAATCCGGGGTATTGAGGAACGCCACGCCCTCGGTCGTCAGCGCATCGACGGCGCCGATGATGTCGCCGGTCGCTAGCGCCACGTGCTGCGCGCCAGGGCCGCGATAGAACTCCAGGTATTCATCGATCTGCGACTTCTTCTTGCCCAGTGCCGGTTCGTTCAACGGGAACTTCACCCGGTGGTTGCCGTTCGCAACGACCTTGCTCATGAGCGCCGAGTAGTCCGTGGCGATGTCTGCGCCGATGAACTCCGCCATGTTGGTAAAGCCCATAACGCGGTTGTAGAAGTCGACCCACTGATCCATGGCACCGAGTTCGACGTTGCCGACGACGTGATCAATAGCCTGGAAGATTCGCTTCGGCCGACCTAGCCGCGGCACAAACGCCGGCGTTCTAGCGACGTAGCCAGGCAAGTAGGGCCCGCTGTAGCGGGAGCGGTCGATGAGCGTGTGGCGCGTGTCGCCGTAGGTGGCAATCGCCGCAAGCCGCACGGTGCCGTACTCGTCGCTGATGTCGTGCGGCTGTTCGAGAACCGTCGCACCCTGAGCAGTCGCATGGGCGATGCACTTGTCGACGTCCGGTACGGCTAACGCGATGTCGACGATGCCGTCGCCGTGCTTGCGGTGGTGATCGGCCAACTCACTCGCGGGGTCGTAGGCACCCTTGATGACGAACCGGGCGCTGCCCGACCTGAGCACGAAGGCATGGTGGTCGCGGTTGCCGTTCTCGGGGCCTGAGTAGGCGACAACCTCCATGCCGTACGCCGACTCGAAGTAGTGCGCCGTCTGCACCGCGTTGCCGACGATCCACACGAGGGCGTCCCAACCCGAGACCGGGAAGGGGTCGCGCGATGCGTCGTACTCCACGAGACCCACCAGCTGCTTCAGCTGGTCGAGGTCGAGGTGGGCCAATCGCTCTTCGTCGTTCAGCGTCTGCTCAAGGCTCATGCCGGCCGCCCTTCACTCGTTGCTGGCACTAGACACCTAGCCGACGGACGCCCGCAAGCAGCACAGCAAATGCTAGGCCTCGTGCATACTTTGATTAAGCTGGACGGCGATTTGCTAAGCAATCCGCATAGCTGAGTCGTTTGGCGCAACACCCGTGACAGGGGGACGAGATGGCCGAGAAAGCCGGGGTCGACGAGCTCGACGTCGCACTGTTGCAGGCGCTCACCGACCACCCACGGGCTGGTGCTCTCGAACTGGCGCGGATCACCGGAGTCGCCCGCGCCACGGTGACCGCCCGGATCGACACGTTAGAACGAAACGGCATCGTCACCGGCTATGGCCCTGACATCGACCTGGCCGCCGCCGGACTCGGCGTCCAGGCATTTGTCACCCTCGAGATCGCGCAAGGTGCGATCGAAGATGTCGAGCGCGACCTGCGCGAGATCCCCGGCGTTCTCGAGGCATACGCAACGACCGGCGCCGGCGACGTCTTGTGCAGAGTCGCGGCCAGCTCGCACGAAGCGCTACAACAGATTCTCGTCACGCTGAACAGATCGCCTACTGTGGCGCGCTCGACGAGCGTGGTGATTCTGTCGCGGCTGGTCCCGTTCCGGACGTTGCCGCTGCTCGACTCTGTCGCCGAACCTGGCGCAGGTCGGTCGCACATGCCACGCAATTCCGCGCCCGCCTAGCCCCGAAATTCGGACCTACCTGGCCCTACGCCTGTTCGGCGTGAAGGTCTGCGCGGCCTGGCGTTCATTTTTTGGCTGCTTCCAGATCAGCGAATACGGCTCGTGGATTGCCGTCACCATCTACGCCAACCACGCGGCGGGGTACGGGAGGCAGGAGCCGTTTTTGTCGCGTCGCTGATCCCGGCGACCCTCGCCGCCTTGGGTACCGGCAACTTGCTCGTCAGGTTTCACTTACGCGCCGTCCTGGCTTGGGGCATGGTCGCGCCGGCTGGTACGGCACCGCCCTCGGCGCGGGCGCGATATTTGGCGGGACGGCGTCGGTGCTGCTAATTGGACGCCGGCGGCTTTGGCCAGTCGCAGTCGCATCGGGAATCGTCTCCGGCGGCACCGTTGCGGCATTGTGCGCGACAACATCGCCGGTCGCAGTGGGCGCGGTATTCGTCGCGATCGGCCGGAGCAAATCACGCAACTGCCACCGTAGACAATGGCAGTTCGGTCTTCTAGCAACATGGATGCTCACGACAGAGATTGGACAACCACCGTGGCGCACGCACCTTCGCCGACACTGACCCTCAACAGCGGTCTGCAGATGCCGCAGCTGGGCCTGGGCACCTACAGCCTGAACGGGAGAGCGGGCACGGAGGCAGTTATCGCCGCCACCGACATCGGTTACCGGTTGTTCGACACGGCGTTTCGATACGGGAACGAAGCCGCGGTCGGCGCGGGCATCAACACTGCCAGCGTGCCTCGCGAAGAGCTGTTCGTCACGACAAAGTTCGATGGCGAATTCCAAGGCGGCGGCCGAGCACTTGGCGCCCTCGACGATTCACTGCGCCGCATGGGTCTCGACTACGTCGACCTGTTGCTGATCCACTGGCCGCTGCCCAAACGCGATCTCTACGTCGACACCTGGAAGACGTTCGAGCAGCTGCTCGCAGCTGGCAAGGCCAAGTCGATCGGTGTGTCGAACTTCAAGCCCGCACACCTAGAACGACTGCGCAAGGACACCGACATCGTGCCCGCGGTCAATCAGATCGAGCTCGACCCCACACTCGCGAGGGTTGAGGCACGTGCGTACCACGAAGCGCACGGCATCGTCACCCAAGCGTGGAGCCCGCTCGGAGGTCCCGGCGCGACCGCACTCCGGAATCCGCCCGTCGTCGAGATCGCCCGCGCACACGGCAGGACGCCGGCGCAGATCGCCTTGCGTTGGTGCATCGAGATCGGAGTTTCTACTGTGCCGAAGTCAGGAAACATCGAGCGGATGGCCGAGAACATCGAGATCTTCGACTTCGCGTTGACCGCCGACGACATGGCACAAATTGCGGCGCTCGACCAGGGCGAGTCAGCAGCCCAGGACTCTGACCGCATCGGCCACTGATTAGCCGCAACTGGAAAGAGGCAGTAGGTCGCTCGGGAGCTACTCGCGTTTGAGTGAGAGCGCAAGGCTGGGAACGACGAACGACACGAGGAAGATCGGCAGGATCCTCTTACCGCTGCAGCGGAAGGCAACGGTCTCGCCGTCGCTGGCGTCGAAGGTCAGTATTCGGCTGGAATTTCGGCCGTTGCGAACTTGGAGGGTGTGAGGTCCGGATGCGAGTGGTATCTCGAGTGGGTTGTTCAGTTCGAGTGATCCGACGCGCTCGCCGTCGAGCACGACGTCGTAGGTTCCGCGGCGGACTTCCACTCCGATTGATCTGTGGGTCAGCTTCAGCGTTGCCGCCATTGGTGATCTCCTCTTGTGCTGAAGGGCCGGTTTATGCGGGATGCTCGCGACGGACGCCGCGTGCCTGCGGGTCATCAATGTCCGGTCAGGAGTCGTTCGCGGTCGAACATCGCCGCCACGACACGCCAAGCAAGTAGGTCGAAGGCCAGCAGCGCTGCGGCGAGACTGAGCGCAACCGTGGTGGACACGGTGATCACGTTCAGCGCTATCAAGGCGACGATGACCAGCGGCGGCAAGCTAGCAAGCATGCTCAACTGCTGTGCGGCCCGCACATCCGTCGACCGGGCGGAAACCGCGATCCCGACCCAGATCGCCCAACCTGCAAGCAGCGGCGTGAACAGCAACTGCACCAGCACGTGCGTGCCTGCATAGATCGCCGAGACGATCACAGGATGGGCGAACAGAGCCGCGGCCGCGAGAAAGACCCCGAAAACCGCGTACGCGATCACGACGGTCGGGATGAACGCGGCCAGCGCCTTTGCGATGAGGAATTCCTCGCGGCGGATCGGGGTGGTCAGTACGGGCTCAAGCGTGCCTTGCTCACGCTCGCCGACGACGGAGTAGGCGGATACCACGGACGGCATGGTCACCGGGATCACCAGCATGTAGAGCAACGACAGTCCTATGCGAAGGTTCAGGTGCGCGGTGTTCCCGCTGACGTTGGCTGCAATCAGCTGGATCATCGGCAAGGTAATGAACAGCACCGGCGTCGCAGCCATCGTGCCGATCACGAAGCGGTTGCGGCGGTAGTCCCGCAATTCTTTGTGGAAAATCGCGCCGGCGCGTGTCCAGCTGAAGCTCATGTGCTTCTCGCCTCCACGTCCTCGTCGATTAACTCTAGGTAGACGTCTTCCAGCGAGTGGTGGGACTCCGCGATGGACAATATGTCGGCGCCTGCTCCGACGAGTGCTCGCGCCAGGGCTGGGGCTGCGAGGTCGGGATCCGAGACAGTCAGCGTGTAACCGGATGGCGTTTGCTCCCATCCTTCGACCTGGGGCACGGCGCCAAAGAGCGCCTCTGGATCATGGAGCGGCACGTGCAGCCGGACGTCCAGGGAGCGCCTGAATAGACGCTGACGTAGCTCGTCCGGACGGCCGACCTCTCGCAATGTCGTGTTCAGGATCGCCACCCGATCGCACAGCCGTTCGGCTTCGTCCAGCCGATGCGTGGTCAAGAAGATCGTCACCCCCCGCGCCCGCAACGACGCGATCAGGTCGTGGACCTCGTTGGTGGCGACAGGATCAAGGCCCGACGTCGGCTCATCCAAAAACAGCACCGCTGGGTCGTTGAGAACTGCCCGTGCGAGCGCGACCCGCTGGCGCAGGCCTTTCGACAGCGACCCGCACAGGTCGCCAGCGCGGTCTTCCAGATTGACCGCCCGCAGCGCCCGGCCGATGCGCTCGCGAATGTCGTCGAGTTCATATAGCCCGGCGAAGCATTGGAGGTTCTCCATCACCGTGAGGCGCAGGTACAGACCCGGGGACTCAGGCATCACCGAGATCCGTGAGCGAATCGCAGAACCGTTCTTCGCGTTCAACGGAATCCCGGCGACGATTGCGGACCCCGATGTCGGCGCGATCAGCGTTCCTAACGTCCGCACGGTCGTCGTCTTGCCAGCACCGTTCGGACCAAGGAGCCCGAACACCTCGCCGGAACCGACCTCGAAGGAAACGCCTTCGAAGGCGACTCGGTCACCAAACACCTTGGTCAGGTGGTCGACGACGAGTGCCGGCGTGGCAGCCTCGTGAAGCGAACGCATCATGGAATATAAAGTGATATCACTCTAAGATACCCGAGTCAACAGGCGGAGGAGACGCACGTGACCCCGAGAGACGCCGAACCATCAAGGAACGATGAGGTTCGCGAGAGGCCGCTGAACGCGATTGGTGGCGGGCTGGTGTTGCGCGTGGGCGTGATAGCGGTCATCGGCGCAGTCGTCCTGCTCGGACTAGCCATCCGAACCGCGGTTCACGGCGGACACGGTGGCGCCCGTGTCGGCTTGTGGATCGGAGCGGCCATCTTGGCTGCCGTGGCAGGAAGTGGCCTTCGCGGCCTCACCAGACTCGCGCCCGGTGAGGCGGTCGTCGTGCAACTGTTCGGGCGTTACGCGGGCACCCTTCGACAGCCTGGCCAGTGGTGGGTCCATCCGGTGGCCAAACGCCGCACGGTGTCGACCCGCCTGCACACCCATGAGACGGCCGTGTTGAAGGTGAACGACATCAACGGTGTACCAATCGAGATCGCCATGGCCGTGAGCTGGCGGGTGAGCGACACCGCGATGGCGCTCTTTGCGGTCGAGGACTACGAGCGCTATCTCGGTAGCCAGTGTGAACGAGCACTGCGCCGGGTCGCCGCGGCCTATCCATACGAACCGGAAGGCGAAGGTGGCAACTCGCTCAGCGCCGGCGCGGCAACGATCAGCGACGAGCTGCTCATGGAAGTCGCGGGCCGGGTCGAGTCTGTCGGGATCGCTGTCGCCGAATGCCAGATCGTGCGGATCGCCTATGCGCCGGAGATCGCGCAGGCGATGCTGCGCCGCCAGCAAGCCGCGGCGATCGTCGCCGCACGCGTCCACATCGTTGAGGGAGCGGTGGGCATGGTCGAACTCGCCCTTCAGCGTCTCGGCGATCGCCACGTGGTCGATCTGGACGAGGAGCGTAAGGCCTCGATGGTCAGCAACCTGATGGTTGTGCTCTGCAGCGACCATCCGACCCAACCGATGATTAATGCGGGATCGCTGTACCTCTGAGATCGCTGTACCTCTGAAGGCGAGAAGCGGACATCACTGTGGCGGAGCGTAAGAACGTCCTCATCCGTTTGGATCCCAAGGTCTATGACGCATTGGCTCGTTGGGCCGGCGACGAGGTGCGCAGTACGACAGCGCAGATCGAGCTTCTGCTGCGCGAGTCGCTGCGCCACGCCGGGCGGCTGCCTTCCGACGTAGGAGAGATGCCGCGATGGGGGCGCAAGCCGCGTGAGCAAAGGAAAGGCGCGTGACGAAGTGTCGCGGGGATCCGGCGCGGCGCCGACAGTGCGACAGCCGATGCTGCCGCGTGGTGCGGTCGCCCTGAAGCTAGGACAATAGCGCCCAACATCAGGCACAGATTCGGAACGTATTCGAGATCCAGATGGATGGTCGGAGCGTCGGCTCGACACGACCTAGTGATGGAGGCGCTGTGTTCTTCGTGCCGCTGATCCGGTGGCTTGCCAATCACGACAATCCGCGGGTGGTGCTCGGCGTCGGTGTGGTTCTTGTCTGCGTGGGAATCGGCGTCGCGCGGTCGGGCTCGATATGCACGAACCGGCCCTCACGCGCATCGGTGTGTTGCTGCTGATCGTCAGCATCGCGGTGTTCGTCATCCGCGGCCGCCGCGGTCGTAGCGACCCACGCAATCGAACCGACCAATAAGACACGGAGTCAGGCCCGCGGGAGAGGTTCGTTGTTGGGCTTGTCAGCTGGGGCTCGCGGGAGTGCTCCACAATCCTGCGCATTGGCGCATGAGCAAGCCGCTCATGTCTTCGTTCCACGTAGCTTGCGCGCCGGTTGTCGCACCAGCACCGGCTTGAGCAGGCTCGGTGCGGAAACGGATGGTCAATCTCGCTGAGTGCCACTGACGGCGGCACTACCGGGCTATCCCCCTTGCGCGGAGGCGTGAGTGTCAGCAATTCATCCGCCGAACCTGTCCCGACGAGCGTGCCGCTACCAACGCCGCACCAGATGTGGCAACCGATGCGGGACTACTCGATGTGGGGGCTGATGCGGGAACATTCGACGCCACGGCTGGTGCAGGAACACTGGGCGCCGCGGCGCCGATCATCTTGCCGGACGCGCAGTCGGCGAGCACCACAACGGTGACGGCAGCCGTGATTCCCGTCCGTGCGGCACGCGGAGAGGGAAACGCATGCGTAGCGATCGGACGCATCATGCCCTCACCGCCGTTCCATCCAACACACTTTCATGGCCGCCGATGCGAGGCAGTCAGGTAAGGAATGCACGGATCGCTTCGACGATCGGCTGTGGCTTGAGCATGGGCCTTAGGTGGCCGCCGTCGTACCACTGCAAGCGGGACGTGCGGATTGCGTTGTGCAGCTCCTCGGCGAGGGCGGGAGGGCAGATCCGGTCGGTGCGCCCGTGCAGGATCAGGGTGGGCACGCGGACGCTGTCCAGTCGCTCGCGCGCGTCGTAACCTTCGGAGGCGGCGCGTTGGTGTTTGAAGGCGAAGACCGGCTGTCGGGGTTTGGGGCCGATCCGAAGGTGTGGGGAGATCGCGACCAGCATGTTTCGGCGCCACGTACGGACGGAGCGCGCCGCGGTAGCGATCAGCACGAGTTTGTCGACGCGCTCGGGATGGGTGAGCGCGAGCTGCAGCGCGATTTTGCCGCCCATCGAGTATCCGAGCACGCTCGCCCGCTGGATACCAGCGGCGTCGAGAACGGCGATGGCGTCCCCGGCCATCAGTTCGATCGGGTAGGGCTCGTTCGGCTTGTCGCTGCGGCCGGCTCCGCGGTTGTCGACCGCAACGACTGTCCGGGTCTTGGCGAGCGGCGTGACCAGCATCTGCATATCGCGGATATCGACACCGAGGCCTGGGAGCAACAGGAGAGCGGCGCCCGCACCCGAGACTTCAAAATGGATTTTGGCGTCGCCGTTGTACGCATCGGGCATGGGCTGACACTATGACGAGCCGCAGCAGGGTTCAGCGGGTTCGTTGCGGCAATGTCGGCGAGCAGGGCGAGTGGTCGCTTCGTCAGATGCCGTTGAGCGGCTCGTGCGATGCTGCGGCTATGAGCCACGACGTGAACGACGGAATTCGGTCGGGGAGTGAGGACGTGGCGGCTATCGCGGTCGCCCACCTTCGCGTCGTACGCGGTGGCAACGAAGTGTTGCGCGATTTGACCTTCGACATTGCGCCAGGGGGCGTCACCGGCGTCCTCGGTCCGAGTGGTTCGGGAAAAACGACGCTGCTTCGGTGCGTTCTTGGCATCCAGATCGTCACCGCCGGTACGGTCACCGTGCTCGGCCACCCGGCTGGCAGCCGTCCGCTGCGATCGCGGGTGGGGTATGCCTCGCAGGCGGCGTCGGTCTATGACGACCTCAGCGTCGCGGAGAATCTCCGCTACTTCGCGGCCGCGCTCGGTGCGCCGGCATCCGATGTCGAGCGCGTAGTGACAGAGGTCGACCTCGGAAGCTGCGCTCATCGCCTCGCCGGCCGGCTGTCGGGCGGCCAGCGCTCGCGGGTCAGCTTGGCTGCGGCTATGCTCGGCACCCCTCGGCTGCTGGTCCTCGACGAGCCGACCGTCGGACTCGATCCGGTGCTGCGCGAAGACCTGTGGGCGCTCTTCCACCGGCTAGCTGATCGCGGCACCACGCTGCTTGTGTCCAGCCACGTGATGGATGAAGCCGAGCGCTGCGACTCGCTGCTGCTCCTGCGGGAGGGGCAGGTGCTCGCACACGAATCACCCGCTGCCTTGAAGCAACGCACCGGTGAGACCAGCATGGACGCCGCATTCCTGCACCTAGTGCGCGCGGCATGACCCCCCGCGCGTTCTTGGCGACCGCAAGGCGCGTGCTAACCCAGCTCATGCACGATCCCCGCACCATAGCGCTCATGATCGTCGTCCCGTCCGTGCTGATGGTGCTGCTGCGTTACGTGTTCGACTCGACGACAGTTTTCGACCATCTCGCGCCCGCGCTACTGGGCTTCTTCCCGTTCTTGATGATGTTTCTCATTACCTCGATCACGATGCTGCGGGAACGCACATCAGGCACGCTTGAGCGACTGCTCACCACACCGATGGCCAAGATCGACCTGCTTGCCGGATACGCAATCGCTTTCTCTGCATTCGCCGTCGTGCAGGTCGTCGTCGCCACCCTCGTCAGCCTCTGGCTCGGACTTTCCATTGCAGGCAACATCGGCTGGCTGCTGGTCGTCGCCGGGTTGAACGCGATCCTTGGCGTGGCGCTCGGCCTGCTCGCAAGCGCCTTTGCCCACACCGAATTCCAGGCCCTGCAGTTCATGCCCGTCGTCGTATTGCCGCAACTGCTGCTGTGTGGCCTGTTCCATCCCCGCGACCAAATGGCGACCGTGTTGCGTTGGCTTTCCGACGTCATGCCCCTGTCGTACGCAGTCGACGCGCTGCAGCGAGTTACCAACTCAGCTTCGCTCGACGGCGGCTACTGGCGCGACACCGTCGTCGTTTTGTGCTGCGCGATCGTCGGACTCTGCCTGGCGGCGGCAACCCTGCGGCGACGTACCCGTTAGCGCAACTGGGCGAGCAGGTCAGCGAGATCGGACGTCGGCCAGCAATGCTTCGTCTTCGAGTTCCTCGTCGTCGATCGTTCGCGGCCACCACACGCGATCGGCCACGCGGATTTCAAGGTGTTGCGCACGCACGTAGTACAGCGCGCATCCGACCACCGAGACGAAGCAGATGACGCCACCGGCAAACAGTGCCCAGCGCGGGTCGAATACACCGCCGAGCCAGCCGACAAGCAGCGAGCCGAAAGGCGCGCACCCTACGAAGACGGTCGTGTAGAGCGCCATTACGCGACCCTGTATCTCCGGCGCGGCACCAAGTTGCAACATCGAGTTGCACGATGTGGCGAGCAGGATTCCCGCACCGCCGATCGGCAGCAGCAACAGCATGAACAACAGGTAGGACGGCGCAAAGCCGGACACAGCGACGAGCATGCTGAACACCAGGGCGGCGATGATCAGCAGACGCGCTCGAGGTCGCTGGCGACGCCGAGCCGCAATAAGCGCGCCTACCAGCGAGCCCACCGCCTGCGCCGTGGACAGCAACCCGTAGCTGCCCGCACCGCGGTGAAAGACCCCCTGTGCGATGAGTGCGTTGGTGATCTGGAAGTTGAAGCCAAAGGTCCCGATGAATCCCATCAGCATGACCGGAAGCAGTAGGTCCGGTCGATTGCGCACATACGACAGTGCCTCACGAAGCTGGCCACGAGTCCGTGCCACTAGCGGCGCAGTGTGCAGGTCGGCCTTGGTCATCGCGAACATGCTGGTAATGACCGCGACATAAGACACGCCATTGAGGAAGAAGCCTGGCGCGGCGCCGAACGCCTCGATCAGCACGCCGGCGATCGCCGGGCCGATCATTCGCGACACATTGAACGCCGCCGAGTTAAGACTCACCGCGTTTTGCAGAACATCGCGGCCGACCATCTCGATGACGAATGCCTGCCGCACTGGCATGTCGAGCGCCGATGCAATGCCGAAGAGCAGGGCGATCACACAGATCGTCGAGAGCCGCATGGTGTGCGTCGCGATCATAATTCCGGACAGCAGCGACATCACTGCCATCGCGCTTTGAGTGATCGTGAGCACGACGCGCTTCGGATAGCGGTCACCGAGCATCCCGCCGTACATACCGAACGCCAACGCAGGCAGGAATTGCAGGGCGGTAACAACGCCCAGAGCGAAGCTATTGTCGTGCGTCAGGATGTGGTAGACGAGCCAATCCTGCGTGACGCGTGCCATCCAAGTGCCGGTGTTCGAGACCACCTGACCACTTGCGTACAGCCGGTAATTGCGTACAGAGAGCGCTCGGAACATACCTTTCAAGACTGCGCCAGCCGATCGAGCAACGGCGCCACTTGATGCAACAGTGCGCGCTCGTCACTGGTCAGCTTGTCGAACCGGCCAGCAAGCCATGCGTCGCGGCGCTTGCGGTCTTCGCGCAGCAGGGCAAGGCCGGCGTCACTAATGGCGATCTGCACTTGCCGACGATCGGCAGGTGCAGTAACCCGAGTAAGCAGTCCGCGTTCGACCAGTGTTGCCGTTGTGCGCGTCATCGACGGCGGCTGGACCTTCTCGTGAGAGGCAAGCTCGCCAAGGGTCATCGGGCCCTGCCGTTCAAGAGTTCCTAGAACCGCCAGCTGAGTGGGGGTAGGGCCTTCATCGGGCCGTTCGAGCCGCAGGCGACGACCGAGCCTCATCAGGGATACGCGGAACTCGCTCGCAAGCTCGGAGGTTGCGGTAGTCGACGGCATATTCGTTAGCGTAGCTCATTAGCCTTGCTAACGGTTAACCGATTCTTGCTGCACCTCCCCGCTGAACGTGACTCACCCGCCGTCCCGCCGAGTTCTAGCTCGTCCCACTAGGCGAACCGTCACTCCAACAGGTGCGCTCAGCTGTTGAGGGACCCCCACACCCCCCTTACGTGATCAACCGACAGAAGCGCGGAGGCGGGGATAGCCTGAGCCGCATGGCCGCACCGCGTCGTCCCGATCCTCCGCCGTTTCAGACGAACGAGTTCGCGCCGGTCATCGTGGCGACCGGGCTGTGGCTGGTGGCGTTCTTCGTGCTGCTGACCCAGCACCACTCACTGGCCAGCCACGGCCACGGTTGGTACGTCTGGGTCGGGCTGAGCGGATTTCTGCTCGGCCTGTGGGGTCTGTCGCTGATGCTGCTCCGTCGGCGCGGAATCCAGCGGGCTCAGTCGAGATCGGCTTCGGCAAGCAGCAGCGACGGCGGCACCACGCCGCGCAGCAATTCGGTCGCCAAGTAGCGCTGCGCCCACCGCCCATCGCGCCACGCGCGGCCGCGACCAAGCCCGAACTCCAACGCACCCGCATCGACATGCAGCGCACCATCGACGAGGCGCCACGCGACTTGCTGCGGCTCGCCGTTCACATCGGCGACCAGTAATCGCTCATGGACGATGTGGTCGTCGTCTGCCAGTCCTGAGCTGACCACGGCAAACGGCCCGAGTTCACTCGCCAACGCGACGTCGAGCGCGTCGGCTACCCGCGACGCATCACGAAGCGACGCCGGCACGGTGGCCAGATTTCCCAACAGGGCTAGCAAATCCGGTGCATCGACAACCACAGCCCCGCCAGGGGGTACGACGACGAGATCTCCGTCGCGCAGTGCCCGCACCGACGCCGGAGCGTCTCGTGGCTCGAGCCCCGCGTACAGCGCTTTGACCTGCTCGCGCGTCACGACCCGATCGGGGTCACCGAGCCTGGCCGCCATCTCGTCGTGATCGGCGTCGTCAAGGTCGCGCAGCGCACCGGCCGCGACCATGAACTCGTCATCGCCGGCAGCACTCACAACGTCGAAAAGACCTGCAAGCAAAGGATCGGACGTCGCGAGGCGGCCTCTCACAACGCGATGCTCGCGTAGCCACCAAGCCGTGTACGACGGTACCCGTGCCTGCAGGCCGCCGCCAACGACAGCCGCCTGCTCAACGACCGCGGCCCGAAGCGGTGGCTGCGAGAGCAGCGACAGGGCGGCGTCCCACGCATTGTCGCGAACGAACTCCAGATCGCGGACGCCGACCAGTTCGCTCATGACGACCGGCTCGTCGACGGCGAGAACGGATCGCGTCGCGTCGAGGTACTCGTCCTCGAGATCGAGATCGTGGTCTGCGCCCATGACGTCGTTGCCGCGCACCACGGCAAAGCTGTCGAGGACGCCCACCGCCTGAAGCACCGAGTCGCCCCAGCGCTCGACCAGTGCCGGATCGACTGTCCCGAACGGGGCGTCGTCGACCACAAGGGCGGCCAACTTTCCTTGTGGCATAAGGAGTTCGCCGGCCACGTAGAACTCGCCGTCGTCGGCCCGCAACGCCAACTCGGCGAGCCACGGCTCGTCGCCGGGCTGCAACTGCGCCGCCGAAACGAGCGCGAGCACGGCGTCTGCGATGTCGGCCGGTTGTTCAGCGTCGTAGGAGGTCTCTACCGCCGCTCGAACGTGGTCGTCGCGCAAGACCGCTCGCGGTTCGGCATCGACCGCACCCAGCCGCAACAACAAGGGGTGTGCCGCGTCGGCATCGATGGTGCGCAGCCCGAGCACCGTCAGGTCACCGAACTCGCCGGGCATCAGCAAGCCGCGCGCGGATCGCGCCACGCCGCCGGAACTGAGCGGTACGGGCAACCCGGCCAGCAGGTCCGTCGATACCCCGACGCCCGCAAGGGCGTCGTACAGCGACCGCCACCACTGCGGCTCGCGGTCGACCGTCGCCAGTTCGTCGATGAGCGCTCCGAGTTGAATGCGCCGCACGCCCAACGCCGCCAGCGCAGTCGAACCTTGTCGAGCCCACTGTGACGGCACCAACTCAGGCAACACCTGCACGAGAACATCGCCGAGCGACTCATCAGACGCGAGCCCCGCGTCGTCCAGCAGCACTGCGTTCGAAGGCCGCATGCGAATGTCGGCCTCAGCTGTCGCAATAAACGGGACGTCTCGCAGTAGCGGCAGGATGCGGGCGCGCAGCTCGCCGTCGATCGCCCCGGCGGCAACGGAGACGGGAACGAGCGCGAACACATCCGGTGTTGACGGCAGCCCGCGCACCAGTTCGGCATACGCAGCTGCGGCGTGATCGAGCAGCGCATCACGTAACGGTCCTGGCGCAACGTGGCGACGGGTCGGATCGAGCGGCAGCGGCGCGACGAGCAGTGCGGGCAGGGTGAGCGGCTCATCCGTGGGCGTCGGTGCATGGACGACGGCGGGCACCGAACGTGGCATCGCGACCGGCGCACCGGCATCGTCAACGGGCAGCGCCCAGGTGAGCATGAAATCACGCCGGCCGCGTTCTTCGACCGGCCGATCACGGAGCAGGTCCGCATCGAGTCGGTTGGTGGTCTCCTGCACGATCCAGCGGATGCCGTCGACGATCACACCGTCAGCGGTCTGCTCGGCCGCCAATTCACGCGCCGCCCCGTCTATGACGATCTCAACGGAGGCCAGCGCCGGCAGCGTCAGCAACAGAGCGGCATCGATGTCCGCGAGTAGACCTCGCACGAGGTCGACCGCGGCGTCGTCGCGCAAGCGCAGCACGACCTCTGTGTCGAATCCCTGCGCCGCTGGCCGCACGTCGCTGGCATAGGGGAGTCGTAAGACGGGCAACGCGTCACCGCGGCGGCGTACCTCGTCGGCAAGTTCGGGGACGGCGAGCGATGCGAGGTCGGCGCGGGTGCGGGCCAGCGACCACGTCACCGACCCGGAGTTGGTCAGCATGCTCGGCTCGTTGCTGACGGTCAGCACCGCAGCGAATCCGACACCGAACCGGCCGACCGCCGCCTCATCGCGCTTGGCCGATGCCCGCAAGGTCGATGCGGATTCGACACCGGCCGCATCGAGGGGTGCGCCGGTGTTCGACGCGCGCAACACGGCGTCCGCGCTATTGAGCTCGAAGCGCAAGCGGCCGCGCGCACCTGCTCTGCTTGCGGCGTCGGCAGCGTTTTGGGCGAGCTCGATGAGGACCCGATCGCGGTACCCGCCAAGTACGAGGTCTTCTTCGGCGTTGGCGTCCTCGCGGAAGCGGGCCGGCGACGCCGCCCACGCGGTTAGCACGTTCGCCCGCAGGGCGACAGTGCCGAACGGATCGTCCCGCAAGGCCACCGTGCCGAACGGATCGTTCAGTGCGCGCCCGCGCCGTCGTGATCCGGCGCCTCGTTGCCGGGCAGCTCGGCGTGCCGCATCTCGTCGTGCAGTATCTCGTCGTACACGTCGTCGGGCGTCTCGTCGCGCACGTCCTCGAGTACCCCGTCGTCCGGCAACTCGTCGGCGGGAAGGTCAATCACCGGAGCGTCGACAATCGGATCGACAGTGAACGCATCGATCGCTAGCACTTCGTCCTCGGGCGCGGCGTCGTCGGGCGTGCGGAGCGGCTCGGTCTGCGCGACCAACGCCTCGGAGTGCGCGCCGCAGCCGTGGTCGAAGGAGACCACCCGGCCGTCATCGGGTGCGTACTCGTTGGCGCAGATGCCGAAAACTCGGCTAAGCGTTCCTCGCATCAACGTCAAGAATCCGCACGACGCGCAATGCAGGTCGGCGGCGCGGGCGATCGGGGCCTGCGGCCCGTGGTCGCCGTCGTACCACCGGTCGGCGGCCTCGACCTTGCCGTACTCGGAGAGCACTCGGGGACGACCGAGCCACATGTCGCTGACGAGAGCGTCGAAGGTGTCGACGTCGTCGATCTCGTCATGGGGACCGACGCCGGCGTACCCGGGCACCAGTCGCGGGTCGTCGGCAGCGGTCGGCAGCACGTCGCCGATGCCGAGGTCGCCTGCCTGGAGCCGCTCGCTCCACGGCACCCAAGGCGGCGCGAGCAACGCGCCTGACCCGGGCAGCAGCACGACCTCATCGACGGTGACGTGCTTCGAACGAGGGGCGCGGACGACGGTTACTGCCCATCGCCAGTTGGTGTACGCCCGATCCGTGCTGGAAAAGAAGTGTGTGACGATCCGCTCGTCGTCGGCCTCGACACCCTCGTGCTCGCCGACTCGAGATCGCCCGGCAACCGCCTGGGCGGCTTCGCGGGCGAGATCCACGGCTGCCGAGCACACGGCGTCGGGCACGACCGGGTCGCCATTACCAACAGATTGCACGGCGATGTCGAGCGAAGTGTCGGTCACAGTCCATGATTCTCGCATGCATCGCGCGCGCGGCCTGTGAGTAGTTGACTGATGCCCGTGTCTGACCCCCGCACGACCCGGCCTCC
>DATCFU010000207.1:0-33624 GCA_036509315.1 Acidothermaceae bacterium
GTCGGCGACTACCACCTGCCCAACGCCGTGGGTTTTCTCTTCACCGGTCGCCCGCGCACCGACGACGCCGGGATGCTGGCGCTTCTTGAGCCTTACCGACCACACCGGCAACGCGTCGTCCGGCTTGTTGAAGCAACGGGCGCTTCTGCTCCGCGCTACGGTCCGCGTATGTCACTTCGCGACAACCGGTCGCTTTGATGGCTCTCGACGAAATCGATCAGCAGATTCTCGCCGTGCTGCGTGACAACGCGCGGGCCAGCTTTGCCGATGTCGGTACGCAAGTCGGACTAAGCGCGCCGGCGGTCAAGCGTCGCGTCGACAGGATGCGGGCGAACGGCGTCATCACCGGATTCGCGGCGATCGTCGACCCGTCAGCACTCGGCTGGACGACGGAGGCGTACGTCGAGTTGTACTGCCAGGGTCGGACGTCACCAACGGCCATTGCCGAAGCCGTGTCGCGCCACCCGGAGGTGGTCGACGCCTGCACGGTGTCGGGCGAGGCGGACGCCCTCATTCACGTGGTCGCGGCCGACATGCGGCACTTCGAGGATGTGTTGGAGCGGATCGGGGCGGAGAGCTTCGTGGTCCGCACGAAGAGCGTGCTGGTGTTGTCTCGGCTGCTGCGCCGCGAGGCCGCGACCGACCCCAACTAGTGGCGTGCCATTCTGCGCAACGAATCGCCGTCTGGGACCGATTTCGCGGCTGACTCTGCCGCTAAGACGCAAGGGAACAGGCTTGTTCGAAAGCCTGCGGTCGCCCATCGTTAGAGCATGACCGCAACCGTGAGCGATTCAGTCAGAGCGACCTCGCCCGACACCCTGCCCGCCACGCACGAGCGGGCGGCGACCCGTCGCCGCTACCTCATGTGCGAGCCGCGGTACTTCGCGGTGGAGTACGCGATCAACCCGTGGATGGATCCATCGGTGCCGGTCGACACCGAACTCGCTGTCCAGCAGTGGCGCGGTCTCTTCGACACCTATCGCCGCCTCGGCCACGACGTCTCCCAGATCGAACCCGTCGACGGCTTGCCCGACATGGTGTTCGCGGCGAACGGCGCGACGGTCGCAAACAATCGGGTCTATGGCGCGAAGTTTCTGCACGCGGAGCGCGGAGGCGAAGGTCCCGCTTACCTGAACTGGTTTCGCGCCGCGGGGTTCGACGCCCACGATGCACGGTTCATCAACGAGGGCGAGGGCGACTTACTCGTGGCGGGCGGGCGCTTGCTCGCTGGCACCGGCTTTCGGACCGTTCCGGAGGCGCATGCCGAAGCAGGCCAGGTTCTGGGTCTTTCGGTCGTCACTCTCGAGCTCGTCGATCCGCGCTACTACCACCTCGACACCGCGTTGTGCGTGCTCGGTCCCGATGAAATTGCTTATTTCCCAGGCGCTTTCAGTGCTCGTAGCCAAGCAGTGCTGCGCGATCTCTACCCCGGCGCGATCCTTGCTACCGCAGCCGACGCGGCGGTGCTGGGCCTCAACGCGGTGAGCGACGGCTGCCACGTGGTGCTCCCCGCAGAGGCAATGGCACTCGCGAAGACACTACTCGCGCGTGGCTACCAACCGGTACCGGTGGAGCTGAGCGAGTTGCGCAAAGCCGGCGGCGGACCGAAGTGCTGCACGTTGGAGTTGCGGCCATGACGCCGCCGAGCGACGTTCTGGTCAGCACCGACATCACCGTGAGCAGCGACCTAACGCCCAACGCCGCGCAATACATCGAGCGCGACGAGGCGTTTGCCGCGCACACCTACCACCCACTGCCCGTCGTCCTGCGCGAAGGAAGCGGCGTGTGGGTGACCGATGTCGACGGCCGCCGTTACCTCGACTGCCTCGCGGGGTACTCCGCGTTGAACTTCGGGCATAGCCACCCGGTCATCGTGGCCGCCGCGCGCGACCAGCTCGAGCGGTTGACGTTGACCAGCCGCGCGTTCCATCACGACCTGCTGGGCTCCTTCAGCGCTGAGCTCGCGCAGCTGTGCGGCACGGAGGCCGTGCTGCCGATGAACAGCGGCGCCGAGGCGGTCGAGACGGCGCTCAAGCTGGCCCGGAAGTGGGGCTATGAGGTCAAGGGAGTGCAGCCCGAGCACGCCAATATCGTCGTCGCACGCAACAACTTCCACGGTCGCACGATCAGCATCGTGAGCTTTTCCAGCGATCGTGACGCCAAGCGCAACTTCGGCCCGTTCACGCCCGGCTTCCGCGAGGTCGCCTTCGGCGACGCCGATGAGCTCGCGTCTGTGATCGACGCCAACACCGTCGCCGTGCTCATCGAACCGATCCAGGGTGAGGCCGGCGTCGTCATCCCGCCGGGTGGGTATCTGCGGGCGGTTCGTGAGCTCTGCACCGCTCGCGGCGTCTTGTTCATGGCGGACGAGATCCAGTCAGGCCTTGGTCGTACTGGCCGCACGTTTGCGTGTGACCACGAAGACATTCGACCGGACGTCTACATCCTCGGCAAGGCGCTGGGCGGCGGCATCATGTCGGTCTCTGCGGTCGTGTCGACCTGGGACGTCATGGGCGCACTGCATCCGGGCGAGCACGGCAGCACGTTCGGCGGCAACCCGCTCGCGTGTGCAGTGGGCCGAGCAGTCATTGGTTTGCTGAACACCGGTGAGTACCAGCAGCGAGCTGCCGAGCGTGGCGCCCAGTTGGCCGACCGGCTGACCGGATTGGTCGGCACTGGCGTGGTCGGTTTCCGCTCGCGCGGTCTGTGGGCCGGCGTCGACATCGACCCGGCGATCGCGACCGGCCGACAGGTGTGCGAAGAGCTGCTGCGCAGGGGAGTGCTCGCGAAGGACACGCACGGCTCGACGATCCGTCTCGCGCCGCCACTCGTCATCTCTGCCGCAGAAGTCGACCTCGCCGTCGATGCACTAGCTGGCGCATTGGCCGAACTCAAGGACTAAGACGCGCGCCGACAAGAGCGCGGCAGTGCAGCGCTGGCCGGCGTCAGCCAGCTGCAGTATTTCCGACGGCGATGATTCCTAGTGGGTAGTCGGGTAAGCCGTCCGCAGCGGCAGGCGAGGGCCAGATCCAGTGCGATCCGAGCTCCTCGATCGCGAGTGCGACGAGCACGTTCTCGATGGCTGCGCCGGCTGCCAGCAGGTCCCGCGCAGCGGCTTCTTCGTCGAGCTGGGGAACGATCACGGTTGTGGCGCAGGCCAGCACATCGGCGTCCGCGAATGCAGGCAATGCCGCGAAGTCGCTCGCCGGCAGCACAGTGAACCGCAACCCGTGCCAGCCTGACGGGTGCGCGGCGAGCGACGCTGCCTGGAGCGCACGGGTTACCCGATCGGCTTCGACGGGCTCCCCGGTGAAGTTCACCGCGTCGACGCGTGCCCGCAGCACGTCGCGCGTGCCGAGAGAGAACAGATCCTCATCGATCGGCCGGACAACGCTAGAAATGCCTTGCGTATCAGGGTTTTCAAGAGGCCGGACGACGGACAGTCCGCGCACGATCGCGACTGGCACGCCGTTCGTTTTGCCCTTCACGAGGTCGGCTGCCGCGGCCAGTTCGTCGACCGTGCACGTCAGTGTGACGCGCAACTCGTTGCCGTACGGATCGACCGTGCCACGCAGATCCTCGAACGCTCCGAGCCCGGCGAAGCCGACCGCGGCGTCGGTGACACCAACCCGCCACGGCCGGCCGAACGTGTCGCTGATGACCACACCGACGTTGACGCCGGTGAGCGAACGAACGCCGTCACGGATCCTCCGGGCGGATGCGTCAGAGTCGACGGGCAACATCACGACCTCGCCCTTGGTGACATTCGATGCGTCGACACCAGCGGCAGCCATGACGAATCCGTGCCGCGTCGCGACGATGCGGGTGTCGCCGCGACGAGCGACGACCCGCACGGTCTCGGCATCGATGGCGAGATCGCGGTCGCCGTCGACGACCTGGCCTTCGGCCTTCGAGACGACCTTCGACGTGACGACGAGAACGTCGCCGTCACGTAGCGACGGCGCGTGCGCAACGATCAGGACGGCTAGCGAATCGCCGGCGACGACCTCGGGAATGCCCTGCACCGCAAGGACTTCTAGCGTCATACGTGCAAGTCTGCCGCAAGGTCGAGCACGCTGCGCGCGATACCTGCCGTGGCATCGAGGTCGCTCATGAGCAGCGGCCGCGACCGGACCGCGATGCGATCGAGTGGCGGCTGCATCGAGGGGCCATCAACGTCGTCGACGAGCCAACCGTCGAGCAGCGCCGACCCGTAGTGCTCGGCGACCGCGCGTGCAGTCGTGGCGACGCCAATCGCCGCCAGGCACGCATCGGCCATGCCGCGGACCGGCGCGCCACCGATGATCGGCGAGACCCCGATCACGGGTGCGGGTGCATCGATCAATGCCTCGCGGATACCAGGGACCTGCAGGATCGTGCCGATGCTCACGACCGGGTTGGACGGCGGGAAAACGATGAGGTCTGCCGCTGCAATCGCTTCGAGCACCCCGGGTGCGGACCGCGACTCAGACGCACCGACCGCGACGATGCGCTTCGCAGGCACTGCGGCGTGCAGCCGCACCCACCATTCCTGAAAGTGCACCGTCCGCTCGCCGTCGTCCGGATCGTCGAGAACCACATGGGTTTCGACCGGGTCGTCCGACATCGGGAGAAGCCGCACGCCGGGAGCCCATCGCTCACACAAGCGACGTGTGACTTCGGACAGCGGCACGCCGTCCGCCAGCCAACCGGTGCGCAGAACGTGCGTCGCGATGTCACGATCGCCGAGTCCGAACCATTGGGGAGTCGCCTCGTACAACTCCAACTCGTCCTTGACCGCGAACGTCTCACCGGCGCGACCCCAGCCCTGCTCTTCGTTGATGCCGCCACCGAGGGTGTACATCACGGTGTCGAGATCGGGACATATCCGAAGTCCGAACAAGGTGACGTCGTCACCGGTGTTACCGATGACAGTGACTTCGCTTTTCCGCCCCGATTCGCGGTCGTCGGCAGACAGCGCGATGAGCAAACCGCGCAGAAATCGGGCACCACCGATGCCACCTGCGAGTGCGACGACACGTCGAATGGCGCCGGAATCGCGCGAAGTCGAGCCTGCTGAGCCCCCGGCGCCGTCCATGTCACCCGATAGTGGCATGCGTATAGGCACAGGCCGAAAGGCACCTGCTGGATGGGTCGATTTGCCATCTGAAGCGCCCATTTAGCGGGCTGCGAGCGCAAAAAGAGGGCTGCAGCGAAGCCGCTTACCAGCGACCGCCGACATCTCGTGTGAGGGAATATCACCGTTTGGCTTGACTAGTGGGTAATGACGCGCATGTAATTCCACCTATGTTCTTCGCGGGCGGTGCAGCCAGAGTGGCTGGGTCCCGCTCGACAAGGGTCGAGGAGGTACGCGGTGATTGAGATCTACCGCGAGGTCCACCCACTGCACGCCGACGCTGCGGACGCAGATGTTGCCGAGTCCGGCTTCCCCATCGACATCGAGGAAGAACTGCGTTGGCAGGAGCGCGCGCTGTGCGCGCAGACCGACCCGGAGGCCTTCTTCCCGGAGAAGGGCGGGTCGACTCGGGAGGCAAAGCGGATCTGCACGACCTGCGCCGTCCGCTCCGAGTGCCTTGAGTACGCACTCGGCAACGATGAGCGCTTTGGCATCTGGGGTGGTCTTTCTGAGCGTGAGCGTCGCCGTCTGAAGCGGCGCGTGAGCTAACAAGCACTCCCGCACCTGTATGACTGCCCGGTCGGCGAACGGACGCCGACCGGGTGCCGGACGTTCATCGCGTAGGGTGAGGCGTTTGCAAGCTCTCACCCGTGCTGCCCCACCCCTGCTGTCTTCCCCGGCCTGGCCGTATGACCTCATCTGCCATCAGACATGACCATCTGGTCCGCCCCCGTCACGTCGTCACAGCGGTGCTCGTTGCCCATGACGGCGCTCGTTGGCTGCCCACGACATTGCACGCGGTCAAGACGCAGCGGCGGCCCGTCCAGCGGTTCGTCGCGGTCGACACCGACAGCCACGATGGCACCCGCGAGCTGCTTGAGCGAGCGGTCGGCGCGTCGAGCGTCCTTGACGCGCCTCGCGAGATGGGGTTCGGTGCGGCCGTAGCGATGGCGACCGCAGCCTTCGCGCACGCGCCAGGGCTGGCGTCGACCAGGTCAGACTCGGGCGCCGTGGTCGAATGGCTGTGGCTGCTGCACGACGACAGCGCACCGGCTCCGCAAGCACTCGAGGCGCTGCTCGAACTGGCCGACGAGATGCCGTCGGCGGCGGTGATCGGCGCGAAGCTGCTCGGTTGGGATAACCAGCGCCTGCTGCTGGAGGTCGGCGCCACTCTCGATCGCGGCGGTCGGCGCGAGACGTGGCTCGAACCGGGCGAGCTCGATCACGGGCAGCACGACGGTGATCGCGACGTGCTTGCCGTCAGCACCGCGGGGATGTTGGTGCGCCGCGATATTTGGGAAGACCTCGGCGGTTTCGATCCAGCGTTGCCGCTCTTTCGCGATGACACCGATTTCGGCTGGCGGGCGAATCTGGCCGGCCATCGCGTGGTCATTTGCAGCCGCGCTGTGTTGCGGCACGCGCAAGCGACGACGAGTGGGCTGCGTCCGATCGCGTGCGGTCCATCGCAACCCCGCCGGCTTGACCGCCAGAGCGCGCTGTGGACGATGCTCACGAACTGCTCCGCCGTGTGGTTGCCATGGACGATCCTGCGCGTGATGTTCGCCGGCGTCGTCCGGTCGAGCCTTTTCGTCGTCGCAAAGCGACCGTTCGATGCGTGGGACGAAATGCGCGCAACGGTGAGCGTTTTGATCCGGCCTCGGGCACTACTGCGTGCCCGTCGGGCACGCCGCGCCACTCGCCGGATCCCGTCGCGCGAGGTGCGATCGTTGTTCGCGCCGCGCGGCACGCGCTTGCGGCGCTACGGCGAATCGGCACGCGAGCGACTCACAGACATCGGGCGTCGCGACGACGACGCGATTACCGACGACCGCGTACTCTTCCGCCGGCTCATCACGCAGCCGGGTCTGGTGTTGGTGATCGGGCTGTTGATCGTGTCGCTCGTCGCTGAGCGCCACGTGTTGAAGGGCACGCTGCACGGCGGCATGTTGCTCCCTGCACCCGCCTCGGCGGGAGATCTCTGGAACACCTACACCGCGAGTTGGCACGCCACCGGGTTCGGCAGCACAACGGACGCACCGCCTTACTTGGCGATCGTCGCGATGATCGGCGCAGTGCTGTTCGGTAGCGCGCAGCTCGCGGTCAAGGTGTTGTTGCTCGGCAGCGTGCCGATTGCCGGCCTCATGGCCTACGTCGCCGCGCGCCCCATCGTGACGACGAAGCGCCTGCGCGTGTGGCTCGCGGCCACCTACGCGTTGCTGCCTGTTGCAACCGGATCGATCGCATCGGGTCGCTTGGGTACGGCGGTGGCATTCGCCGTCCTGCCACTTGCTTTGAAGCTTTCCGGCCAGTCGCTGTTGCCGCCGTTGTATACGCAGGCGCGCGCAGAGCGGTCAACAGCCCGACGGTCTGGACGGCGAGTGGTTGGCGTTCGGCCCGCATGGCCTGCTGGGCTGGTGCTGGCCCTCGGGGCCGCGTTCGATCCGATGCTGTACGTGTTGTTGGCGCCGCTTCTTGCATTGGCGCTGATCGCGTCGCTCGTGCGCCGATCGTGGGTAGGCGTGCGCCGAGTGCTCATTGTGCTCGCAGTGCCGCCCGCGTTGTTGATGCCTTGGTCGGCGCGGTTGTGGCATCACCCCGCGTTGCTCGTGCTCGGGGTGGGTCAACCGAGTGGGCAACTCCAAGCCCCGCGGCTACCGGCCATCGACATGCTGCTGCTGCATCCGGGCGGACCGTCGTTGCCACCGATCTGGCTCGATGGCGTCATTGCGGTAGCGGCGCTCGCTGGGCTTTTGCAGTTGACCAGGCCCGGGCCGGCGAGGCTCGGTTGGTTACTCGCGATCGATGGCTTGGTCGGCGGCCTGATCGTGGCTGGTGTGCAGGCGCAGGTGCCGGGTAGTTCCGACACGTTCGCGGGTTGGCCCGGCATCGCGACTGCGATGGTGGGCGCCGGCCTGCTGACGTCGGCGGCGGTTGCCGGCACCAGACTGCGTTCTCGGCTGACCCAAACGAACTTCGGTTGGCGCCAACCGCTCGCGCTGCTGCTAGCGACTGCGGCGGCGGCCACACCGCTGGCGGCCGGTGCCTTCTGGGTCGTCGCTGGCACCGGACACGTACTGCATTCAGGGCCGGTCAACATCCTGCCGCCGTTCGTCGCGGCTGAGTCCGTCGCGCATGGTCAGGCCCGAACTGTGGTGCTGAAGCCTGGGCCGTCGGGCCAGGTCGACTACACCGTGCTACGTGACCGGGGTCAGCAACTCGGCGACGCCGACCTGCTCTCGGATCCTGGCCAGGTCGCCGTCGTCGGCGCGGCTGTCGCCGACCTCTCAGCGGGTATTGGTCAACGCGCGGCCACCGAGCTTTCGCACACAGGGATCCGCTACGTCTTGGTGCCCGAGTCTGCTGATGCAGGTCTTGGCGCCAGGATCGCGGCGGGCGGCGGGGTGTTGCCGCAGAACACGAGCGGCGGATGGCGGGTCTGGGAAGTGCAGGCCAATGCGGGCCGTCTCGCGATCGCCGCTACCGGGGACGATGACTGGCAGCTGCCGGGCGCTCCGGTCGGCGTCGGTCGGCACGCACCGACGTTGCAGATCCCGTTCTCGCTGAGTTCGCGGGTGTTGGTCCTCACCGAGGCGCCATCGTCCGCGTGGCAAGCGAAGGCGGTCGCCGCGCCAGGCCCGATCGGAGCCGTGGGGGCGGTCGCAACCGCCGGGCAGCTCGCTGAGATCGGCGCGGGTCAGGCCGCTTCGCAGCCGGGCACCCCGCTTCCGTCGACGACGTTGGACGGCATGCAGGCGTTCATCTTGCCGACGACCGCGGCGAACGTCGTGGTGTTCCGCTCACCGGATCGGCGCGCCGATTGGCTGCTGTTCGAACTCGCGGTCCTGCTCGTGGCACTGCTTGGTGCGATCCCGGCCGGAGGCCGGGCCGGTGACCAACGGCGCCCAGGTCGTCCGGTGCGCGGCGACGTTGCCGATCCGGTGACGGGACCGCCGACCGAAGTGGCGCACGCATGAGACTCGATCCCCGGCTAGCCGCCGTCCCGGTCGTCGCATTAGTTGTCGCCGTCACGTGGGTTGCGGCCGTCGTCGCTCCGACCTCGCACGGAGCGGCGGCCTCGCTGTCGTCGGTCATCGCGGTGCGCGAGGCCAACTGGGTGTGCCCGCAAGCGGGCGGCGCGGGAACGGGCCCGGTGGCCGGTGGCGCGTTGGCGAGCGGCGCGACGGCTCCCGGCGCGGCCAGGATCGCCTACGCCGACGCAGCTGTCACGGATTCTGCCGACTCGCACCTGACAACCCAGGCACTGGGCGCCGGTGCATCAGCAGCGCCGATTGCTATCCAGCCTGATCACGGGTGGGTGGTTGACGGGCCGGCCGCGTTAACGCCGACACAGATATCGGTCAATGGTTCGTTGACCGACACGTTGAGTGCCGTGCAGTTCAGCCGCACGATAGCCGGCACCGTGCCGCAGGCGTCCGCCGTGCAGTGCGATGGTCCGACGACCGACGCATGGTTCGCCGGTTTCTCAAGCAATGTCGGCGCGCACGCGACCCTGTTGCTCAGCAACGTCGACACCGTGCAGGCGAGCGTCAACGTGTCGATCTGGGGCGGCGGCGGCGAGCCGACCGTGCGCCAGGGCATCGTTGTCGCTCCACAGACGCAGGTCGTCGTTGCCCTCGATCAGATCGACCCAGGCTTGCCGGTCGCAGTGGTGCACGTGTCCGCGACGGCGGGCCGCGTCGTCCCCGCACTACGTGCTGACGCCGAGAACGGCTCGATCCCGCTGGGTGTCGACTGGCTGCCTCGCACCACTGCACCTGCGACGACGCAGACGGTGCCGGGGATCCTCGGCGCCGCAGGCTCGCGCCAACTCGTTGTTGGCAACCCGGGCAGCCTCGATGCGACTTATTCACTGACGGCGGTGACGTCAGACGGCGCTTACGTACCAACCGAGTTCACTTCGCTCACGGTGGCCGCTGGTGACGTGTCTCAGATCAGCCTCGATCCCGTCTTGCAGGGTTCGGCTGCGGCGATTGTGGTGACATCGACGCAGCCGGTCGTCGTTGGTGGGATCTCGTCAACGCCGCCCGACGGTACCGGGGCATCGGACTACGCGTTCACCGGTGCCGCGTTGCCGTTGTCGGGACCGACTGTGGTGGCGGGGGGTGAGATCGCCGCGCAGCGCGACACCACGCTGGTGTTGTCAGCTCCGGGCACCGCGGATGCAGCGGTTCGCGTTGTGGTCTTACCGACGCAGCCCGACTCGCCGCCGGTCAGCAACGACATGACTGTGTCAGGCGGGACGACGACGGTGCTCGACCTCGCGTCACTGACGACAGACCCGGCTCCTGGCGTGGTGGTGATCCCCGAAGGTGGCGGTCCGTTGTATGCGGCGTGGTCGTTGACGGAGATGCTGCAGGACGGTACCGACCTCACTGAGTTGGTGCTGCAGACACCGACTCGCACGTTGCTGCGCCCACCGGTGCAGTTCGATCCGGCCGCGGGTCTGCCGTAGTTTTCGCATCCCGGTGATCGACGCCGGCTACTGGTCGGTGCCGGCTACTGGTCGGGGCCGGGCTCCCAGCCTTCGCCATACCCGGGATCAACCGTTTCGGGGTCGAGGCCGAGGTACTCGGCGACCTTCTCCACCACGACGTCATGCACGAGCTCGGCCAGCTCTTCGAGACCCGTCGATCGGGCTTCGATCGGACGTCGGTAGATGACTACTTGAGCTGGTCGGTTGCCGGTGGCTGGGAACCACGCACCGAGGGGCACCGGCTCGATGGTGCTGCGGCCGAGCAGCGCGGCCGGCGGAACGTCCTCGACGGCGAACTGGATCTTGTTCAGCTGTTCGGACCAGCGCACCTCGAGGTGCTCCACCGCGTCGAGCACCAGCTCGTCGAAGGCGGCCGCCCTGGTGCGAGTGATCGGGACCGCCTGCGGCGCGAACGGGCCGCGGATCCCACGACCGCGCCGATCACGGCGGCGGTGGTCGGGTTGCATGACACGACACTGTGCCCGATGAGACTCCGTACCTGAAATGACGGGCGTAGGCGAAATCTGCCCGGCACTGCGCACGAATGTGCCCGACACGCTGCTCGATCTGTGGGTGGATGCCCCCGCGCACCCCGCCCGCCTACTAGCCTTCGCGCTCGTGAGCCCTCTTCGTCGATGCACCCGGACCGCCTGCGGTCAGCCGGCGGTTGCCACGCTCACCTACGTGTACGCCGAGTCCACCGCCGTGCTCGGCCCGCTCGCCACCTACGCCGAACCGCACTGCTACGACCTGTGCGCCAGGCATTCGGCGCGGCTCACGGCGCCGCTGGGCTGGGAGGTCGTTCGGCTGGAGATCGCCGAGCCGGCTGGTCCGACCGCCGATGATCTCGAGGCGCTCGCCGATGCCGTTCGCGAGGCCGCACGACCGGCTGTCGAGACGATCTCGAGCAGCGCGGGCGGCACCGGTTCGGGCGGCAGCTCAGGGGGTGCCGCTCTTGGCGGTCCGAGTCAGGGTCGCCGCGGGCATCTGCGCGTCCTGCAGCCCCCGACACCCTGATTTCCTCGCTGCCCGAACCCCTCGCCGTCGAGTCTGTCCGGGCTGCCCGGACTAATGTCCGGTTTATACCCGAATCGCCCGGTATTAAAGTCCAGACGGGTGTTAGGCCGATAGGGCGTATGTCACCCATTCGGCTCCGGCCCACTTGGGTGATCAAGAACCGCACTTCCCCGAGTGGGCGAGCGATCCCCCACACTCGATGCCGTACTCGAAGCAGTAGGAGCACCCGTGCCCAAGACCGCGACCAGCGTCCGCACCTCACGCCAGGCGTCCACCGAACTCAGCGGACCTGCCTCGCTTGTGAACGTCGAGGCCCGCAACCTCACCAAGTGCCGGATCTGCGGCAGCGAGCGCGTCACCTCGATCGCGATGACGCTCACGGATGGTTCGCGGGTGCACTTCGCCTCGTGCCACCACTGCGAGAACCGTTGGTGGCTTCAGGGCGGGGCGCAGCTGAGCTTCGACCACGTCATCGCCAAGACCCGCAAAATCGCCTGACCGCAGACCTGTTTGACGGGCAGAGCTGCAGGACTCGCCTTACAGTCCGGTCGCCCCGTCGGTCAGCTCGCGCAGCAGGTCGGCATGACCGTTGTGGCGGGCGTACTCCGCGATCAAGTGGACGTAGGCAACCCGCAGCGAATACGTCTCTCCGTTGGCAGTGAACGTGTCGTCGAACCCCATCTCCGCGACGGCGGCATCCGCCAACTTGCACTCCTCGAAGTACCTGTCGAAGTCGGCTGCCGCCTGCGCGGGGTCGAGATCGTTGAAGTCGGCGTCCTTCAAACTGACATCGTCGGGCGCTCCGTACATCGGGCCGACGGCCTCTCCGGCGGCCCGTTGCCGAAGCCAGATGCGCTCCACTTTCCCCAGATGACGTACCAGGCCGAGCAACGACAGGCCGGACGGCGGGATGGTCCGCTTCGTTAGCTGCTCTCCCGTGAGGCCGGCGCACAGCCTCAGTAGCGTGTGTCGTTGCCACGCGAGGTAGGCCTCGAGAATCGGACGGTCATCCCCGACGAGCGGCCCATCGGGGAGCTCAGGTGGGTTGGGTGCGGTCCAGGCCATGGCCTCATCATCGCTGTTCGCCACGTAGGTCGCCGTCGGCGATCGCTGCCGCGCTCCCGCTGCGGCGATCCGGCTCGGTAGGCTGCGCTCACGCGCACATTCCCTGTGCGCCCGCCGGGTATCGGCGGCAGACGGGCGAAACCGAGGCAGGCCCAGTGCGCGACCTTTCCAAGATCGTCAAGGCGTACGACATCCGCGGCGTGGTGCCCGACGAGCTCGACGAAGAGACCGCGCGCGCGGTCGGCGCGGCGTTCGCCATCTTCACCAAGGCGCCGCGCATCGTGATCGCGCACGACATGCGCGAGTCATCAGGTCCGCTCTCCCAGGCAGTCGCAGAAGGTGCGGCCAGCCAGGGCGCCGACGTCATCATGGCCGGCCTCGCGAGCACCGACATGATCTACTTTGCGGCCGGGAGCCTCGACATCCCTGGCGTCATGCTGACCGCCAGCCACAATCCGGCCAAGTACAACGGCATCAAGCTGTGCCTCGCCGGTGCGCGACCGGTCGGGCAGGAAACGGGCCTCGCCGAGATTCGCGCGCTGATCGAGAACGGTATCCCTGCCTACGACGGGAAGCCGGGCACGATCACGACGCACGAACTGGTCGAGGACTACGCGGTGTTCCTCCGGCATCTCGTTGACCTCAGCGGCATCCGACCGCTCAAGGTCGTCGTCGACGCGGGGAACGGCATGGGTGGCTACACCGTCCCGATCGTGTTGAAGGACCTGCCGCTCGACATCGTGCCGATGTACTTCGAGCTCGACGGGAACTTCCCCAACCACGAGGCGAACCCGATCGATCCGAAGAACACCGCCGACCTGCAAGCCAAGGTGCTCGAGACACACGCCGATATCGGTCTCGCCTTCGATGGCGACGCCGACCGCTGCTTCGTCATTGACGAGCGTGGGCAGATCGTGTCGCCGTCCGTGATTACCGCACTGGTCGCCGTCCGCGAATTGAAGAAGAGCCCTGGCTCGGCGATCATCCACAACCTGATTACGTCGAAGGCTGTCGCCGAAATCGTGCGCGAACACGGCGGAGTTCCGGTGCGCAGCCGGGTCGGCCACTCGTTCATCAAGGCCACGATGGGCGAGACGAACGCGGTGTTCGGTGGCGAGCATTCGGGCCACTTTTACTTCCGCGATTTCTGGCGCGCCGACTCAGGAATGCTGGCCGCACTGCATGTTCTGGCTGCGCTCGGCGAAACGCCCCCGGGGACGAAACTGTCGGAGTTCCTCGCGGAGTATTCGCGATACGTGCAGTCGGGGGAGATCAACTCGACCGTGCACGACCAGGCCGCGGTGAGTGCGAAGGTGCGGGCCGCCTACGTCGACGAGCCGGACGCGACGATCGATGACCTCGACGGCATGACCGTCACGACGCCGACGTGGTGGTTCAACCTGCGTGCCTCGAACACCGAGCCGTTGCTTCGCTTGAACGTCGAGGCCGACGACCAGGCGACGCTCGACCGAGTGCGCGACGAGGTTCTCGCACTTATCCGCGGCTGACAGGGAGCCACTGCTGTGAACCTCGAACCGTCGATGCTAGAGATCCTCGCGTGTCCGGCCTGTCATTCGCCGCTCACGATCGAACGGCTGCCCGATGCACCCAAAGATGCGGACCCAGAAGAGTTGGTCTGCACCAACAGTGACTGTCGCCGTGCGTATCCGGTGCGCGGCGACATCCCGGTTTTGCTGATCGACGAAGCACGGATCCTACCGGTTGCCGGCTGATGTCCCTCGAGCTCGACGAGCGGCTGCTCGACGATCCTGACGCGCTCGCCGCCGCCGATATGGCGGGCATGTTGCGGACGATCGCCGGATCGGGCGCGCAGGTCAGGGAGGCCTCGACCCTCGTCGGAGAGGCGGACGTCGAGTCGCTGGCCGACGAGCGGCCGCGCGCAGTGGTGCTTTCGGCCGTTGGCTCGAGTGCGGCCGCGTGCGAAGTGTTGCGGGCGCTGGTTGCCGACGACATTTCGCTGCCGCTCATCGAAGCGTCCGGCCCAACGTTGCCGCGCTGGGTCGGTCCGCTCGACCTGGTGATTGCGGTGTCCCGTTCGGGCACCGCGCGGCCGACGCTCGACGCGGTAACCGAGGCCGGTCGGCGCGGTTGCCGCGTCGTCACGATCGCGGCACCACGCTCGCCCCTCGACGTCCTCGGTGATCGTGTTCGTGGTCTCACGCTTGCGGTCGACAAAGCCGACCGGCACACCCGAACCAGCCTGTGGTCACTCGCGATTCCGTTGCTCGCGGTCGCTGATGCACTTGGCATTGCGGCGGTGTCGGCTGACGAGATGGTGCTCGCGGCGGATCGGCTCGATGCCACCGCAGAGGCCTGCCGGCCAAGTAGCGAGTCGTTCGTGAATCCGGCGAAGCGGCTGGCGATCGACATCGCCGGCTCGCTGCCGGTGATTTGGGGTGCGGGCGGATTGTGCCGGGTGGCGGCCAAGCGTTTCGCGCGCCAGCTGCATGCCAATGCGAAATACCCCGCGCTGGACGGCGGGTTGCAGGAGGCCGCGCACGGCACTGTCGCGTTGTTCGATGGGCTATTCGCAACGACGACGCCGGAGGACGTGTTTCGCGATCCGTTTGACGACGAGTCTCCCCGGACAATGCCCTTGCGGGTCGTGTTGATGCGTGATGCTCCTGACAGCGAAACCGACACCGATGCCGGCCTTCGGCGGGCGGCCGAATACCTTGCGGGTGAGCGCGGTGTGCGGACAAGCCAGGTGGCCGCCGACAACGGGCTGCCGTTCGAACGGCTTGCGCAGCTGATCGCGTTCGGCGACTTTGCGAGTGTGTACTTGGCTCTCGGGCTGGGGATCGATCCGTCGCCGACGCGGTCGGTGTTGGAGATGAAGGAACGGATCGAGTCGAGCCGTCGAAATCGTGAGGGATGAGTAGCTCCACGTGAGCGTGTCGGGCGGCTCACGCGCAGTCGTTGCGGCCCTGGCTGCCAACCTCGGGATCGCTGTCACCAAGTTCGTCGCGTTCGCGTTCACCGGGTCGTCGTCGATGCTGGCCGAGGCTGTGCATTCCGTTGCCGATACTGGCAACCAAGGGCTGCTCCTCCTCGGAGGTCGACGCGCGCGTAAAGAACGCGATAACGCGCACCCATTCGGCTACGGGTCCGAACGCTACTTCTACGCGTTCATCGTCTCCCTCGTGTTGTTCAGCGTCGGCGGTCTGTTCGCACTGGTCGAAGGCATCGACAAGGTCAGGCATCCTCATCATTTGGACCACACAGTCATCGCCGTCGTCGTGCTTGCGGTCGCTGTCTGCTTGGAGTCGTTCTCCTTCCACACGGCGATGACCGAGTCGAGCAAGATCAAGGGCGACCAATCGTGGGTGAGCTTCGTGCGCCGGACGAAGAATCCGGAGCTCCCGGTCGTCCTCCTCGAGGACACTGCGGCGCTGTTCGGGCTCACCTTCGCTTTGGCCGGCGTGGTTCTGTCGGTCATCACGCACAACGCGCGATGGGATGGCGTGGGCACGGTCGCGATCGGCGCGCTGCTGGTGACGGTGGCGATCGTGTTATCGATCGAGACGAAGAGCCTGCTGATCGGTGAAGCCGCGACGCCCGAGGTGCAGCGGCGCATCATCGAGGCGCTCACGGCTGGGCCTGAGGTCGAGTCGGTAATTCACATGCGTACCTTGCATCTCGCACCGGACGAACTGCTCGTTGCCGCCAAGATTGCGGTAGCCCACGACGACACCGCGGCGGAGGTTGCCAGGGGCATCGATGCCGCCGAGCGCCGGGTGCGGGCCGCGGTCAGCATTGCGCGTGTCATCTACCTCGAGCCGGACTTGGCGCGGGGAACGACTATCCTTAGCAGCACAACCGACACCACGGTCGCGGACGCTGGGCCTACAGACCCCGCAGAACCCGACACCGACGAACAGGGAGATGTTTCATGACGTTCGACTTCAAGGTCGCCGATCTTGGGCTGGCCGCCTTCGGACGCAAGGAGATCTCGCTCGCCGAGCACGAGATGCCCGGCCTCATGGCCATGCGCGCTCAGTACGGCGAGTCCAAGCCGCTGACCGGCGCGCGCATCACCGGATCGCTGCACATGACAGTGCAAACCGCCGTCCTGATTGAAACGCTTGTGGCGCTAGGTGCGCAGGTGCGTTGGGCGAGCTGCAACATCTTCTCGACCCAAGACCACGCTGCTGCGGCCATCGCGGTTGGGCCGACGGGCACTGTCGATGAGCCAGCCGGCGTGCCTGTGTTCGCCTGGAAGGGCGAGTCGCTCGAGGAGTACTGGTGGTGCACCGAGCAGGTGCTGTTGTGGCCTGAGGGTGACGGTCCGAACATGATTTTGGACGACGGCGGCGACGCGACGTTGCTCGTGCACAAGGGCGTCGAGTTCGAGAAGGCCGGCGAGGTTCCCGACCCGTCGACGGCCGACTCCGACGAGTTCGAAGTCATTCTGCGGCTGCTGCAGCGCTCGCTCGTCGAAGACCCACGACGTTGGACGGCGATCGCTTCAGGCCTCAAAGGCGTGACCGAGGAGACGACGACTGGCGTACACCGGCTCTACCAGATGTATGAGTCGGGCTCGCTGCTGTTCCCGGCCATCAACGTCAACGACTCGGTGACCAAGTCGAAGTTCGACAACAAGTACGGCGTCCGGCACTCACTCATCGACGGCATCAACCGCGCGACCGATGTGTTGATCGGCGGCAAGGTCGCTGTGGTGTGTGGCTACGGTGACGTCGGCAAGGGTTGCGCGGAGTCGCTGCGCGGTCAGGGCGCGCGGGTCATCATCACGGAGATCGACCCCATCTGCGCACTGCAGGCGGCGATGGATGGATACCAGGTGGCGACCCTCGACGACGTCGTTGCCACGGCCGACATTTTCGTCACCGCGACGGGGAGTCTGGGCGTTATCACCGCCGACCAGATCTCCCGGATGAAGCATCAGGCGATCGTCGGGAATATCGGCCATTTCGACAACGAGATCGACATGGCCGGCTTGACGGCCTTCCCAGGGGTCACCCGCATCAACATCAAGCCGCAGGTCGACGAGTGGGTCTTCGAAGACGGCCACGGCGTGATCGTCTTGTCCGAGGGTCGGCTGCTCAACCTCGGTAACGCCACCGGACACCCGAGCTTCGTGATGAGCAACTCGTTCACGAACCAGGTGCTTGCGCAGATCGAGCTGTACACGAAGACCGCCGATTACCCGGTCGGCGTGTACGTCCTGCCCAAACACCTCGACGAGGCTGTCGCTCGGCTGCACTTGTCGGCGCTTGGAGTGCGGCTGACCGAACTCACGCCGGCGCAGGCCGCGTACCTCGGCGTCCCTGTCGAAGGCCCGTACAAGGCGGACTCCTACCGCTACTGAGTTGGCTGCGGTTCGGTCGCGGTTCGGCACAGCGACTGTCAGACAGCTACGGGTCTCTAGGCCGGTAACTGTCTGACAGTTGGGTATGAAGCCCGAACTGATCTTGTCGCGACGCCGGTCCGCCGTGAAGCTGTGCGGACGAAGGGGTGGGTCGCCGGTGCGCGACTCGCGCTCGCGGGCGGCCTCGCAGCGCGGGCGCCGGTATCGGCTCGGGGCGGCGGCCGACTCGACACTGCACGCGAGAATGGATTGTTGTGGACAGTGGTGACTTTCACGCGCAGCTAATGGCGGATGCTCAGCGTCTGCGGACGATCCTCGCGGACGGCGATCTCGCTCGCGAGGTGGCGGGCTGCCCTGGTTGGGATCTCGCAGAGTTGGGGCAGCACATCGGCGGGATCTTTCGGTTCGCGACGGCGGGCATCATCGACGGTCGGGGCGTGGACGAGCCAACCGGGCCGCGGGAACGCGCCGAGATGCTCGAGTGGTTCGATGCTGGGCTTGCAATGTTGCTCGCGGCGTTCGAACCACGCGACTGGTCCCGAGCCTGCTGGACGTTCTCACTGCCGCATCGCGTTGGTTTCTGGATTCGCCGGATGTGTCACGAGACCGCGCTTCATCTTTGGGATGCCGAAACATCGCAAGGACGCAGTGTGCGGATCGACCCAGCTCTCGCGGCCGACGGAGTCGATGAGGTGGTCACGATGTTCTTTCCACGCCAGGTCCGGCTAGGGCGAATCTCCGCCCTTGACGATTGTGTGAAGCTCACTCTGAGCGACCACCCCGGAGCGCCTGCAATGCTGCTCCACGGCGACGGATCGGCCCAGACGAATGGCATCGTTCCGGACGCGGTCGTTCGTGGGCCAGCATCCGACCTTCTGCTGATGTTGTGGAAGCGCCTACCTCAAGCTCCCAGCACAGTCGAAGTTGAAGGCGATCGTGCCGCGTTCGAACGCGTGTTTAGAACCGCGCTCACGCCCTGACGCCGGTACGCGGACGTTAGTTGGCAGCCACTATCGCGTGCCGAGGGTGCGAATGCGATCCGTTCTTGCGCGCTTGCTCGTCGCTAGAACGGTGGTTCGTCGTCATCCGGGGTCGGCGGCGTTGCGAGTTTCTCGTCTTTGATCGGTGGTCCGATCGCGGGAGGTGTTGTCGTGTAGACGTGGCCGGTGGGCATGGTCCACACGAAGGTGCCCGGATTGGGCTGGTTCAAATGCGCCAATGCGCCATCGAGGGCGTGTTTGAAGATGTGATGTCGCTTGCAAAACGGACCCATGTTGGCGTCGCAGGTTCGCCCGGCCGGGTGTTTGTCGGAATGATCAAGTTCGCACGCCACGGCGGGCCGGTCGCAGGTCTTGAACCGGCAGGTGCCGTCGCGCAGTTCGATATGCCGTCTGAGCACTGCGCTGGGTCGGTAGGTGTTGGTGTCAGCTGCGAGGAAACTACCGTCAACCGGGTTGGTGACCAGGCGGCGAATCAGCCGGTCTCCGACGAGTACCTGAGATACCTCGGCAGTGATTGCGCCGTAGCCGGTCAGCTCGCCGGGGGCGTTCGACACGCCCATAATCACCGACGCCGGCACCGTCACGTTCGCCTCCCCGCACCCACGAGAGCCGAAGGCCAGCTTCGTGGGCACAGCACCGGCCAGTTCACCGGTGGCGATCGCCTCATCAAACGGGGCGAGCAGGAAATCGGCGCGCAACTGGGCAGTGTTGCGGGATTCCCCACCAGCGAGCGTCGCCGAAAGTGCGGCGGCGGTCAGCACGTTGTACACCTTCAGCGCCTCAGCAGCAGCCATCACCGCGCGCAGCTCGGCCACTCCGTCGTCGAGTGGAGTCAGCCACACCCCACGCTCATTCCTCGCCGCGACGTGCCGCTTCTGCGCGGCGACCGGGTCGGCGGTGATGGCCGCTTTGCGGACTGCCTTCTTGACCTGGGCGTTGGTCTGGTCGCCGGCGCGGGCCAACACACTGCTCTCGACCTCGACGGCAGTGCTCGGGTCGAGGTATCGGCATCCGTCGGCGATGGAGTGCGCTTTCTGCACATCGATCTCGCCCGCGGCCAGTGCTGCACCGGTGGCCGTCAACGGCCCAGCGAGGTCCAGTGCTAGGCCGAGCCGAAACCCGGCTGAGCCTGATGAGATCGACAATCGGGCGGCGATCTCATCGTCGGGGTTGCTGCGTCGCACCGACCCCAACGGACCTCGCTTGGCACGCGCTGCGTCCGATGTCAGCCCGATCGAGAGCGGACGACGCGCGAACTCCGCGACCGCAGCCAGTTGTCCCGCATTCGACCACGCAACCTGCCGGTCCCACGCCGCCACGACTTCCATCACGTCGTAGTCGTCATCGAGATCCGCTGGGTTGATCGCCGCGAGACGCGTCGCGAGTTCCGCACCAGGCGGAACCTTCGCGATGTCCAGCAGGTCTTCCATAGCTCGAAACTATCTGCCGCCACTGACATTTTCGGCCACGAATACGCCGACGTGGAAAACAAACAAAGTATCTGTGCGCATGCTCACTGCGGAGCAGCAAACGGTCCAGCCGGCGGAGGTTCTGCTGGCTGCACAGGTGCAGATCCAACAGGCGGCGGCGCGTAGGTCGGCGGCGGCTGTTGTGGATGAAACGGCTGGGCCGGCGGCGCGCCTCCGTACTGCGGGCCAACCACCGGCGCCGCTGCATACATCCGTTGTTCTTCACGCCGTCGTCGTTCGGCTAGCACCGCAGACAAGTACGCCCAGCCCGGTGTGCCCGGCGGTGGAGGTGGCGTCACACGCGCCAGCACTGCGGTCATCAGCTCATTGCCCATCGCATCGCGCGCCGCAGGGTGGAGCTCGTTTTGACGTGCAAGAAACTGCCTGCACGCTAACGCAAGGTCGTCGTCGAGACGTGACAGGTCGAGTGTTGTCGCCCACCACGCAAGTGGCGCGGGCATCTGCACTGGCTGCGCGGTGGCACCCGGCACGCGTTCTTGCACGACGATAGTGCCGGCCAGCATGTCGCCGAAGCGTTTGCCCCGCCTGCTGAAAATGCTTGCGAACAGCGCAGGTCCCCAGCTCTCGAGCGGGAACATGATGCCCCTGACGAGCGCGTGCCGAAACCGCACCGGCCCCCCGTCGTCCCGCACGACGCGCAGACCCAATGCGGCCTTGCCCGGTGTCCGTCCGCGCCACACCGTCTCAAGGAGCACGTTGTAACCGACGAATGCGAAGACGAGGATGCAGAGCACGATCGCTGCGCTGGCATCGCCGTCCGACCCGGTTACCAGCTGGCCCGCGATGAGCAACAGAAGGAAGAAGACGATGAACTGCAAGACGAGGTCGATGAGCTTCGCCAAGAGCCTCGACGGCCAATGCGCCAAGCGGACGTCGAGCGCGACTGCCTCGCCCGTCACCACCCCAGCCGTCATAAAGCCTTAGTCTGCCCTCTCGTGGACATCGATGTGTTCGTTGCCGCACATCAGGGCGACTGGGCGCGCCTGGAAACACTTGTGCAGCGCGCCGAGCGGCCGTCACGGCTCAGTGGCACGGACGTCGATGAGCTGATCGAGTTGTACCAGCGCACTGCGACGCACCTGTCGGTCATCCAGTCGCGGTCGCCCGATGCGCACCTCATCTCGCGCCTCTCGGTCCTGACCGCACGAGCCCGCGCCGCGATCACCGGAACGCATGACCCTGCATGGCGTGACTTCAGCCGCTTCTTCGTCGTCACTTTGCCTGCGGTCTTATATCGGACGGCGCGGTGGTGGGTCTCGACCGCGACCGCCTCACTCGCCGTTATGACGGCGATCGGGGTCTGGGTCGCCACCCATCCGAAGGTCATCGACACACTCGCGTCACCCGCCGACGTCCGGCAACTTGTCTCGCATGACTTCAAGGACTACTACTCCGCGCATCCGGCATCGGACTTCGCTGCCAACGTCTGGACCCACAACGCGGTCATTGCGGCAGCCGTATTGGGTCTTGGCATCTTCCTCGGCATTCCCACGATCTATCTGCTGTGGGGCAACTGCGTGAACGTCGGGGTGATCGGCGGCATCATGGCGGCGAACGGCAAGCTGCCCGAGTTCTTCGCGCTTATCCTGCCGCACGGGTTCCTCGAACTCACCGCGGTTTTCATCGGGGCCGGCACCGGGCTGCGGCTCGGTTGGACACTGATCGATCCTGGCCCACGGTCACGTGCTGATGCGCTGGCCGCGGAAGGTCGCGCATCGTTCTCCATCGCACTCGGCATGATTGCGATGCTGATGGTGTCGGGGGCGATTGAAGCGTTCGTGACACCGTCGCCGCTGCCGACCTGGGCGCGCATCTCGATCGGCGTGATCGTCGAGGTCGCGTTCCTCAGCTACGTCGTCGTGTTCGGCTCACGTGCAGTGCGCGCAGGGGAGACCGGCGACCTCGACGAAGCGTTGAGCGCCGACGTAGTCGAAGCGACCGCTTGACTCGCCGCTGGGCCACGAATCGGTGACCACTGAAGTCCAACGCTCGCAAGAACGCGCGCTGGACTTCAACACTCGGATGTCCGGGAGCGGGCGGGCGCGCGAGCGGGCGGGCGGGCGGGCAATTAGAGGCGGCCGGCGGCCTTCAGCGCCAGGTAGGCGTCGGAGACCTTGCTGGCAAATTCCGCCGGTCCCGCATCGACAACCTCGACGTCGAGCCGGCGCAGCAGCGCGGTCACCCGTCGATGCCCAGCCGTCGTCCGCTCGGCCGCAGCCGCGTCGTAGACCGTGCGCGAATCATCGTGCACACCAGCCATCGCCAGCACTTGCGGGTCGGCCACCGAAGCGAGCATGACCACGTGCTTGCGGGTCAGTGACGGCAATACCGGCAGGAGTCCCTCGGTGATCGCGGCCTCGTCGAGTGTCGTGAAAAGCACGATGAGTGCCCGCTGCTTGACCCGCCGCAGCACTTCGGCCACCAACCGTCGTCCATCTGTTTCGACCAACCGGGGGTGCAATCCGGCCATCGCTTCAAGCAGGCCCGAGAGTGGATCGCCGTGACCCCGCGCACTGCGCGAGAGCAGTCGCGGCCGGTCGTCCATCGCAATCAGATCGACTCGGTCGCCCGCGCGTGATACGAGCGTGCCGAGCAGCAAAGCCGCGTCGAGTGCGGCATCGAGTCGCGGTGCGGCACCGATCCGAGCGGCCGACGTCCGGCCGGTGTCGAGCACGAGCACGATCCGCCGGTCACGTTCGGGCCGCCAGGTGCGGACGACGACAGCCGACCGCCGAGCGGTTACGCGCCAATCGATCGACCTAGCGTCGTCGCCCTCGACGTAGTCACGCAACGAGTCGAACTCGGTGCCCTGCCCGCGCACCCGCGCAGCAGTGCGGCCGTCGAGAATCCGCAGCTTCGCAAGCTTCTCCGGTAAGTAACGCCGGCTCGGAAACGCGGGGAGCACCCGCAGACTCCACGGCACATCGTGATTGCCTTGCCGCGCAGCCAGACCGAGCGGCCCGAAGCTGCGCACCGTGACTCGGCCGCCCTGGAGTTCGGTTCGGCGGCGCGGTCGGATCACCGTCGGGAAGCGGCGCCGTTCACCAGCGGGGACGTCGATGTGCCGGCGAGTCGGTGAGGCCTCCGCGCTCGGAGGCCAAGCATCGCGCAAGACGCCGCGCACCCGACGTCCGCCCGTATTTACGACGAGCACGCCGACCTCGGAAACTTCGTCGAGTCGGCGCGCGGTGTCTCCATATCGAGATACCCGCAAGGCGCGAACGCTGCCCGCCAACGCGAGGTCAGCGGCGATGCCCACAACCAGCGCGCCTTCGACGATGAGCACCATGTAGCCGTGCAGGGGATAGCTGAACACGACCAGCACGCCGGCGAGCGCAACGATCGCAGTGCGCCGGGTCAGCGCCACGAAACGCTCACCGGGGAACGGGGACCGTGGCGAGCACGCCCTCGAGCACCGCGTCGGTGGTCGCACCTTCGAGTTCGGCCTCCGGGCGTAGCGCGAGCCGATGCCGCAACGTCGGCCGCGCCAACGCTTTCACGTCGTCGGGCGTCACGAAGTCGCGGCCGGACAGCCACGCCCACGCACGCGACGTCCGCAACAACGCCGTAGCACCGCGAGGCGACGCGCCGAGTGAAACCGACGGCGAACTGCGCGTCGCCCGGCACAGGTCGACGATGTAGCTCAACACCTCGGGCGCGACCGACACCCGTGCCGCCGCTGCCCGGCCTGCAGCCAACTCAGTGGGGCCGGCAACGGCACGCAGGCCGGCCGCCGCGAGGTCGCGCGGATCGAACCCAGCGGCGTGGCGCCGCAGCATCCCGAACTCGTCGTCGCGACCGGGCAACGGAACGTTGAGCTTCACCAAGAACCGGTCGAGTTGGGCCTCAGGCAACGGGTACGTGCCTTCGTACTCGACCGGGTTCTGCGTGGCGATCACCATGAACGGGTCGGGCAGCGGTCGGGGCAATCCGTCGACCGAGACCTGCCGCTCCTCCATCGCTTCGAGCAACGCGGCCTGCGTTTTCGGTGGCGTGCGGTTGATCTCGTCGGCAAGTAGCAGGTTCGTGAACACCGGCCCCTTGCGGAACTCGAACTCGGCCGTGCGCGCGTCGTAGATGAGCGACCCCGTCACGTCGCCGGGCATCAGGTCTGGCGTGAACTGCACTCGCTTCGTGTCGAGTGACAGCGCCGCCGCCAGCGACCGAACCAGCAATGTCTTCGCAACTCCCGGAACCCCTTCGAGCAGCACATGTCCGTCGGCGAGCAGCGCGATGACGAGACCACTCACGACGGCGTCCTGCCCAACGACTGCCTTGGCCACCTCGGCACGCACCGCGGCGAACGCGTCTCGCTGCTCGATCGGACTGGTCGACGTCACGTGCGGAGTACCTCCTGCTCGAGGGCGGTCAGTGCTTGCGCCAGGGTCATCAGTGTGAGGTCATCGGCCGGTGTCGAACCGTATAGGAGAGCTTCGACCTGCGCGCCGGGTCGCCCCGCGCGTGCGGCTACAGCTTGCACGAGAGCTACCGGAAGCGGTCGCGGACCGAGGCCAAGCCGGTGACCGAGGCGATCCCGCGTTCCGTCTCGCAACGCGTCCGCCGCGGCGTCGAGTGAGTGCGATCGCCGGTATAGCCGGGCGCGGCCGCGCACGGTTTCAGACTGCCGGACGACGACGGGCAGGTCTTCTGGCACCAGCCTGCCCAGGCGTCGGCCGCGCCAGATCGCGATGATGATGACGGCGATCACCAGTTGCAGGAATGCCAACTTGAGCCGACTCGGGAGCAGTGATTCGACACTTGCGTTTCCGCTGCTCGATACAGAAGCGATCTGCGGCGGCACCAGCCACACGACGTCCGCATGAGTATCGAGAAGCCCTAGGGCAAGTGCAGCGTTGCCGTCGTTGCCGAGTGACGAGTTCATCAGCGGTGTGCCGTCGGACAACAACGTGACCTGATGGCCCGAGGTCGCAAACGTGACCAGCGCAAAGCCGTCGCCGCTGTCGGGATAGCAGCCCTGCCCACCATTCGGCACGGTGTATCCGCCGCCGGTCAGTTGCACCGAACCGGCCACGGTCGCGGCGCGCAATGAACACGACGGCGACCGCAGCGTGCCGCCATCATCGGGTTGGGTGGCGAGTGGCAAGCCCAGGCCCTGGATCTCGTCGAGCCCCGCGCCGACAACAACGAGATCGGCACGCGACGACCCGATGACGCTCAGTTCGTCGCTGCTCAACAGCTGTGGCGACACCACCACCAGCGTCATGCCCGGCACGGCGACTTCTTCTGCAGTTGTGGTGTCCGTCTCTCTCAGCACGTGCACGCGACGTTGTGCGAGCAAGACCGCAAGAGCATGAGTGCCGGACGACGTGTAGGACTGCGGATCGAGTGGTTTGCCCGCCTTCCCCGAACCCAGTGCCACGACGATCGCGCCGATCACGAACACGACCCCGGCGCCAATCAACACCCGCATACGCCGCCAACGCTGGCGGATCGTCGGATCGGCGCTCTGTCCTGTACGTGGCTGGCCCATACGGATCGGACCGCTGTCAGACCTTGTCGTCAGTTCGTCGAGGGCGGTCACGTGCTGCCCACCAATCCGCGATGCGAGCCGGCGACGCGAGCATCGAGCCTGCGCAGCAACTCCTCATCGGCGGCAGCCGCCGTGCGGCCGCCGTACCAAACCTCGTCGAAGACGAACGTCGCCTCGCGCAAGTCATCGGCAAGCGCAGGCAACTGCGCTCCGGCCTCGCGACTCAGTTCCGCCGCGGTTCGCCCGGGGCGCGGATCGAGCACGCCGCGCTGTTCGAGTTCGCGCGCGATCGCCCGTAGCCGTTCACGAATCGCCTCCGCCCACAGGCCATCAGCCGCGAACTGGGCCGCGGCCTTGCGATGGTCGCCGGCCGTGGTCTCGCCGATCCCGAAGATCGGCTGATCGCTGGCCCGTGCGGTGCGCCGTAACGCACCGACGCGCACCACGATCATCGCCACCACAGCCGCGACAATCACGATGATGAGGAAGAGTCCGACCCCGTGCCCGGGCGCGTGGCTGGTGCTCGCGTCGAGCAGTTTCTGCAGCCGCTTCAGCAACCACTCGAGGCCGCGGTCGACCAACGACGGATCGTTTCGGTGGTAGGCGCGTTTCGCTAGTTCCGCGCGCGCGGCCGCTTGTGCGCCACCGCGGGTGACCGGGCTTGGGCTTGGTGGAGCAGTCGCAAGCCAACCCCACATGCTCACGTCGCCGGCGCCGCTTGCGATGCCGGTGCCGGTTGCGCGGCCACTCGCGCGGCCTGCGTCAATTGCACGTCGAGGCCCTCTGCGCGCATACGACGGTCGATGTAGATCAGCGTCAGCGATGCCGCAATGAGTGGCTGCGTCAGCACCCAGACGATCGCACCGAGGATGACCAGCAACACCAGTGCCGTAGTCGACGGCGTCTTCCCGTTCAACGCCGACGGAAGCAACACCAGGACGAGCGGCACCGACAGGATGCTGGCTGCTACCGACACGATGATCTGCACCAGCGCCCGCAAACCCCACGTGCGCCAGAACGCGCCCTCCACCAACCGCCACGACCTCGCGATCGATGCGCCCGGCCCGCGACGTTCCAGAATGAAGATCGGCACGGCGACCGCAAGTCGTCCCCACAGCAACGGACCCAAAACGAGCCCGGCTAGCCCGCCGATCACGCCGACGAAGATGCCTACGCCCGTACTGACCGAAGCGAGCACGATGCCGACGATGATCAGGACAAACGGGGTGTACGGCAGGATTTCCGCGAGCACCGACACCACCAGCAGACCGAACCATCGCTGACGAACCGCTGCGATGATTTCGTGACCGTCCGCGCGTTGTCCGATGACGGCCTTGCCGACGACGCCCGTCACGATGCCGGCGAGAACGGCAACGCAAAGCGCGTTCACTGCCAAGGTGGCAGCTGATCCGCCGAGTGACGTGGCGACGGTGTGCAGGTTCTGGGAGCTGTCGCCGGTGTTGCTGTTAGCGCTGAAGGAGGTCGAGCCGAAAGTGCCCGGCACGTTGTTCAGGGCCAGGCCGACGAGGAGACGGATGAGCTGCGCCACGACCGAGAGCACCGCGGCGAATCCGAACACGATTCGCGGATACTTGCGGATCGTCGAGAAGCTGCCGTCCAGGACTTCTCCGACCGACAGCGGTCGCAGCGGCACGATGCCCGGCTTGTACTCTTGCTGATACCCCCACTGCCCGTACTGCGGCGGCGGTCCGTATTGCCCTGGCGGTCCGTATTGCTCGAGCGGGCCGTACTGCCCGGGAGGTCCGTACTGCGTCGGCGCCCCGAACCGTGGATCCGGCGTGTACTGCGGCGGTGGCCCGAACTGTGGGTTAGGTACGTACGGCGGGTTGGGCACGTACTGCGGCGGTCCGACGTGTTGACCGGGTGGCGTCCCGTACTCGCCCCGCCGGTGACCCGGCGTAGGTGAGGGCGGCTGCCAGCCCCACGACGATGCCGTGGGTGGGGGCGTGGCAGCCCCGGCAGGCGTCGGGGAAGTGAAGTATTGCCACGCTGCGGGCAGCGGCGCGGGCGCAGGCGCTACCGGCTCGGCCGGCTGTGCCGGTTCTGCGGCATCCGGCGGCGGGGTGGGGTCCACCCAGCCGGGCGTCTCGCCCATGCGCTCTCCCGTGATCGCGACGCTCGGACTCACCGCCACTGTCAGCCAGTTATCGTGTCACGCCGCGGCCAGCTAAAGCGTGTCACGAAGGGGTTCTGCCCTGTGGCCGAGCCCATTCAACCTGGCGGCGGCAGGAATGCCTGCGAGGTGGCACCATGAGAGCCATGAGTGCACAGGCGTCACGATGAAGGGGCGGGTGCTGGTCGTCGACGACGACACGGCACTGGCCGAGATGCTCGGAATCGTGCTGCGCGGCGAGGGGATCGAACCCTTCTTTGTCTTCGACGGCGACAAGGCGCTCGCTGCCTTTCGGGAGACGAAACCCGACCTCGTGCTTCTCGACCTGATGTTGCCAGGCACGGACGGCATTGACGTTTGTCGCCAGATCCGGGCAGAGTCCGGCGTCCCGATCGTCATGCTGACGGCGAAGAGTGACACCGTCGACGTCGTCGTCGGTCTTGAATCCGGTGCGGACGACTACGTGGTGAAGCCCTTCAAGCCCAAGGAACTCGTTGCCCGGCTGCGCGCCAGGTTGCGCCGCACCGACGAACCAGCCGCCGAGACCATTGCCATCGGCGACCTCTCGATCGATGTTGCTGGCCACGCAGTGAGCCGCAGTGGTGGGCAGATCCCGTTGACGCCGCTCGAGTTCGATCTGCTCGTCGCACTCGCAAAGAAACCGCGCCACGTGTTCTCCCGCGAGGTGCTGCTCGAGCAAGTGTGGGGTTACCGGCACGCGGCTGACACCCGTTTGGTCAACGTGCATGTGCAGCGGCTGCGGTCGAAAGTCGAGCTCGACCCCGAGCGTCCCGAGATCGTCGTGACTGTGCGCGGCGTCGGTTACAAGGCAGGACCGGCGTGACGGTCTGCATCCGTCGCCCCCTGCCCGCCTCCCGCCGCCCAGGCGGTTGACGCTGTCCGGTCGCGGTCCTCTGCGTAGCCTCGCCAGCCGCGTTCGCCGAAGAGTCCGGCGGGTGTTGCGGCGAGTCACCCGGCGCTGGCGGCGATCGATTCAGGTCCGAGTCGTCAGCAGCACGCTTGTTGTGTCGGCGATCGTCGTCGCCCTGCTTGGTTTTGTGGTGCTGCAGCAGGTCAAGCAAGGACTGATCCAGGCCAAGTTGCGGTCGTCGGTCGCCGAGGAACAGCTCGGTGTCAGCAACGCGCGGACGCTGCTGTCTAGCGACGCCGGCTCTCTCGACGTCCAGGCGTTGCTCCAGGAAGTCGTGCAGGCTCTGAGCCCGATACAGGGCGGAGCGGAAGGCGGCTACGAGGTAGTCGGCCAGGAGGTCGTCACCGGTACGCAGTCGAAAACTCAACTTGCACTCAACAACGGCCTGTTGGCGAGCAGCGTGCCAGACCGGCTGACCAAGGCGTTGAACGGAGATTCGCAGTACTACTACACATACACAAGGCTCGTGTATGACAAGGGTGCGCGTTCGCCGGGCAGCGCCATCCACAACTATTCGTCCTACCCGGGGCTGGTAATCGGCAGCTCGATGCAGGTGCCCGAGGGCAGCTTCAACACCTACCAGTTCTACTATCTGTTCTCCCTTCAACAGCCGCAGCAGACACTCGCGCTGGTCTGGCGCACATTGCTGTTGAGCGGGATCGCGCTGGTTGTGCTGCTTGCCGGTATCGCGTGGCTGGTGACCCGCCAAGTCGTGACGCCCGTGCGGATGGCGGCGCGCATCGCCGAACGGCTTGCCGACGGACGGTTGCAAGAACGGATGAAACCCAAGGGCGAGGACGACCTCGCGCGACTCGCCGCGTCCTTCAACAAGATGGCTGACAGTCTGCAACGCCAGATCCGGCGGCTCGAAGAGCTGTCGCGTATCCAGCGCCGGTTCGTTTCCGACGTGTCGCACGAACTGCGGACACCCTTGACGACCGTGCGCATGGCTGCCGACGTCTTGCACGAGGCAAGGTCGGATTTCGACCCTGCGAGTGCACGATCAGCCGAACTTCTCCAGACCCAACTCGATCGCTTCGAATCGTTGCTCGGCGACTTGCTGGAGATCAGTCGTCACGACGCAGGCGCGGCATCTCTCGAATCCGACGCACTCGACGTCCGCGATCTCGTTCGTCGAGTTGTCGATGCGACCGAGCCACTCGCCGTCCGCCGCGGCAGTGTCGTCACGGTGCACATGCCTGACGAGCCGTGCATCTGCGAGGCCGACGGCCGCCGCGTCGAACGGATTCTGCGCAACTTGTTAGTCAACGCCGCCGAGCACGGTGAAGGCAGCCCGATCGACGTGTACGTCGTGGCAGACGCCGCTGTCGTGGCTATCGCGGTGCGTGATCACGGCATCGGCTTGCGACCGGGCGAATCGTCGCTGGTGTTCAACAGGTTCTGGCGCGCAGACCCGGCCCGAGCGCGGACGACGGGTGGCACCGGCCTCGGCCTTTCCATCGCATCTGAAGACGCCCGATTGCACGGCGGCCGGCTCCAGGCTTGGGGCGAACGCGGGAAAGGCTCACAGTTCGTGCTCACCTTGCCTCGTCAAGCTGGCTCGATCGTCACAGCCTCGCCGATCCCAGTTGAGCCGCCAGATGCAACCCACGAAGAGACGCAGACGACGACTAACGGGACGACCGCCGCGAAGCCTGCCTCCCATCACCCTGGCAGCATCCTGGCGTTGCGCGGCCGGCGTGGCTGACCTGGCCAATCTCGCGGGTGGTCGCGCGCGGGTTATCGCGGTCGGCCTCTCCGTACTCGCGGCACTCGCCCTCGCCGCATGTACCGCCGTTCCCGACAGCGGCCCCGTTCACGCTGGCCAGCAGCCCAAGCCAGGCGCCGCACCCAACATTCGGGTGAATCCACGCGCGCCGATTACGGGTTCACAACCCGACGGAATCGTCACGGGCTTTCGCTTCGCGAATTCTGATACCACCCAGGCCCTTGGCGTCGCCAAGGCGTATCTCGTCGACGGCGCTTCGTGGCAACCCAGCGGCGCCACCGTCGTTGCCGACTCAGGAACAACACTCACCGACGTGACGACCGGCCCGAACACCGTCACCGTGAAGGTCATCGACAACCAGATCGGCCAGATTGCGCCCGACGGTACGTACCGGCCGTCGCCGTCGGGTCGCCAGATTGAGTACGACTACAACCTCACGAAGGACCCGAAAGAGAACGACCAATGGCGCATCACCAACGCGCCCGCCAATCTCGTCCTGACGGTGGCGCAAATCCAGAGCTCCTATCAGGAGGGTTACGTCTACTTCCTGCGGCCTGACGAGCAGATGCTGGTGCCCGTTCAGGTTTTTCTTCCTGTTGGCCGCGACCAGTTGGCACAGGACTTGCTTACGACATTGCTCCACGGGCCGCCCGTGTGGCTGAAGCCGGCCGTCACGACGGCGTTGCTGGGAGGCACCGCGCCGGGGCCAACCCAGGTCAACGGCGTCACGACCGTAGATCTGCCGCGCGGCGCCGCGACACTTCCGGCTGCGCAGCGCAACGCGATGGCTGCCCAGATCACCTACACGCTGTCGAATTCGGCCACGCCGTCGCAGAACTTCGGCGACCTGAAGATCCTGACCGGCGGCCAACCGCTCATCGGCAGTCAACTGCTGCAGACGGCCGCCGACTACCCGTCGTTCGATCCCGACGCGCTCAACGTCAACTTCTATTACAGCGACAACAGTCATCAGACCCGTGACCACTTGGGTCGGCTGATCGCGGGCGACACAGGTGAGCTCGATACCACGCTGTTGCTCGCGCCGGCCATAGCACCGCGCGCGAGCACCGCTGCGGCGAACCAGTTAATCGCCGGTGTCGTGCAGAACACCGACGGCACGCAGTCGCTGTACGCCGGCTCGTTGCTTGCACCCAAGCAACTGCTCACGGAAAGCAGTTTCACGACGCCGTCGTGGGACTCGCTCGGCAACCTCTGGACTGTTCAGCAGCAGGACTCCAGCGCACCACGAGTTCGCATCGCGCCGTCCGGCAAAGCCACGTTGCCCGGATCAGTAGCCGCACCCGACCTCACGAAATCCGTGATCGAGGAACTGAAGGTCTCTCGCGACGGCACCAGAATTGCGGCCTTGGCGGTCTCCACAAATGTCAGCCAGGTGATGGTCGGAGCGGTCTCGAAGGACGGCACGTCGATCGTGAACTTCTATCCGGTCGCACCCACACTGACCTCGGTCACCGACTTCGTCTGGGCGTCGTCGACGAAACTCGACATCCTCGACACCGTGCCCAACACGAATGAGCCTGGCAGCACCAGTCAGCTGTGGAGCGTCGATGTCGACGGCTGGGCGCCATCGCTCACGCAAGGCACGGTGCTTTCTACTGCCGTGTCGATTGCCGCCGCGCCGCGGCAACCGCTTGTCGTCGCGACGTCTCTCAACCAGATCGAGCAGTACATCGGCAACGGACAGTGGCAGTTCATCGGTAACGGATCCTCACCCCGCTACCCCGGCTGAGCCTTCGAACAAACAGCTATGTGGACGGCGGAAGCTGCGCGCACAAGTCGTTCGCTGACGCCCGAACCACGTTGTTCCTAGGCAATGCTTGCGTTCGTGAAGGGCTTGCGTTCGTGAAGGGCTTGCGTTCGTGAAGGCTGTCGCGTCCGTGCTCGAACTCCTGCTGCCGTCGCGTTGCGCTGGGTGCGGCCGGCTCGATGAACCCGAGCCGCGGCTGCGCGGGCTGTGCCCGCAGTGTGTGTCGGCGATTCGGCAGTCGGTGCCAGTGAGCTGGAACATCGCGATTCCCGGCACGCGCACCGTCGTCCCCGCATTTGCTGCTGGCGCGTACGACGGCGTGATCCGTGCTGCGCTACTCGACTACAAAGAGCGCGGTCGGTTGTGCCTGCGCCGTGAGTTGGGCGGCAGTCTCGCCGTCAGCGTGTTCGGCGCTGCAGCTCACGACTACTCCGCGTTTGTGCTCGTCCCTGTTCCGTCAGCCGTTGCCACTCGACGCGCGCGAGGTCATGATCCCGTTGGCGCGATGGCTGCCACGGCCGCCGGCTACCTGCGGGCGACTGGCCCGCACGTCGAGGTGCGCGCGGTCCTGCGGCAATGTCGAACTATCGATGATCAGTCGGGCCTCGACATTGACGCGCGCCAAGCCAATCTGTCTGGTGCGTTGGCCGTGCGGCGCCCTGCGCTCGTGCAGGGACGCCGGGTGGTGATCGTCGATGACATCGTCACGACCGGCGCCACCGCTGCCGAAGCCGCCCGGGCACTGAGTCATGCCGGTGCTGTGGTGATCGGTATCGCCTGCGTTGCCGGGACCGTTCGCAGGCGTCCGGTCGCTTCCGTAGATCTGTGCGGCGCGGCCGTAGCGGGCTAGGTTGATTGTGTGGCGTCCGCCCGGGTCCGTGGTTGCGTCGGTGGGTACTTCTGCCGATTAGCCGATGCCAGTCGCAGGCAAAACGGTCCACGTAAGGCGACTTGTCGTCGTCCGATCACGGTGCGGCTTAGAAGTAAGTCCTGCCTCGCCGGCGGTCCACATGGCTGCCGACCGAGAGAAGGTCAGTA
>DATCFU010000208.1:0-8726 GCA_036509315.1 Acidothermaceae bacterium
GCCAATCGGCGCGGATGTCAGGACATCCGACAGCGCTGCCGCGGCCTCGGCGAGTCGAGCCGACTCGTCCGCGGCGAGTCGATGACAGCGCGCTGCAGCACGTTCGACGATCCCGCCGGTCAACTCCTCGGTGGCAACACCCGTCACCCGATCGACCAACTCGTGTGCCTCGTCAATCACAACAACGTCATGCTCCGGCAGAACGTCGACTTCGCTCAGTGCGTCGATCGCGAGCAGCGCGTGATTGGTGACGATGACGTCGGCGCGCATCGCCCGCATGCGCGCAGACTCGGCGAAACAGTCGGCGCCGTAAGGACAATTGGTTGCGCCGAGACACTCACGCGATGAGACGGCTACCTGACTCCACGCGCGCTCGCTGACGCCTGGAAGCAACTCGTCGCGGTCGCCTGTATCGGTGGTGTTCGCCCATTCAGTGATTCGAACGACGTCACGACCGAGCGCCGATGTCGGCCCGGTAGCGCCCGAACGCGTCGAGCCGGCCGGTTCTACGTCGTCGAAGAGGCCGTCCTGTTCGGCATCTGGTCCGGCATGAAGGCGTTGCAGGCACAAATAGTTGCGGCGTCCCTTGAGAATCGCGAACGAGGGCGCAACTGGCAGTGCGGGTGCGAGCGACTCCGCGAGTCGCGGCAGGTCACGCTCGATCAGCTGCCGTTGCAACGCGATGGTTGCCGTCGCCACGACGACTGGTCCCCGAGGCGGTGGCAACTCGTCGTCAGAGCCCGTCCCCTCGTCGTCCGCCTCGTTGGTCTTCGGCTTGCGAACCGGCGCATCAATGGCGAGCGCGTGGCGGATCGCGGGAACCAGGTAGGCGAGGCTCTTGCCGGTGCCGGTGCCCGCCTGAACGAGGAGATGATCGCCCGAGCGCATTGCGTGCTCGACCGCGCGGGCCATGGTCAGTTGGCCGTCGCGAGCCTCGCCACCGATGCCGGCGACCGCGAGGGCGAGCAGTTCCTCGACAGCGGGAATCTTCGGTGCAGCCACGGGTCGAAGGGTAGCTGGCGGACCGCTGCCGATCGGGCGCGCACCCACAGCCCGCCGCCCGCGTGGTGCACAGTGATACGCATGCGCGCGGTCGAGTTCGTCTTTGCTATCGGCTGGGCCGCCTTTTGGATCTACTGGATCATCGCGGCGATTTCCACCAGGCCCGCGAAGCGGGGGCGCATCTCCTGGGCACGCGAGTTGCGGATCAGGGCGGTCATCTTCGTTCTCGCGATCGCCTTGATCCGGTTGGGAGCATTCCGGGATCACGGCCTTGGTACTGACCCATGGCGCGCCGGAGCCGGGCTCGTCCTCTTCGCGGCCGGGCTAGCGTTCTCGATCTGGGCCCGCGTGCACATCGGGCGCAACTGGGGTGGCCCTATGACGCAGCGGAATGACCCGGAGTTGGTGACCAGCGGGCCTTACCGCCTGGTCCGCCATCCCATCTACTCCGGCATCCTCGTCGCGAGCATCGGCACTGCGGTGGCGCTGAGTTGGATGTGGCTCATCGTTGTAGCCCTCGCCGGCATCTACTTCATCTACAGCGCGGTCGTCGAGGAACGCAATCTGACTGCGCGGTTCCCCGATACGTACCCGGCGTACAAACGCTCGAGCAAGATGCTGGTGCCGTTCATCTTCTAGTTGCCTCCGCGGGGTATTTCACTTCCGGCTCGCCTGTGGTGTTGTGCATAGTCCAGAGCAAGTCGGCGAGGTGGTCCGGGCTGACCGTTGGCCCCCAGTACCGGCCGGTGCCAGCCGCGTCGGCTTCGAGCGTGTAGGTGTGAAAGGCGCTGTTCTCGATGACCGCGCCGATGTAGAGCATGCCGACGTAAACGCCATTGCCACCCACTTCTGTGTGCAGCGACTGCAGGTAGTTGCGCTGGGCGGCCTGCGCTGGCCCGGACCCGCTCATATTCGGCAGGCCATGCAGGGTGCTGGCGCCTTGCGCAGTCAGGATGGCGCCGGAGCCTTGCTCAATCATGTGCGGCAAGAACTCCTGTACGAGCGCGATGTGCGTGTAGAAGAGGAGCGGCATGAAATCCTCGGCGCGTTGCGGCGTGAGCTCCGCAGCAGGGACGAACCCTTGGCCTGGGGTGGGCGAGTAGTACATAGCGTCGAGCTCGCCGATCGCGGCCCGAATCCGTTCACCCAATGCGGGGACGGCGGCAGTGTCGGCCAGATCGGCCGTAATCACGTGCGCGCTGACGCCTAGGCTGCTCAGATCCTTCGCGAAGACATCGAGGCCTTCTTGACTGCGGGCGACGAGCACGACGTCGTAACCTTCTTGCGCGTAGCGGTGGGCGACGGCCCGGCCGAGGCCTGGACCAGCCCCGAACACGGCAATCGACTTAGGCATGAACCACCTCCGACGACGTCAATGGTCACTTAGTCGAGACAGAACTCGTTGCCCTCGACGTCTTGCATGACGATGCACGACTCGTTCTCGTCATCGGCGGGCAGCAATCGCACGCGCACCGCGCCGAACGGGATCAGTCGTGCGCATTCGGTCTCAAGTGCGGCCAAGCGCCCTGCGCCGACGAGACCGGTGCCCACTCGCACGTCGAGGTGCAGCCGATTCTTGACGACCTTGCCTTCGGGAACGCGCTGAAAGAACAGCCGCGGGCCGACGCCCGATGGATCAATGCACGCGAATGTCGAACCCTGACGCTCAGACGGCAGCGCGCGATCAAAGTCGCCCCACGTGGCAAACCCTTGCGGTGGTGGCGGCACGACGTACCCCAACGCCTCACACCAGAAGCGGGAGACGCGCTCAGGTTCTGCGCAGTCAAAGGTGACTTGGAACTGCTTGATCGCCATCGGTCCAGCCTAACTGGGTGTGTCGCTATTCGTGACCGGTCGTGCTGCGGCGGCCTGCGGGCGTTGTCAGGGGTCGGTGGGACGGTGTGACCCATGCCGGATCTCGTGCAGGGCATCGGCGCGGTGCTGGTTTCCCACACGGGTGTGCCGCTGAGCCGGGCGACGACGTTTCGGTTCACCTTGGATCCGAACCAGGCGCAACATCGGCGGCTACTGTCCTATGCCGGGACTGCACGGATGGTGTTCAACCATCACCTGGCCCGGGTGAGGGCCAACCTCGATCAGCGTGCCGCCGAGAAGTCTTACGGGATCGCGGATGCGGATCTGACGGCGTCGTTGTCGTGGGGCAAGGTGTCGTTGATCAACCACGTCAACGCGTGGAAGGACGGCCGCGCCGCTGACGCGCCGGTCACCAGTGGGGACGACGGGGCGCTCGTGCGTGGCTTGTCGTGGCGCGGTGAGGTGTCCGCGGATGTGTTCGAGTGCGCGTCGGTGCACGCGGCCGCGGCGTTGGCGAACTGGTCGGCCTCGCGGAGTGGCGCACGGGCCGGTAACGTGGTGGGGTTCCCGCGGTTCAAGTCCCGGCACAAAACGACGCCGGCGTTTCGGTTGCGCGCCAAGTACACCGAAGGCCAACTCGCCCCGGTACGCCCAGCTGGCCAACGGGCGTTGCGGTTCCCGAAGGTCGGGGCGTTGCGGGTCCGTGAGCACACCGGGCAGCTGGCGAAGATGCTCGGCAGTGGGCGGTTTCACGTGTACGCCGCCAGCTTTCGGTTCGAGCACGGGCGCTGGCTGGTGTCGGTTACCGGGGTCGCGGCGCCGCTGCATCACGCCCGCCGGTCGCCGACTGGCCGCCACCGCAACCGGTCGGCGTGGATGTTGGCCTCACCACACTCGCCACAGTCGCCGACGTCGATGGTCTCGTGCTGCACGAGTGTGCGGGGGTGAAGGCTTTGCAGCACGCCCAGGCACGACTGAAGTTGGCCAACCAGGCCTTTGCGAGAACCAAGCAAGGATCCGGTGGCCGGCGCAAAGCAGCCAGGCGGCTGGGCAAGGTCCACCGGCGTATCTCCGCGTTGCGTGCGGTGGTGGTGCACGAGATCACCACCAGGTTGGCGCGTGGCTACACGACGGTGGTGGTCGAGGATCTGAACGTGGCCGGCATGGCCCAGAACCACAGCCTTGCCAGGCACCTGTCGGATGCGGCGTTCGGGGAGATCCGCCGCCAACTCGAGTACAAGACCGCCTGGTACAACTCCACGTTGGTGGTTGCGGACCGGTGGTACCCGTCGTCGAAAACCTGCTCCGGATGCGGTCACATCAATACCGACCTGACCCTAGGTGATCGGATCTACCGATGCGAGCCGTGCGGGCTGCGGATCGGACGCGACGTCAACGCAGCCGTCAACCTGGCCCGGCAAGCCGTCACACCGATCACTGCTGCACCGCCACAACCTGTGGCCGCCTGATACTCGTCACGTGTCACACCCGGATGAGCCGGGGAAGAGCCGGTCGCCACCTCGCACCTTGGGGCTTTGGGCCGGAACCAGCACAAGACCTCCCGCAAGGACGGGCGGCGGCGGGAAGGCAACCAAGTACCACCACCTCGGTGGCGGTCAAGGGAAGCCGGTGTGACGCCAATAGCGACACACCCAGTAAGGCGCGGACTTACGCCTCGGAGACCCCGGCCACGGCATACGCGGCCAGCTCACCGGCAACGCGGCGCGGAACCTTGGCGGTGATGTGAGTGCCGTCGCCGGTGTGCTCCTCTGTCAGCACCTCGCCGAGCTCGTGGATACGGGCCACCAGCCGACCGTCGTTGAACGGGACGAGCACGTCGATGCACACGTCAATGCGCGGTACGAGTTCATCGAGAACGGTAACCAGGTCCGCAATGCCCTCGCCGGTGCGGGCCGACACGAGCACCACACGATTACCGCGGCGTTGCTCCGCGCGCATGACCGCGTCAACGACCTCCGGCTGCGCGACATCGACCTTGTTGATCACCACGAGCTCGGGAACTGCCTGCGCGTCGATGTCTTTCAACACTTCGCGGACGGCGACGAGTTGCGCGAACGGGTCGGTGTCGGAGCCGTCGACGACATGAACAATCAGGTCGGCCTGTGCGACTTCTTCCAGCGTCGAACGGAAGGCCTCAACCAGTTGGTGCGGCAGGTGCCGCACGAACCCCACCGTGTCGGTCAAGGTGTACGCGCGGCCGTCTGAGGTCTGCGCGCGGCGAACTGTCGGATCAAGAGTGGCGAAGAGCTGGTTCTCGACCAGCACCCCCGCGCCCGTCAGCCTGTTCAGCAGCGACGACTTGCCCGCGTTCGTGTAGCCCGCGATCGCCACGGAAGGCACCTCGCCGCGCTTGCGCTCTTGGCGCTTCACATCTCGAGCAGTCGACATGTCCGCGATCTCACGCCGCAGCTTCGCCATGCGGGCGCGAATGCGCCGTCGATCGGTTTCGATCTTCGTCTCACCAGGACCGCGCCCACCGATACCCACACCACCAGCCGCCTGACCACCGGCCTGCCGCGAGAGCGACTCACCCCAACCGCGAAGTCGCGGCAAGAGGTAGGTCATCTGGGCCAGCTCGACCTGCGCTTTTCCCTCTTTGCTGCGCGCGTGCTGCGCGAAGATGTCGAGGATCAGCGCAGTGCGATCGACGACTTTGACCTTGACGACTTCTTCGAGCTGGCGCAGCTGACCGGGCGCAAGCTCGCCGTCGCAGATCACCGTGTCAGCGCCGGTCGACAGCACGATGTCGCGCAGTTCCTTAGCCTTGCCCGAACCGATGTAGGTAGCCGGGTCGGGCTTGTCGCGACGTTGGATGATCCCGTCGAGTACCTCAGAGCCGGCGGTCTCAGCCAGCAACTTCAGTTCGATCAATGAGTTCTCGGCATCGCGCAGAGTTCCCTCGGTCCAGACACCCACAAGCACCACGCGCTCGAGGCGTAACTGCCGGTATTCGACCTCGGTGACGTCCTGGAGTTCAGTCGACAGCCCGGCGACCCGGCGTAGTGCCTGCCGATCTTCGCGGTCGAACTGATACCCGTCGAAGCCGTCGGAGTCAAAGTTGTCGGAGTCGAAGCTGTCGGCGACCAGCGAACTTTCGGTCAGCAGCAAGCGCGCTTGCACTGAGTCGGTCACGGAGTCGCTTGAGAGCGCGGCGAGGCTGTCGTCGTCCGCGCTGATCTTGATGTTGGGAGATTTCGTCATCTCTTCGATGGTCGCACGCCCAGCCACTCCGGGTGAAACGGTTTCGCTACGGGCGCGAAACCCGCGCGAGGGCGATCACGAAGGCGATCACGAGGCCGACCCGCGTGGGTAGACAGCCACGAACACGGCGAAACCCTCGCCCTCACCTTCGGGCAGCCGTGGCAGGTTCTCGAACTCGTCCAGAACGTCACCAAGACGTGCGAGCAACTGTTCCTTGTGTTTGGCCGATAATCGCAAGCCGAGGCGGGTGGTGGTGAACGGCGTCGACGGCGGGATGTCGTCGATCTCTGCCAAGAACGCCTGCAGCGAGGCGCGTTTGACCAAGCCGGAGGGGTCGACGCCAGCGGTGTCGATGCTCCACGAGAGGCGGGTTGCGCGGTACGGACGCTCGCGTGACCCGCGGCTCCCACGGCGGACCGGCCCGGCTGCCAGAAAGCCTGCGTCGACGAGCGTGCGCACGTGGTGCAGCGTGTTTGCGGGCGCGAGCCGCAGCAGGTCGGCGATTTCCTTGTTGGTCAACGCCTGATCAAGCACCAGCCGCATGATGCGCAGCCGGATCGGCGACGCGAGCGCGCGCATTTCCTGCTGGGTCGCCGGGCGCCGGCCCTCCGATTGCAGCGGCATGGGGCGAGTCTAACTAACTGATTGACATTTCCCAATCAGTGAGGCGAAGCTCGGAGGTGTGACCGAACCCGTGAACCCTGAGGAGTCACCGCCCGCCCGCAAGGGAGGGCTTTTCCACCACCGAGACTTCCGGCGGTTGTGGATCGGCGACGCGGTCAGCCAGATCGGCTCGCAGGTCAGCTTCCTGGCCCTGCCGCTGGTGGCGGTGAAGACGCTGCACGCCACCGCGTTCGAGGTCGGTGTCCTCGCCGCATGTGAGACGGCCGCATTCCTGCTGGTCGGGCTGCCGGCCGGTGCCTGGTGTGATCGGGTGCGCCGCCGCCCGATCCTGATCGCCGGCGACATCGGCCGCGCGCTGGTGCTCGGCAGCGTGCCGCTCGCCGCCCTGATGCACCGCCTCACCATCGGCCAATTGTTTGTGGTCGCGCTGGTCACCGGCGTGCTAACCGTCTTCTTCGACGTTGCGTATCAGAGCTACCTGCCGGAGCTTGTGACCAACGCCGAGCTCGTCGAGGGGAACGCGAAACTCGAGGCCACCCGCGGCGTTGCGGCCGTGACCGGGCCGAGCGTCGGTGGCTTCCTCGTACAGGCGTTCACGGCCCCTTACGCAGTGCTCGTCGACGCCGTCAGCTTCCTGTGGTCGGCCAGCTGGGTCACGGCAATCCGAGCGCCCGAACCAAAGCCGGTCAAGCCGCCGCAACGCCATCTTGGCAAGGAGATCGGCGAAGGGCTGCGGTTCGTCTTCAGCAATCCGATCCTGCGCAAGATCGCCGGCTGCACCGGCACCGCGAACCTGTTCAACAGCGCCAGCTATGCGGTCATGATCGTGTTCTTCGTCCGCACCGTGCACTTGTCGGCCGGCGGGATCGGCTTGTTGTTCTCGATCGGCTCGATTGGCGGGTTGGTCGGAGCACTGTGCAGCGGCTACTTGATGCGCAAGGTCGGTCAGGCCCGGCTGATCTGGGTCAGCGCGCTGATCTTCGCGCCCCCCGACCTGCTGCTGCCGCTGACGCATCACGACGCGCGGCTCATATTTGCCGGCACAGCGTTGTTCGCCGCATCGGTCGGCGCGACCGTCTACAACGTGGCCCAGGTGAGCTTCCGGCAGGCCCTGTGTCCACGCCCGCTGCTCGGGCGGATGAACGCCACGATGCGATTCCTGGTCTGGGGAACGCAGCCGATCGGCGGCCTGCTCGGCGGTTGGCTGGCGACCACTGTCGGACTGCGCGATGCGCTCTGGATCGCCGCAGCCTGCTCGCAGGTTGCGCCATTCTGGGTGTTCTTCTCACCGCTGCGTGGCATGCGCGACCTGCCCACATCGAGTCAACCCGAGTAGAGCCTCTCGACTGTCAGACAGTTACCGGCCTCTAGACCCGTAAACGTCTGACAGTCGCGACCATGTCAGCCGTCATTCGTACGCCACTGGCCTTCGGCGACTAGCACCGCGGGGCCGCGCAGCAACAGATGGCCCGCATCGTCGAATGCAACCGTGAGTCGGCCGCCTCGCACGTCGACGACGAACTCGCCAGTCGTCGTACCGTCTAGAGCCGCGAGTGCGGCGACGACTGCGCACGCACCGCTGCCACAAGACTGCGTCTCCCCCGAGCCACGTTCGTGCACTCGCATGACGGCATGCCGTTCGCCGACGATGTTCACGAACTCGACGTTCACGCCTTCGGGAAATACGAGCACATCGACGTCCGGCATCGTGGTGAGATCGAGCGAAGCGAGGTCGGCGTCGGTCACGCAGACCAGGTGCGGATTGCCCATCGACACCGCGACGCCCTCGAAAACCTGGCCGCTCACTGTGGCGGTTGTGCCGGACGAGATCGCGGGCGGACCCATGTCGACCGTCACGTCGCCATCGACGTCGGCCCAGACCTTGACGACGCCGCCGCGAGTCGCGATCGCGAACTGGCCGGGGTCTGACAGGCCCGCGTCGACCAGGTAGCGCGCGAACACTCGCAACCCGTTGCCGCACGTCTCGGACAGGCTGCCGTCGGCGTTGCGGTAGTCCATGAACCAGGTCGCCTGGTCGGCCATCGCCGTCGCGTCGGGGTCCG
>DATCFU010000209.1:0-5922 GCA_036509315.1 Acidothermaceae bacterium
GACCGGCGGCGGTAGTGGAATCGGCGCAGCGGTCGCCCTGGCGCTCGCGGAGGATGCCTGGACCGTCGTCCTCGCCGGTCGCCACAAGGAGACCCTCGACGAGACCGTCGCACGCGGCACCGCGTTACAAGGCGCCCTTGAGGCGATCCCCACCGACGTCACCGACGAGGCGAGTGTCCGCGAGCTCTTCAACGCGGTGGTCGACAGCCACGGCCGAGTCGACCTGCTGTTCAACAACGCCGGCATCGGCGCGCCGAACGTCGACATCGACGCCCTCGAACTCGACGACTGGAACAAGGTGGTCGCAGTGAATCTGACGGGCGCGTTTCTTTGCACCCGCGAGGCGTTTCGCGTGATGCGCAATCAACAGCCACAGGGCGGACGCATCATCAACAACGGCTCGATCTCCGCACACGCGCCACGACCGAAGTCGATCGCGTACACCGCGACGAAGCATGCGATCACCGGCCTCACCAAGTCGACGTCCCTCGACGGGCGCGCGTTCGACATCGCGTGCGGCCAGATCGACATCGGCAACGCCGCCACCGACATGTCGACCGGATGGGCGAACGCCGCCGCGCAAGCCGATGGCTCGGTAAAGCCAGAACCATTGATGGACGTCGGTGAGGTCGGTCGGGCGGTGCGCTACATGGCGAGCCTGCCGCTTGACGCGAACGTCGCCACGCTGACGGTGCTGCCGCCAAAGATGCCGTTCATAGGTCGGGGGTAAGACGTGTCGAGCTCAGGTGCCACCGCATGGGACGGCGATCGGTCGGCCGTCCGCATACCCGATCCCGCCGTCGAGGTGCTCGACGAACGCTTCCGTTCACTCGTCGTCGGCATCGACATCGTCGAACGGCTTTGGACCGGCGGCCGCTGGCTCGAAGGCCCGGTGTGGTTCGGCGACGGCCGCTACTTACTGTTCTCCGACATCCCGAACAACCGGATGCTCTGCTGGAGCGAGGCCACCAACGGGGTCACGCCGTTTCGCGAGCCGTCGAATCACAGCAACGGCAACACCCGCGACTTGCAGGGCCGGCTCGTGACCTGCGAACACCTGACGCGTCGCGTCACCCGCACCGAATACGACGGCAGCATCACCGCCTTGATGGACAGCTACCAGGGCAAGCCACTCAACGCCCCGAACGATGTGACCGTGCACTCCGACGGATCGGTCTGGTTCACCGATCCCGGCTGGGGCATCGAGAACAACTACGAGGGCATCAAGGCAGTCAAGGAAATTCCCCGCTACGTCTACAGAATCGATGCGGACGGCGGGGAAGGTGTGCCGTTGATCACGGACATGGACCGGCCGAACGGCATCTGCTTTTCGCCCGACGAGTCGCTGCTCTACGTCGTCGATGTCGACCAGATCCGGGTATACGACATGGACGGCGGGACTCCCGTCAACGGTCGCGTCTTTGTCGCGATGAAGGGCTCTGACGGGATCAGAACCGACCGCGATGGAAATGTGTGGTCGGCGGCCGGTTGGGGTGGAGCAGGGTTCGACGGCGTGCACTGCTACAGCCCCGCGGGGGAGTTGCTCGGGCAAATCCATCTGCCGGAGTCATGCGCGAACATCACCTTCGGCGGGGCGAGGAAGAACCGGCTGTTCATGACGGCAACCCGTTCGCTTTACAGCGTCTACGTCGATACCCAAGGAACGCAGCGCCCTTAACCGCAGTCGAGAACGTCTGCCCGAAGCTGGGTGCGCGGTCACTTCAACAGGTGGGCACACCTGCTGGAGTGAGGGTTTGCCTAGTGTGGCGACGTCCGGGCACCGGGAAGGCCAGCCAGGTTTGCGTGTGGAACTATTCGAGTCGTGGTCACAAGCTTCGATCCCAGAACTGGCGAGGCCGTCGAGGAGGTCGGTCCCGAGACAAGTGCCGGCGACGTCGCCTACTTGTGCGCGATGGCCGTCGACGCGACGGCCGAGCTCGAGGCGCTGGGCCGAAGCCGACGCGCCGAGATGTTGCGCGCGATGGCCGATGCTCTCGAGTCCGATCGGGAGTTGCTCGTCGAGATCGCCAACCGCGAAACTGCCCTCGGTGCACCACGACTGAACGGCGAACTCACACGCACCACCTTCCAACTGCGGTTCTTCGCCGAGGTCATCGAAGACGGTGCCTACCTCGAGGCGACGATTGATCATGCCGGCGACACCGCAATGGGCCCGCGCCCCGACCTGCGCAAGCTCCTGCGACCGATGGGCCCCGTCGGGGTCTTCGGTGCGTCGAATTTCCCCTTTGCTTTCTCCGTCCCCGGCGGCGACACGGCGTCCGCACTTGCGGCCGGCTGCGCTGTCGTCATCAAAGGCCACGAGGCACATCCGCGAACGTCGCAGCTGTGCGCCGCGGCGCTGCGCCAAGGTGCGGCGAACGCTCGTGTCAGCGAGGACGTGGTGTCGCTCGTGCTCGGTCGTGATGCCGGCACCGCCGTTGTGCTTGACCCCAACATTCGCGCGGTGGGTTTCACTGGCTCGGTAGGCGGCGGCCGCGCACTGCATGACCTCGCGTCGATCCGGCCTTCGCCGATCCCGTTCTACGGCGAGCTTGGCGCCCTGAATCCGCTGGTCATCTGCCCGTCGGCAGCCGAGGCCCGGGCGACAGAAATCGCGACCGGGCTCGCGAACTCGTTCACCCTCGGCGTCGGGCAGTTCTGCACGAAGCCGGGCCTTGCGTTCGTCCCCGCCGGCAGCCAGGGAGACGGTCTCGTCGCCGCGCTCATCGAAGCGGTCAAGGCAAAGAGCGCGGCCGTGATGCTCAATGCACGCGTGCAGCACGGATTCGCCGTCGGCACGTCCGATCTGGTGCAGCTGCCCGGCATCACCGAACTGGCGTCGGCGCAGCCGCAAGACTGGACGCAGGAAGGATGGTGGGGTACGCCGCTCCTCCTCGAGGCCTCCCCCGCGGCGCTTGAGGGCGTCGTCCTTGAAGAGTGCTTCGGACCAGTCCTCGTCATCGTTCGCTACGGCACCGACGACGAGCTCTTCAACCTATTGGCGAGGGTGGGGTCAGCGCTGACCGCCAGCATTCACGCGGAGGCCGACGACCTACCTCTCGCGCGGCGCCTACTCGACACACTCTCGGGCCGCGTCGGACGCGTCGTATGGAACGGCTATCCGACGGGTGTCGCGGTCGCATGGGCGATGCACCACGGCGGCCCGTACCCGGCGACGACCGATGCGCTTCATACGTCGGTCGGCGCAGGCTCGATTCGACGCTGGCTGCGGCCGGTCGCGTATCAGGATGTACCCGAGGGGTTGCTGCCGATCGAACTCATCGATGCGCCAGCGGCAGTACACCGCGTGCCGCGGCGGGTCGACGGGCAGCTCTACAAACCAGCTTCGGACGGGACTGAACGTGGAGATCGCTAGATACGCGGACGCCGGCGAGGCTCGCATCGGTGTCATTCTCGACAATGGACGTCGGTCGCAACTGCCAGTGCGATCAATCGCCGAGCTGCTGCGGATGTCACTGCGCGAGGTTCGCGCTGTGGTCGAAGCGGGCGGTGAAGCTGACGAGTCGGATCGCATCAAGCTGCTGCCACCGATCGATGGACACACGGAGGTATGGGCGTCCGGTGTCACGTATCAGCGCTCGAGTGACGCTCGGCAAGAAGAGAGCGTCGTCGCCGATGTCTATGCGCGGGTGTATGACGCGGTGCGGCCCGAGCTGTTTTTCAAGGCCGCTGCTTGGCGCGTGGTTGCAACGACGGAACCAATCGGCGTCCGGCCTGACTCTGACATCAATGTGCCTGAGCCCGAGCTCGCACTGGTCATCAACTCCGCTGCTGAAATCGTCGGCTACACGGTTTGCAATGACGTGTCGTCGCGATCGATCGAGGGCGAGAACCCGCTGTACTTGCCGCAGGCGAAGGTTTACACCGGGTCGTGTGCGCTCGGCCCGACGATCCGACCGGCGTGGGAAATCGCCGATCCCTACTCGCTGCCGATCATCGTGCGCGTGCGACGTGATGGTGTCGCGGTGTGGGAGGGCGAAACGTCGACGTCGCACCTGCACCGGCGCTTCGACGACATCGTCGAACACCTCTACCGCAACTGCACGTTCCCCGACGGCGCAGTGCTCTCGACCGGAACCGGCCTGGTGCCTGACATGACGTTCACCCTCGAACCTGGCGACGTGGTCGACGTGGCCATCGATGGCATCGGCACACTCGTGAACGACGTCCGCCACGCGACGCACCAACACTTCGGCTGGCTCACCCCCGACCCAGTGCGAGCCGACCGCCCCTAGCGATAGCGCGGACGTTTACCTCCCTCTGAGGGCGGCAAAAGTCCACGATCCGGGTCGGACGACCACGGGTAGACGGCGAACTCTTGGATGCTCACCCAGGTCGTGCTCACGCCGCACGCCGGTGACGGTCAAGCGCACGTAGCGCTAGAAGTTGGTGTCGGTACAGCCGGTCGGACTGTCTACTCCGTGACTTCGGACGGACGACGACGACTACTTCGGGCGGACGACGACCGCGTACGACCCGACACCAACCAACCGGGCGCCAGCAACGTCTCCAGCAGGCAAAAGGAGCGAGGTGATCGCACCGGTATCCGCATCGAACTCGACGTCGTCGACGGTGCCGATGTCGTCGCCACCCGCGGTCAACACCCGCTTGCCAATCAGCCGGTGCTCCTTGCCCGAAAGCGCGACGATGGCCGGCGCTGCATCGACAATCTTGTCGCCCGACGACACCGTGACCGCGTCGGATCCGAAGGCCACGATGTCGGTCCACAGCAGGGTGTCGCCGCCGTCGGTTCGCTTCAACGAGAGCGCCACGACTGCTCGACGCCTAGGGTCGACCACGAAGTCATCGACCCTGCCGACCGTGTCGGCGGTCGATGTGCTGACCACATGGCGGCCAGCAGCTTCGGAGAACCTCATCAGACCGCGCCTTCAAGCTGAGCTCGGAATGCCGTCACGGCAGCCCCGAACCCCGCGAGGTCGTGGGAGACGAAGTCCTTCGCACTTGCGGGCACCATCAGATGCTCTGCGGACGCGGCAATCGTGTTGGGCAATGGGATCAGCAGCTTGGTGCCCTTGGTGCCGAGCGCCTCGGAGGCCTCGATCTCGTACCCCACCACGTCGCACTGCCCGCCCGGCATTTCGCCGACCGCGATGATGACGTCAATCACGAGGCCAAGATCGACGCCCGAGTCGGTCAACACTTGCGAGCCGAGAACGTCACCGCCCCCTCGACCGGTGGCGGCGGCGTCAAAGACAACCGACGTGGCCTCGAGCGCATTTTCGTCGCTGATCATCACGGCGTCGGCACCGAGCGCCGCCACGGCGTGCCAGGTCAGGCCGAGCCTCATCGGACCGGCGAACATCCCGCGACCGGCCAGGGTGAAGCCGCCAACCGCACCGCCGTGGGCGGCGTAGACGATGTCCTTGACCTGCGCGATGTCGTCGCCGCGCATCGTTACGATAGGCCGTTTGATGATCTCCGAGGCTTTCATCAACCTCATGCGCTACCGCCCGTCGGCCGGTGAGCGCGCGCATTCGGGTCGACGATGACGCCACCACGACGTCGTCGCGCCTGGACGGCAAGCACAGCCACCACGAGCAGCACGATGATCGCCACGGCGATGACGACCCATGCCCACCACTGCATCGCTACTCGCCTCCTCGCGGCGGAGCCGCTATTTGTAGTAACGGCCGAGGAGCCGCATGGTTAACGGCCTATGGGTCGAAGCCACAGATACTTGTGGCGGCACAGCCACAGGTCACGCCGGGTGAATCCCCGAATCCGGGTAGTGGGAAACCCAATCGGCCGTATCCACCCGTTTGCGTCAGGCCTTCTTCCGCGCCACCAGGGCGTCAAACACGTCTCGGCGGGAGGCACCGGTCCGCGACGCGACCGCAGCGATCGCCTCTTTGCGCGCCATCCCGGCGTCCAGCGCATCGG
>DATCFU010000210.1:0-20074 GCA_036509315.1 Acidothermaceae bacterium
GAAAATGGCGTCGCCGCCAAGGATCGCGCACAGAGTGTTCGTGCAGACGCCCACGTGGTAGTCGCCGCACGTACGACGCTTGTACATCGTGTAGAACGTGCTCACCGCGGCCACTTCGGCCGTCGTCAGCCCGAGAAGTTCGGCGACCAGCTTGATGCCGTCGGGTGACACGTAACCTTGCTCGGCTTGCACGAGATAGAGCAATGGCATCATGGCCGACCGCGCCCGCGGGTAGCGCGCGATGACTTGCGCGCCGAGCTCGCGAACGCGCGCCTTTGCGTCGTCCGACATTGGATCGGCAAGTGACGCACTCGGGCCGAGCCGCGGGTCAAGCGTTACGGTCGGCAAGCCGTTCGGTTCACCGTGACTGTGACTCAACGGTCACACCCGCCCATCACCGGGTCGAGGCTCGCAACCGATGCGATGACGTCAGCGATAAGGCTGCCCTCGCACACCGCCGGTACGGCCTGCAGGTTCACGAACGATGGCTCGCGCAGGTGCACGCGGTACGGCTTCGTGCCGCCATCACTGACCAGATGGACGCCGAGTTGTCCGCGTGGTGATTCGATCGGCACGTAGACCTGGCCAGGGGGGACGTGGAATCCCTCGGTGACCAGCTTGAAGTGGTGGATCAGCGACTCCATGGACGTCGCCATGATGTGCCGGATGTGGTCGAGTGAGTTGCCCATGCCGTCGGCACCGAGGGCGAGCTGCGCGGGCCACGCGATCTTTTTGTCTTCGACCATGACGGGACCAGGACGCAGCCGATCAAGGCACTGCTCGACGATCTTGACGGACTCGCGAATCTCGTCGAGCCGAACCAGGAAGCGCGCGAAGCAGTCGCCCTCTTGTTGGGTCGGGACGTCGAACTCATAGGTCTCGTAGCCGCAGTAAGGCTGGCTCTTGCGAAGGTCCCACGGCAGGCCCGCGGCGCGTAGCAGCGGACCGGTGACGCCGAGCGCGACGCAGGCGTTGACGTCGAGATAGCCGATGCCCTGCAGGCGAGCAATCCAGATCGGTTGGCCGGTGAGCAGGTTGCTGTACTCGTCGACCTTTCCGGGCATGAGCTGCACGAATTCGCGGATCTTCTCGACCGCACCCGGCGGCAGGTCTTGAATCACGCCGCCGGGCCGAATGTATGCGTGGTTCATCCGCAGACCGGTGACCATCTCGAAGATGTCGAGGATGAGTTCGCGCTCTCGGAACGCGTAGAGCATGGCCGAGAGTGCGCCGACCTCAAGACCACCGGTGCCGAGCCAAACCAGGTGCGACGAGATCCGGTTGAGCTCCATCATCATCACGCGGATCACTTGCGCGCGGACCGGAACTTCGTCGGTGATGCCGAGCAGCTTCTCGACTGCCATCGAGTAGCCAGTCTCGGTGAACAGCGGCGACAAATAGTCGGCGCGGGTGAGGAAGGTGACGGCTTGCGTGAAGTTGCGGTACTCACAGTTCTTCTCGATGCCGGTGTGCAGGTAGCCGATCGCGAGCCTGGCCTGTGTGATGGTCTCGCCGTCGAGTTCGAGGATCAGCCGCAGTACGCCGTGCGTCGACGGGTGCTGCGGACCCATGTTCACGACGACGCGCTCTGCATGTTCGGTGGTCACATCGGCTGCGAGGTCGTCCCAGTCGCCACCGGTCACCGTGTAGACGCGGCCCTCAGTGGTCTCGCGCACGCCTGCGTAAGGATCGGTCGTGGTCATGCGTACTGCCTGCGCTCATCCGGCGGCGGAATCGTGGCGCCCTTGTACTCGACCGCGATGCCACCGAGTGGGTAGTCCTTGCGCTGCGGATGCCCGGGCCAGTCGTCGGGCATCATGATGCGCGTCAGCGCGGGATGCCCGTCGAAGATGACGCCGAACATGTCCCAGGTTTCGCGCTCTTGAAAGTCAGCCGTTGGCCAGACCGCAACGACTGACGGAACGTGCGGGTCGTCGTCCGGCGCGGCAACTTCGAGCCTGACGCGACGGTTGTGAGTCATGGACGTCAGCTCGTAAACAACGTGCAGTTCGCGGCCTGCGTCCGTCGGATAGTGCACGCCCGACAGCGAAGCGAGCAGCTCGAAGCGCAGGTCTTGGTCGTCGCGCAACGACTGGGCGAGATCGCGGAGCTTTTCCCTGCGCACGTGCAGCGTCAGTTCACCGCGGTCGACGATCGAGCGCTCGACCGCCTGCGCGACGCCTGGGTAGGCCTGGGCCAGCGCGTCGGCGACCTCGTCGAAGTACCCGCCGTACGGGCGTGGGGTCGAAGGCGCGGACGCGGTGGCTTGCGCCGGGACCGCACCGACCTCGGATTCGGCACCGCTGAGCACCGGCGCCGTCGGCGGCTGCCCGACTGGCTGATCGCTCACCGAAGCAGACCCTTCATCTCATGGGTCGGCACGGCCTCCAGCGCGTCAATCTCGCGCTCCTGCGCTTGCTTCTTGGCGTTCGGGCCAAGCTTCATGACCTGAATGCGCTCGTGCAGTTCGAGGATCGCGTGCATCAGCATCTCGGGCCGCGGCGGGCAGCCGGGTAAGTACATGTCGACAGGCACGACGTGGTCGACGCCCTGGACGATCGCGTAGTTGTTGAACATGCCGCCCGACGATGCGCACACACCCATCGCGAGCACCCACTTGGGCTCGACCATCTGGTCGTAGATCTGCCGCAATACGGGTGCCATCTTCTGGCTGACGCGACCAGCCACGATCATCAGGTCGGCCTGGCGCGGCGACGCGCGAAATACCTCCATGCCAAAGCGAGCAAGGTCATAGCGGCCAGCGCCTGACGCCATCATCTCGATCGCGCAGCAGGCCAAGCCGAAGGAGGCCGGCCAGAGCGAGTTCTTACGTGCGGTGCCGGCAAGCTTCTCGACGCTGGTCAGCAGGAAGCCGCTAGGCAGATTTTCTTCAAGCCCCATGTCTGGTTCTCAGTCCCATTCCAGTCCGCCACGACGCCACACGTACACGTACGCGACGAACACGGTGAGGATGAACAGCACCATCTCGACGAGGCCGAAAACCCCGAGGTGCTGGAACGCAACTGCCCACGGATACAAGAAGATGATTTCGATGTCGAAGACGATGAACAGCATCGCGGTCAGGTAGTACTTCACCGGGAACTTGCCTCCGCCGACCGGTTGCGGGGTCGGCTCGATGCCGCACTCGTACGCGTCGTACTTCGCGCGGTTGTAGCGCTTCGGCCCACTCAGGCTGCCCATGAGAATCGAGAACACGGCGAACCCGGCAGCGAGCAGGAAGAGTGCGAGGAGAGGCACGTAACTGGCGTTGGTACTCACCGTGGTTCCTCACTCTCGCTTGCCGACTAGGGCCGTGTCAGTCTAGGTGGGTGCGAAGCGCGTCCTTCGCGCGGGTCAGGCTGCAGGGGCGATCCGGGTGAGTCCGTTGATGATGCGGTCCATGGCGTCGCCGCCCTTGGGATCAGTGAGGTTCGCAAGCATCTTCAACGTGAACCGCATGATGGTCGGATGCGACATCCCGTGGCGGGTCAGCAGTCTCATCACACCGGGCTTTCCGATCAGATTCACGAACACCCGCCCGACGGTGTAGTACCCGCCGTAATGGTCGTCGAGTGCCTTCGGATAGCCGTGCAAGGCGCGCTCGCGGGGAAGTCCGGCCGGCCGGGCCAGCGCCTGCGCAATGATCTCGGCCGCTAGCTCGCCCGACTCCATCGCGTACGCGATGCCCTCGCCATTGCACGGATTTACCATGCCGCCGGCGTCGCCGACCAGGAGCACTCCGCGGTCGTAGTGGGGCTTGCGATTGAAGCCCATCGGCAACGCGGCGCCGCGCACCGGACCCCGCGAGTGCTCTTCGTCGAATCCCCACTCCTTGGGCATCCCCGCCGTCCACCTCTTAAGCAGTTGGCGGTAATCGACGTTGCGGAAGGAGGCGGAGGTGTTGAGGATGCCCAGCCCGACGTTGCTCGTACCGTCGCCCATGCCGAAGACCCAGCCGTAGCCGGGAAGCAACCGGTCCTTGCCTTCGTAGCGATCCCACAGCTCGAGCCACGACTCGAGCCAGTTGTCGTCGTGGCGCGGCGACTCGAAGTAGCGGCGATAGGCGACTCCCATCGGCCGGTTCTCTCGACGGTGCAGGCCGAGCGCGAGGGAGAAGCGGCTCGAGTTGCCGTCAGCGGCGACGATCACCGGCGCCTTGAACATGACGTCGCGCTCTGCACCGACTGGGCGGGCCATCACGCCCACCACCCGCCCGGACCCGCTGTCGATCACCGGCTGTGTTGCGGGAGTCTGCTCGTGCAGCGCGACACCTAGCTTCTGGGCCCGGCGCGCGAGGATCTGGTCGAAGTCGAGCCGGGTTCGAACGAGTCCGTAGTCAGGGAAGCTGGCCAGCTCGGGCCAGGGCAGCTCGACGCGCATGCCGCCCGCCAGGATCCGCAGGCCCTTGTTCTGCAGCCAACCCGCCTCGGCGCTCGTGTCGATGCCGAGCTTCACCAATTGCTTGACGGCCCTAGGCGTGAGGCCGTCGCCGCAGACCTTTTCTCTCGGGAACGCAGACTTCTCCAGCAGCGCCACCGATAGGCCTGCTTGCGCGAGGTGCGCGGCGGTCGCGGACCCGGCAGGACCAGCACCCACCACGATCACGTCGGCCTCTTTGGTCGGCGTCCCCGCCGGAATGGAATCCGCCAGCACTGCTGACGCTGCTGGCGCCGAGCTAGCCGTCGTGGGGCCGCCACCAGCTGCCTTGCCTGTCACGGATTCACCACCTAGGCCGAAAGCGGGTATGCCGCGCGCCGCGCCTTGTGAACAGGTTCACGAGAGCAGCTGGGAAAGCATATGCCGTTCGCGGGCACGCTACCCCGCCGACCGCTTCGCCCGGTGCACGGCAACGATTCCGCCGGTGAGGTTACGCCAGGCGACGCTCGTCCAGCCCGCCGCCTGGATGCACTGGGCAAGCTCCGCCTGGGCGGGCCAGGCCCTGATCGACTCGGCGAGGTAGACGTAGGAGTCGGGGTTGGAACTGACCTTCTTCACGACGGACGGCATGACACCCAGGTAGGCGTCGTACACGCGGCGAAAGGGCGTCCAGGTCGGCGAGCTGAACTCGCAGATGACGAGCCGCCCGCCTGGCTTCGTCACCCGCTTGAGGTCGCGCAGTGCCGCATCGACATCGTGGACGTTGCGCAGGCCGAACGAGATCGTGACGGCGTCAAAGGTTTCGTCGGCGAAGGGCAGCGCCAACGCGTCGCCGGCCACAAAGCGGACTCCCCCGATAGCGGCACCACCTCGCTGGCGGGCGCCCTGCCGCAACATGCCGAGCGAGAAGTCTGTCGCCACGCATTGCGCGCCTTGCGTGGTGAACGAGGCGGACGACGTGCCGGTGCCGGCGGCGACGTCGAGCACCAGCTCGCCCTTGCTCGCGCCGACCGCACGGGCGACCACCTTGCGCCAGGCGCGGTCTTGGCGCAAAGACAGCACGTCGTTGACCAGGTCGTAGCGCGGCGCGACATCGTCGAACATGGCGGCGACCTCGGCGGGCTGCTTGCCCAAGTCGGCGCGGGTGGGCGTCATGGGGTTGGTCCTTCTATGGCGTCGCTTGCCGCTGCGTCGACGGCCGCCCAATCGATCGACGCACCCGCCGTCCGTACGAAGGCTTTGGTGTCGTCGTCGCACATCGCGCCTCGCAGGCCGGCTTCGAAGAGGGCCGACGGCGCTACGCCGAGCCGGCTGGCGAGCAGGTGCTCGCGACGAAGGTCGGTGCCGAACATCGCCGGGTCGTCGGTGCCGAGTGAGCAGCTGACGCCGGCGGCGATCAGGCGCGGCAAGGGATGGGTGTCGAGGTCGGTGACACTGCGGGTGCGCAGATTGGACGTCGGGCACACGTCGAGCACGATCTGGCGAGCGGCCAACTCGGCTGTCAGGTCAGGGTCGTCGATTGCCCTGATCCCGTGCCTGATGCGGTCAGCTTGGAGGGTCTCCATCGTCTCCCTGACCGACTCGGCGCCGGCCGACTCGCCCGCATGCGGAACCGAGGCGAGACCGCCGGCCCTGGCGATCTCGAACGCGCGCTTGTACGGCTGCGGCGCAAAACCCGCCTCGGGGCCACCGAGGCCGAGCCCGACGATGCCGCGGTCTTTGAAGGCGACAGAGCGGCGGGCGAGCTCCTCGGTGAGCTCGACGTCAGCCCCCCGGTAGGAATCAGGCGTCAGGCGGACGACGACACCGTGGGTCTCCGCTGCTTCCTGGGCGCCGTCGCAGTAACCCTCAAAAAGGTCGTCCCAGCTCACGCCGCGGACGACCCGTTCGATCGGGGAGAAGATGGCCTCGAGGTAGACGGCGCCATGCCCGGCCGCTTGCGCCGCGTAGTCGACCACGATCTGGCGGAAGTCGTCGGCCGTGCGCATCACGTTCGTGGTCAGGATCCAGACGTCGATGAAGTGCGCGAAGTCGGTGAACTCGTAGAGGTTGTCGAGCTCCTCGACATTGTCGACTGGCAGTGGCAGATCGTTGCGGTGCGCGAGATCGAGGAGGGTGCGCGGCTGGACAGTCCCCTCGAGGTGGACGTGCAGCTCAATCTTCGGATAGTCCGCCACGCCGCCCATCCTCGCAGCCGCGCTAGTCCCGACTGTCAGACGCCCACGGGTCTCTTAACCGGTAACTGTCTGAAAGTCACTCGTCCACACCGAGGTGTCTCCCTCCACAGACCCTGGCTTGAGTCACCTTGGGCTGCGGCTGGAGACGCAGCCTGCTGCCCATGTCAAAGACCGCGCTGAAGCCTCGAGCGTCACTCGACCGTCTTGCCGAGCTGCAGGACGCTGTCGTTACCCGCCACCAGCTCCGCGAATATGGATTCGACTTCGACGCGGTCCAAGCACACATCGACGCCCGGCGCTGGCAATCGCGTGGCCGCACGGTCGTTGTTCTCCACAGCGGTCCACTCACCGCCCGGCAGGAGCGTTGGGTGGCCGTACTCGCCCAGCACCAGGGCGCGCTTGGTGGCATCACTGCCGCTGAAGAGTTCGGGCTGTCCGGCTTCGATGACGGCCTCGTGCACGTGCTCGTCTCGTACGACGCCCGCCGGCACCAGTTACCGGGCGTGAGGCTTCATTTGTCCAGACGCTTCTCTGCAGCCGATCTCCATCCGGGAAGGGACCTGCCGACCGTCCGGATCGAGCGAGCCATCGTGGACGCCGCGTCCTGGATGGCGCCGCCGCGAAAGGCGTGCGCCGTCACGTGCGCCGCGGTCCAGCAACGGTTGACGACTGCCGAGCGGCTGCGCCCCGAGCTTCTTGCGGCGGGTCGGGGCCGCCATCACCTTCTGCTGACACGCATCCTCGGTGACATCGAAGGAGGCGCCGCCTCGTTCTCCGAGATCGACTTCGCGCATCTCGCGCGGTTGGCTGGTTTGCCGCCACCCCGACGACAGACCTTTCGGTTCGACCGCGCCGGCCGGCGCAGGTGGCTCGACGCGGACTTCGACGGCTTCTTTGCCGAGGTCGATGGCGCGGTGCACCTTCGACCACTCAACTATTGGGACGACATGGAGCGGCAGAACGACCTTGTCGTAGTCACGGGGAAGCCCGGGCTTCGTTTCGCGTCGGTGGCGATCCGCATCGCGCCGGCGACGGTCGTGGCACAACTGCGGGCGGCGGGCGAGCGGTTCGGCTTCGGGCGCCGCGACTGAGCCGACTGTCAGACGACCACGGGTCTCTTAACCCGTAACTGTCTGACAGTCGCGAGTCGGTGGGAGCACGGCGGTGGGACGGCGGGGGTGGGGGTTAGCTCGCGACTAACGGCAGCGTGATCGGCGGGCGCTGCGCGCCCGACAGTGGGCGCTGCGCGCCAGGGGCGGTCGAGGCGAAGTGGGACGCGATCCGCTCGTCGGGCTCGGGGTCGTCGGCCGGCGTCCAGTGCACCCGCAGGTGGTTGTAGAGGGTGTCGCGCTGTGCCGGCACCCGGTCGGCGGAGCGGATCAGGTGGATCAGCTCGGTCAGGTTCCAGCGGTGCTTCGCGCCGGCCGACGACACCACGTTTTCCTCGAGCATCACCGATCCGAGGTCGTCGGCCCCGTAGTGCAACCCGAGTTGGCCGACCTCCTTGCCCAGCGTGAGCTGCGACACCTGGAGGTGCGCGATGTTGTCGAAGAAGAGCCGCGCCACCGCGAGCAGGCGCAGATACTCCAGCGGCGTCGTCAGGGTGCGCCCGCGCAGGTGGTTGTTCTCCGGCTGGTAGGTCCACGGGATGAAGGAGCGGAACCCGCCCGTGCGGTCTTGCACGTCGCGGATCATCCGCAGGTGCTCGATGCGCTCGGCGTTGGTCTCGCCGGTGCCCATCATGAAGGTCGCGGTCGACTGCACACCCAGCCCGTGCGCGGTCTCCATCACCTCGAGCCACACCGCGCCGGTCTCTTTCAACGGAGCGATCTCGTGGCGCGGCCGCTCGCTCAAGATCTCCGCGCCAGCTCCAGCGAACGAGTCGAGCCCCGCCGCCTGCAGCCGCGTGATCACCTCCGCGAACGACAGCCCGGAAACCCGCGCGATGTGCACGACCTCGGAGCCGCCGAGCGAGTGCAGCGCCAGCGACGGATACGCCGCACGCACCGCCGAGAAGGTCTGCTCGTACCACTCGATGCCGAGGTCGGGATTGTGGCCGCCCTGCAGCATGATCTGCGTCGCCCCGAGCTCGACTGCCTCGCCGCAGCGCCGCAGGATCTCCTCGAGCGAATGCGTCCAGGCCTCGGCGTGCTTGGGCGCCCGGTAGAACGCGCAGAACTTGCAGGCCGTGACGCAGGCATTGGTGTAGTTGATGTTGCGGTCGATGAGGTAGGTCGCGATCTGCGCGGTGTCAGCGAAGCGAAGCCGGCGGGCGGCGTCGGCTGCACGGCCGAGCGCGTGCAGCGGGGCCTGCGTGTAGAGCTCAAGTGCGTCGGACGCCGATATGCGGCCGCCATCGGCAGCGCGATCGAGCAACATGCGCAGGTCAGCCACGCAACACAGCTTAGTCGGGTCGCGATTGGCTAGCGGACGCCTGCCTGTGGGGCCGACTGGCCCGTCTGGCAGAGGGCCCGCAGCGCCGCGATCACCACCTCGTTCGGCGTTCCCTTCTCGATGTCGGTGTCCGCACCTGTCGGCGACGCGCGCCGCTCCGCAGAGAGCACCGCAACCCGCGTCCCGGGTGAGATCGCCCGGATTCGCGCGATTGCTTCAAGGCCGTCCATCACCGGCATCGAGATGTCGATGACCACCAGATCGGGCTGCAGCTCGGTGGCGAGCTCGACGGCCTCGAACCCGTCGCGGGCCTGCCCAACGACCTCGAAGTCGGGCTCAAGCGACAACAGGGTGTGCATCAACTCGCGCATACCCGCCGCGTCGTCTGCGACGATCACGCGGTATGTCTCGACACGCGGTTCGACGTCCGACACGAGGCCCTGTTCGACGCGCGGAGCGGGGATGGGCACAGCCATGCGACCGATCGTGACAGGAATCACAACTGGGCGACCGGCGAAACGCGCAGGTTGATCACTAAGGACGGTCTGACTACGCGCGCGGGTAGTCGAACGGGTCAGACGTCAGCGAACGTCGGCTGCTCAAACCGGGCTAGCCCGATGCGCGGGCCGACTCGGCGGGCGAACTCGGCGAGGCCGGCCAGTTGCCGTTCGCCGAGCGAAAAGTCGAGCGTCTGGAAGTACCGCACGAGGGCAGGCGCTTCGAAGTCCTCCCACCGCGCGGCTGACTGCGCCACTTCGTCGACCCGGGCGAGCGAGATCTCACGCGACCGAACGAAGGCGTCGTGCACGTCCTTGACGAGGCCTGGGTGATTGGTCGCGAAGTCACGGCGGGCCGCCCATACCGCGAAAACCATCGGCAGGCCTGTCCAGTCACGCCAACCCTCGCCCATGTCGTGCACATCGAGGTGCAAGCGGGGTCCGTCGTGCAGCGTGGCCCGAAGGGCAGCGTCGCCGATGAGCACAGCGGCAGGTCCTTCGAGCATCATCGCGGGCAGGTCCGGCGGGCAGGTCAGATAGCGAGGGCGGACGCCGACCCGCTCCTCGAGCAACATCTTCGCGAGCTCGATCGTCGTCCGGCTGGTCGAGCCCAGCGTCACCAACTCGCCGTCCAGCTGATCGAGCGGTAGCTGGCTGACCAGCACGCACGACATCACCGGGCCGTCCGAACCGACGGCCAGATCGGGCAGCACGGTGAGCTCGTCGGCATGGCGCAGGTACTCGACGACGCTGATCGGCGCGATGTCGAGATCGCCGGCGACGAGGCGGTCGCTCAACCGATCCGGGGTATCGCGACGAAGGTCGACATCAAGCAGCGCGCCGGAGTGAACCAGCCCCCAGTACAGCGGCAGGCAGTTGAGGAACTGAATGTGGCCGACCCTGGGCCTGGGGATTGTCATACGTCCGCTTCATCCGGGACGTCCTCGCGCGCGGCCCGCAACTGCGCCTTGACCCGGCGCCGCTGCGCCGCCTCATGGAGTTGCGCCGACATGGCATCACGCTGCCCGGCCAGCAGAACGAAGCTTGCAAGACCAGAGAGCACGAGCGCGATCGCCACGAGCAGCACGCCGTCCCTGATCCGCACCAGCCACAACACGACGAGCGCGAGGACGAACAGCGCTACCCGCAAGGTCGTATAACGCAAGATTGCGTGCGGACGGCGAGGCGCCGGCTGAGCGGCGTCCGCGTCACTCGTATTGACGTCCGGCACGTCAGACCGGCATGGGCTGCGGGACGTCACGGCGGCCGGTGTCAGGACCGTCGAAAACGCGGATCACGTTGTAGCGCGTGTCGCGCTCGACGGGCGTGAACCCGGCGTCGCGGATGAGGTCGAGCAGGTCGTCGCGGTGCATGGTGTTTGGTGTTCCGAAATGGTCGGCGTCGTGCGTGATCTTGTACTCGACCACCGAGCCGTCGAGGTCGTCGGCACCGTGCGACAGCGCGAGCTGCGACGTCGTGAGTCCGTGCATCACCCAGAACGCCTTGACGTGCGGAACGTTGTCGAACAGCAGGCGCGAGACGGCGAAAGTCTTCAGTGCCTCGGCACCGGTCGCCATCGGTTGGGTCATCAGCCGGTTGCGCGGGTCGCCGCTGGCATCGTGCTGGAAACGCAACGGAATGAACACCACGAAACCACCGGTCTCGTCTTGCAACTCGCGCAGTCGTAGCACGTGATCGACGCGATGCCGCGGCTCTTCGATGTGCCCGTAGAGCATCGTGCAGGGCGTCTTCAGGCCCTTCGAATGGGCCAGCCGGTGGATGCGCGACCAGTCTTCCCAGTGGGTCTTGTGGTCGACGATCTTCTGCCGAACTTCCCAGTCGAAGATCTCCGCCCCGCCGCCGGTCAATGACTCAAGGCCCGCGTCGATCAGCTCGTCGAGAATCTCGTCGGCCGACAACCCTGAGATCTCTTCGAACCAGTGGATCTCGGTTGCGGTGAAGGCCTTCAGCGCGACATTCGGCAGTGCTTCCTTCAGCGCTTTCAGGGAGCGCGGGTAGTAGCGCCACGGCAAGGTCGGGTGCAAGCCGTTCACGATGTGCAACTCGGTGATGCCCTCGGGCTCCATCTGCTTGGCGAGCTCGACCGCCTGTTCGATGCGCATCGTGTACGCGTCGGTCTCGCCGGGTTTGCGCTGGAAGCTGCAGTAAGCGCACGACGCCGCGCAGACGTTCGTCAGGTTCAGATGCCGGTTGACGTTGAAGTAGGTGCGGTCACCGTTCTTCTGGGTGCGCACGTGGTGGGCGAGCTCGCCGAGCCACGCCAAGTCGTCGCTCGCGTACAGCGCGACGCCGTCGTCATAGGTCAATCGCTGTCCGGCAAAAACCTTCTCTTCGAGCTCTCGCTTGCGTCCGGTGTCCACACTCCAAGCATGCACGGCCACCTTTGATCGCGCGCGTTCGGGGCGTGCCCGAGGCAGGCAACTGCGCGTTCGCGGCTGATGACAGTCCCGCGACCCTTCGTTACGGACAGCGATCATGTGGCGACTGTTAGCCCCTATAGAGTCCCTTGTACCCCAATTTCGCTACTAGGAGTGACCGTCTCGTAACGACCACCCCGACTTTTTTGTCCGCAAGACAACTAACGTGCGCCAAACGCAGACGAGACGACACCTCCGCGTGTACACATCTGTGAGGGGTCCCGCGAAAGCAATTCGCAGTGCCGCGTCCCGCAGAAAGGCACATCACAGTGGAGAACCGTGACCGGCTCCTGACACCCGGAGAGGTTGCCAGCTTGTTTCGGGTCGACCCGAAGACAGTGACACGCTGGGCAGCTTCCGGCCGGATCGGCAGCATCCGCACGCCCGGTGGCCATCGACGCTTCCGGGAATCCGAAGTTCGCGCTCTCTTGCGCGGCGACTCCGATCTCGACTCGATCGGATCGCTGGCACTGGAAGCATCCGAGGGCTGAGCTTCGGGCGTAAAGCCTGAGAGTCGCGGTGGGCTCAGCCGCCCAGCCGTCCGTCCCAGCGCGCGAAAAGATCGTGATCGACGCCGACAACATCGAGGATTTTGCCTGCGACGAAGTCAACAAGCTGCTGCATGCTCTTGGGCTTGCTGTAGAACGCCGGACTCGCAGGCAGCACCACCGCGCCAGCTGCGTCGAGGGTGACCAGATGGCGCAGCGTTGCACCGGTCAAAGGCATTTCACGCGGGACGACGATCAGCGGGCGTCGTTCCTTCAGCGTGACATCTGCAGCTCGCTGAAGAAGATCTTTCGACAGCCCGATCGCGATCCCGGCCACCGACGCGGTGCTCGCGGGCACCACCACCATGCCGCGCGTGATGTACGACCCACTCGAAGGGCCAGCTGCAAGATCACCGGGTGACCAGAAACGCACGCGCTCCAACTCAGCGGTCCGCGGAGTCGGCAGATCTGCGTCCAGCTGCGACGTCAGCCACGCGTGAAGGCTGTCGGAGTCGTCGTGCCAGGCGATGCCGGTTTCATCCATCAGGGTCAGCCGCGCAGCCCGCGAGACGACGAGGTCGATGTGCTGCTCGGCCTTCAGTAGACCGCGCAAAACCGCTGCGGCGTAAGGGGTTCCACTGGCGCCACTGACACCGACGACCCAAGGCACCCGCGCCGTTTCGGTCATCCGCGGAAGCCGCGCGAGATCAAGTCGACGACGGCGAAACAGAACAACCCGATGCCCACGAAGCCGTTCACGGTGAAGAACGCACGGTTGACCTTCGAGAGATCGTCCGGCTTCACCAGGTGCTGCTCATAGGCGAGTGCCACCGCGGCGGCGGCGACGCCCGTCGTCCATGTCCAACCGAGATGGGCCAACACGCCGAACCACAACAGCAGCAATACCGTCGCGTAGTGCGCGACGCGCGAGAAGGCGAGGGCCACCTGCGGCCCGAACCGGGCGGGCAACGACTTCACGCCGATCTCGCGGTCGATCTGGTAGTCCTGGAGCGCGTAGATGATGTCGAAGCCGCCGATCCAACATCCCACAGCCAACCCGAGCACCACGGCCGTCCACGACCAGCGACCGGTGACGGCTAGCCACGCGCCGATCGGCCCGATCGTTTGCGCGAGGCCGAGCACCGCATGCGGTGCCCAGGTGATCCGCTTGGCATACGGGTAGGCAGCCAGCACGACCGCCGCGACCGGCGCGAGGAGGAAACACACCCGGTTCAGGGCGCCGGCGGCGACCATGAGAACCACCAACGCGACGATCGCGCCCGCCCACGCGGTCCGCAGACTGACGACGCCGGTGACGAGTTCGCGCCCCTGGGTTCGCGGGTTGCGTGCATCGATATGGCGATCGACGATGCGGTTCACCGCCATCGCGAAGGTGCGCGCGCCGACCATCGCGATCGTGACGAGCGCCAGTTGTCGCCAGTGCACGTGGTGGTTGATGCTCGCCATCGCGGTCAACGCGGCGATGTAGGCGAACGGCAACGCGAACACCGAATGCTCGAACCGCACCAGGTCAAGGAATGCCTTCACCCGGCTCGGTGTGCCGGCAGCCGGCGTCAACGACGCAGTGGTGGTGCTCACGAGATGCCGAACTCCTTCCAGCGCGCCGTCACACGCTCGATGACCGCGCGATCCTGCGTGATCATCTCCGGCCAGCCCCGGGTGTAGCCCTCGGTCGGCAACTTCGCGGTCGCGTCGACGCCAACCTTGCCGCCCCAGAACTGCTGGTAGCTGGCGTGGTCGAGGTGGTCGACCGGACCAACGGATTGCACCATGTCGTGGGTGTAGTCGACGTTGCCCAATGCTCGCCAGGCGACCTGCGAATAGTCGTGCACATCGCAATCCGCATCGACCACCACGATCAGCTTGGCGAGCGAAAGCATGCCCGCGCCCCAAATCGCATGCATCACCTTGTGGGCGTGCTTCGGAAAGCGCTTGTCGATGCTGACAATCACGCAGTTGTGGAACACGCCCTCGATCGGCATGTCCATGTCGACGATGTCGGGGATCAGCAGCTTCACGAGCGGCAGGAAGATCCGCTCGGTCGCCTTGCCCATGGGTCCGTCCTCGGCTGGCGGCCGCCCAACGACGATGCTCTGGAAAACCGGCTTCTTCTGCATCGTCATGCAGTCGATGGTCAAAGCCGGAAAAGGCTCGACAGGCGTGTAAAACCCGGTGTGGTCGCCGAACGGCCCCTCCGGCCGTCGCTCGCCCGGCTCGAGCCAACCTTCAAGAACGACTTGCGCGTCGGCCGGCACCTGCAGCGGCACGGTTACGCAGTCGACCATCTCCACCCGCTCTTGGCGCAGGAAGCCCGCGAACAGGTACTCGTCGATGTCGCTGGGCAACGGCGCGGACGCCGCGTACGTCACGACCGGATCGCAGCCGAACGCGATCGCAACCGGCAATCGCTCGCCTCTGCGCTCTGCGACGGCGTGATGGGCGTTGGAATCCTTGTGGATCTGCCAATGCATCGCGACCGTGCGGGCGTCATGTCGCTGCAACCGGTAGAGCCCGAGGTTGCGCTGACCTGTCTCCGGGTGCTTCGTGTGCGTGAGACCGAGGTTGAAATACGAGCCGCCGTCATCGGGCCACGTGTGCAAAGCTGGCAAGGACATCAGGTCGACCTTGTCGCCCTGCACCACGACGTCCTGGCAGTCGCCTTTTCTTACGGTCTTAGGCGGGACGTCGCGCAGCTGGCCTAGCTTGCTCATCGCATCCTTGAGACCGGCGAAGCCCTTCGGCAGCTCGGGCTTGAGCAGGTCGCCGATGCGAGCGCCGATCTCGTCAAGGTCGTCGACACCAAGTGCTTTGGCCATCCGGGCAGGCGTCCCGAATACGTTCATCGCCAAGGGCAACTTGGAACCCTTGACGTTCTCGAACAGCAACGCAGGGCCGCCAGCGCGCACGACCCGGTCGACGATCTCGGTGATCTCCAGATACGGATCGACCTGCGCCTTAACGCGCACTAGGTCGCCGTCCTTCTCCAGGCGCTCGAGGAACTCAGGCAGGTCGGCGAAGCTCATAGATCAAGTATCGCCCGGCCGCCTTGGGTGCCGCCGTCCAGGGCGTGCCGCTACACGCCGGCGTAGGAGTGCATGCCGCTGATGAAGATGTTCACGATGAAGAAGTTGAACAGGATCGAGGTGAACCCAAGCATCGCGATGTAGGCAGCCTTGCGTCCACGCCAGCCAGCGGTCGCCCGGGCGTGCAGGTAACCGGCGTAGATGACCCAGGTGATGAACGCCCAAGTCTCCTTCGGGTCCCACTGCCAGTAGTGGCCCCACGCGTACTCAGCCCAGATTGCGCCGGCGATGACCGCGAACGTCCAGACGGGAAACGCGAACGCGTAGGCACGGTAGGCGGTGCGGTCGAGGACGGCCGACGAGGGCATGATCCTGGCCAGCCCCGAGAATCGCACCCGACGGCCAGCCGCCGTCGCGGTTTCGTAGTGATCAGCGACCAGGAACATGGTGGTAGCCGCCGTCGCCACCGTGAAGACTCCGGAGGCGATGATGGCCGCGGTCACGTGAATCGCCAGCCAGTAGGAGTGCAGGGCCGGCACCAATGGCGCCGGAGCGACATAGAGCACCAATACCGCGATGCCCAGGGCGAGCACGACGGGCGCCATCACGAACACACCGAGGTAACGCGCCGGCTGGCGCATCATGATCACCAAGAACGCGGTCACTGCGGTGAAGGTCAGCGCCAGCGTGAACTCGTACATGTTGCCCCAGGGCAACCTGTGGACCGAAAGGCCGCGGCTGACGATGGCGCCGAGATGCAACAGCCAACCGACGACGGTGACGGCGATCGCGAACTGACCTGCGTGCGCCGAGATGAACGAAACGCGGGCGGGTGGGGGCGAGGGCGGCGGCGCGGTCGGAGCGGCGGCGCCGTTTGTTCGGGCCGCTGCCCCGACAAGAGCGGGCACGCGGACGTCGAGGCGTGCTGCCTTCTCCTCCGGTAGCCGGGGTGCGTGGTTGCCGAAGGCGGAGTCGATTGCGTAACCGAGGAAGCCAAGTGAGTAGGCCGCGATGCCACCCGCAATCAACTCGTTCGACAGCCTGGCGAGGCCGACATCGACGCCCACGGTTCAGTCCTCCCGAAGTTGCTCGACGGGCTCTTCCGCTGCGGGAGGTAAGGCCCGCTGGAGAGCCACGACTATGTCGGCGAATTCCTCGTCGAAGCCACCGCTTGCATCAGTTCTGGTCAAGCCACCGACCTCGACCAAGGTACGCCCAGGGTGTTCGTGATCTTGAGGCACCGCCCTGACCCAGAATCGGCGGCGACGCACCCGCAACGACAGCAGCAATCCGGCGACCATGAATCCCACCGACACCAAGACGACACCCTTGCCGGGGTCGCGGCTGATCTGGAAAGTCGCCCACTGGTCGAAGCCGACGAACGTCACGCTGCCCTGCCCATCGGGCAACGTCAGGGTCTGGCCGGGCGCGAGTTGGGTGGTGGCCAGCAACTTCATCTTCGACGTGTCGAGCGTGTACACCGACTGCGGGACGCCGCTGTCGAGGCCCAGGTTCCCGGCGAACACCCCGATGACAACAAGCGGGTTGTCGGGCGCAGGGAAGACGGAGATCGGCCGGCCACTTGTATCGTCGACCGCCGACGGCAAGAAGAAGCCGGTGATGCCGAGTTGCTGCGGCACCGCATCGGGAAGTTTCACCACACCTTGCGACTCGAACGTGCTGCCCTGAGGCAGGAACGGCGTCACCTGGTCAAAGACCTGCCCCGATCCGTCGGTCACCCGAAAGTGCGGCGCGTAGCCGTGGCCAACGAGATACACGTTCGCGCCACCCGTGGTCAAGGGATGGTTAACCGTGATGTCGCCGGTGCGCTGCGGCGCGTTCGGGTTCGGCTGCCAGGTGATGTGCGCGTCGAAGCTGTTCGCCGCTCCACGCGTCGCGCCCGTGCGCTCGTACGTGGCATCGAACGAGTTCAGGGTAAACGAGAACGGTGGCAGGCTCGTGCGGCTCACCAGGTCGCCAAGCTTCAGCTCGTCGTAGGCAATGGCGGTATCAGAGAAGCCGGTGTGCTCCGTGACGAGCACGGTGCCGGTAAAGCCAAAGTTCGACGACACCGCGATTCCCACCAACACCACGAGCAGCGAGAGATGGAAGACCAGGTTGCCGGTCTCGCGCAGGTGCCCCTTCTCCGCAGCCACGCTCGTCGATGCCGCATCGGTCCGAAAATGCCTCGACCGAAGTAAGCCGTACGACGCGCCAACGACCTCACCTACGGGCACCTCCGTCGTCCAACTCGTGGCATGCGGCAGTCGGCCAAGGTTGCGTGGCGCAGCCGGCGGCCGGGCACGCATCGCGCGAATATGTCTGCGGCTGCGAGGAATGACGCAGCCCGCCAGCGAAATGAACAGCAACAAGTAGACGGCCGCGAACCACGGCGAGCCGAAAACGTCGAAGCCGCCGATCGCGTTGATGATCGGCGCGAGTGTCGGGTGCGCGACGTAGTACTGACGCACCCGCAACGGATTACTCGCGTGTTGTGGAAGCACGCTTCCCGGCACCGCTGCGAGCGCAAGCAAGAAGAGCAATATGAGTGCGGTCCGCATGGACGTCAGCGAGTACCAAGCCCACCGCAACCAGCCGAGCACCGACGTCGCCGTCGAACGTCCACCCCGTTGACGAGTGCCGAGCTCGTCCTGCTCGACCGGTTCATCGCGGTCGACCGGCGCGGTGTCGAGTTTCGCGGCGGCGGCATCATCGACGTCGGTATGGATTTCGCTCACGTCACACCGCCGGCACGTAGCCAGTGATCGTCGACTGAAGATCGCCCACCAGGGTGTGCCACGCGCCAGTGACCAGTAGTACGCCGACGATGATCAGCATCGCGCCGCCGATTCTGGTGACCAACGCGTAGTGCCGCTTGACGACACCAAGAACGCCCACTGCGCGACGAAACGCGAGCGCCGTGGCGATAAACGGCAGGCCGAGGCCGAGGCAATAAGCAAACGTGAGCAACGCACCCTGTGTCGCACTGGATCCTTGAAACGCGAGACTCTGTACCGCGCCCAACGTCGGGCCGATGCACGGCGTCCAGCCGACACCGAACATGAAGCCAAGGATCGGCGCGCCGGCAATGCCGGCGGCTGGCACCCGGTGGAATCGAGCCTCGCGCTGCAACCCTGGGATCAGACCCATGAACACGAGCCCGAGGACAATGATGACAACGCCGAGGATGCGATCGATTAACACGGTGTGGGCGCGGATGTTTGCTCCCGCGTAGCCGAAGAGCGCTCCGGAGATGACGAATACGACGGAGAACCCGAGCACGAATAACAATGCGCCGGCCAGCACACGGCCGCGGCCGCTACCTCGCGCGTCGTCGATGTCTGCGCCGCTGAGACCGGTGATGTAGGAGAGGTAGCCGGGCACGAGCGGCACGACGCAGGGAGACAGGAACGACACGACGCCAGCGATCAGCGCCAGGGGCAGCGCGAGCAGGAGCGGGCCGGTCAACACCGTGTGTTGAAAGGAACTGCCAACCGAAGCGACCACCGTCATGTCGTCGCCTGCGCTGCTACCTGTTTCACGACAGTCAGCAACTGCGTGTATGTCATCTCGCCAAGGCCACGTGCAGCGATGCGACCCTGTCTGTCGATGATGATCGTCGTCGGCGGCGTCTCGACACCGGTGCTGCGAAAGTCGAGTGCGATGCGCGATGCCTGGTCGGAAAAACTCGGATAGTCGATGTGATGAGTCGTCTCGAAATGGACGCCGTCCGAGACGCCGTTCTCTCTGATGTCGACACCGACAAACTGCACGCCCGATGCTCTGGTGTCGGTGTACACCTGCTCGAGTGCAGGCGCCTCACTGCGACAGGGCGGGCACCACGATGCCCAGAAGTTGAGCACGACCACCTTGCCGGCAAACTGCGACAGTGTCAGCGGCTGGCCGCCCAGGTCAGTGCCCGAGACAGTCGGTGCGAGCTTGCGATGGCCAGTCGCGTAGACAGTCATGACCCCTACGCCGTTGAGCGCCACGTAGTTGGTTTGCTGATCGTTGGTCGCCGACGCCGACGTCGAGCACCCGCTAAGGCCGCACACGATGGCAAGCGCGATAGGCGCGGCGATCACGCGAAACGACGGCACGTCAGGCCCCCTGCGACCTGTCCGACACCGGCATGGCCAGACGGCTCGGTGTAATCAACGCTGACGATCGAGTTGCCATCGAACGTGAAACTCGTCAGGCTGCCGAGCGCGCACTGGCGGCGGCGCGGGTCGTGCCAGAGTCGCTGACCTGCCACCTCCCGGCGTGCAGTCCAGATCGGCAACTGGTGGCTGACGCAGATCGCTTCGTGACCGCGCGCAGCGTCGCGCGCGCTCGCGAGTGCGGCGAGCACTCGCGCTGCGATTTCGCGGTACGGCTCCCCCCACGAGGGCCGAAAGGGATTCGTTAGGTATCGCCAATGGGCGGGGCGGCGAAGGGAACCGTCGCCGACGCCGAACGTCAAGCCCTGGAAAACATTCGCGGCCTCGATGAGTCGCGCGTCGATGCCGATCGCCAGGCCGAACTGTTCTGCCACCGGTGTTGCAGTTTCGATCGCGCGCTCCAACGGCGACGAGATCACCGCGACGATGTCGCGTTCGGCGACCGCGGCGGCAGCCCGCTTCGCCATCGCCTGGCCCGCGTCGGTCAGGTGAAATCCCG